>NZ_KB902835.1:0-265218 GCF_000379585.1 Bradyrhizobium sp. WSM2793 | reverse complement strand
GAAATATCGACTTGCGCGAAGGTCCGCAGATGATCCGCCCGCCCTGACGAGCCCAGGCAGGTGATGTTCTGTTCGGGGATGCCCTGGTTCACGAGCCGCGCAAGAAGACCGTCGCGCAGCATGGGATCGTCAAGCAGCGTATGCTTGATGATGATCCTGGATCCGGGCACCTCGCGCATCGCCCTCGACCACACGCGGATGGCCTCATCCGAGATCTTGGAGATGCGATTGAAAACGCCAAAGGTCACATGGCCGTTGCGGAGCATGGGAAGCTCCGAAGCAGGCACATCCAGGATGGGATCGATCGTGATCAGGCAAGGTAGATCGCAGACCTTTTCAGCCAGTAGACCACGGGCCGATTCCGGAATGAAGATCGGATCGGCGAGCACGTAGTCCATGGTCTGAAGGCCGGTGCCCGTGGCATGTCCGAAGCCCGTGACCTGGATCGGGGCGGGCTTGCGGGCGAAGACCGGGAGCCTGTTGCCGGTCGTATGCCCTGACACGTCGATCAGGATATCAATCTTGTCAGCCTCGATACGATCGGCCAGTTCGTCGTCCGAAAGCTGCCAGGCGTCGACCCAGACGTCCGCCAGCGACTTGAACTTGGCGGTCATCTCATCTCGTACCGGCGAGCACGAATAGCAGACGATCTCGAACTTGGCGTGATCATGGTGGCGCAGCACCGGCAAAAGACCGAACGCCGCTGAGTGGTACCAGAACTCGGCCGCGACATACCCGACCACGATCCGTCTGTCAGGATCGAGTTGTCGGGGTGCGTGCGTCCTCTGCGCCAATCTGGCGCCGATCGCATCCCCCCAGGATTTGCGCGCCGCTTGCTGGATCGCGAAATCGGCGTCGGAGAGAAAGTCCAGAAAATAGATCTTCCGCGCGAGCAGGTCCGGCTGGTCCGGCGCGATTGCGAGCGCGGCGTCGAGATGTTCGATTGCGGCTGCGATTTCGCCCTGGTTGGCAAAACAGGAGCTCAGCAGCGCCAATGCGATCGCCGAGCGCGGATTTTCTTCGAGCAAAGCCGTGCAGGCCAGGATCGCCTGCGCGGTATTACCCATGCTCAACGCGACTTCCGCCTTCCCCCGCAACGCAATTTCGAGCTTCGGTGAAAGCGCAAGGGCTGCGTCAAAATCCGCCGCCGCCTGTTCCAGCCGCGACAGCGCAAGATTGAGCCGTCCGCGGTGCGCCAGGAGCTTCGCCGAACCTGGCCTGATCGCGAACGCCGCTGCGAGCGCGGCTTCCGCCTCGTCGTAATGCTTGAGCTCGATCCCGACCACGCCCTTGCCGATAAGGGCTTCGGCGTGACGCGGCTGAAACAACAGAGCGCGCTCGAAACTCTGCCTGGCGCGGTCAAATCGGCCCAGCGCCAGCTCGGCGAGGCCACGATTGCAGAGCGCATCGGCATTGTCGGGCTTCAGGGCGATGGCGCGGTCGTACAGCTCGATGGCCTGTTCGGGCAGGTTCATCTGAAGCAAGGTATTGCCAAGGCCGGCCAAGGCCGGCGCAAAGTTCGGCTTCAGCGCGATCGCCTTTTCCTGACAGGCGCGAGCGGCGTCAAATTTCTGAAGGGCCAGATGCACTGCCGCGAGATTGTTGTGGGCCTCGTGCGAGCGTGGCTCGATCGCGATTGCGCGCTCCAGCAGCTGCTGCGCCTCCTGCAGCCGCCCGCTTTGTTGCACGCTCAAGCCGAGCAAATGCGTAGCGTCGAAATGATCCGGAACGGCTTGCACGATCTGGCGGCAAAGCGCCTCGCTCTCCGCATATCTACCCTGGCCATAGGCGCTCGCCGCTGCGGAGATGATACCGTCGGCCTGCTTCTTCAATTTCTTCTGCAACCGCGCATTCTGGAATGCGCGCGCGCCGGCGCTGCTCTGCAAGATGTCTCTCCGGGAGATGGTGCTCGGCGAGTCTAGCTGATTCGCGCAGTTAGCCTGACGGTCGGCGAGACCGGAAATTACCCGGGATATCCCGGGCCCGCGCTGGACTGTCCTGGCTCAGGAACCGCTGGGCGCGCCCGCCTCGCCGGCGACGGCGTTGCCTCACCCCGCAGCGGCGGCACAATAGTCGCGCCAGAACTGACGATAACCCGCTTCGAGCTCACGCGTGTAGATCTCGACATTGCCGGCTGGCGAAGCTGCGATCCGAGCCGGTAGGCCCGCGCGCAATTTAGCCAGATGCTCGGGCTGCGACGCAAACTTGCGGGCGATCTCGACATAGCCGTCGTCATCCTCGGCGACCCAGTCGTTAAGCCCGACCGCCGCCACGATGGCGCCGCCGGCACGCGATGAGGCGCCATGACCGAGCTTGGCCACGACAGGAACGCCCGCATAGAGGGATTCCCAGGTGCTGATGCCGCCATTCTGCGGGAATGGATCGAGCGAAATATCGACTTGCGCGAAGGTCCGCAGATGATCCGCCCGCCCTGACGAGCCCAGGCAGGTGATGTTCTGTTCGGGGATGCCCTGGTTCACGAGTCTCGCAAGCAGGCCGTCGCGGATCATGGGATCGTCAAGCAGCGTATGTTTGATGATGATCTTCGATCCGATCACCTCGTGCATCACGCTCGACCACACCCGGATCGCCTCGGCCGAGATCTTGTTGACACGGTTGAACACGCCGAAGGTCACATGGCCGTTGCGGAGCATGGGAAGGTCCGACGGCGGCACATCCAGGATCGGATCGATGGTGTTGAGGCACGGCAGGTCAAACACCTTTTCGGCCAGCAGATGCCGTGCCGATTGCGGAATGAAGACGGGGTCCGCGAGCACATAGTCCATGGTCTGCATGCCCGTGCCCGTCGCGTGTCCGAATCCGGTGGCCTGGATCGGAGCCGGCTTCCGCGCGAAGACCTGCAGCCTGTTGCCGGTCGTGTGGCCCGAAACGTCGATCAGAATGTCGACATGGTCGGCCTGGATGCGATCGGCGAGCTCGTCGTCCGAGAGCTGCCACGCATCGACCCAGACGTCCGCCAGCGACTTGAAGTTGGCGGTCATCTCGTCTCGTGACGGCGAGCACGAATAGCAGATGATCTTGAAGTTGGTGTGATCATGATGGCGCAGCACCGGCAGCAAAGTCAGCCCCGCCGAGTGCTGTCGGAATTCGGAAGCGACATAGCCGACCACAATCTGCTTGTCCGGATCGAGCGGCCGCTTCGGCAGCGTCCGCCGCGGTATCCTGGAGCCGATCACGTCCCACCAATCCCATCGCACCGCCTGCTGGAGCGCGAAATCGGCCTCGGCACGGAAGTCCTGCAAGAAGATCTTTCCCCGGATCGCATCTTCATAGTCCGGCCGGATCGCCAGGGCGCGATCGAGATATTCGATCGCGGCGTCCATGTCCCCCTGGTTCGAATGAGCAAAGCCCATCAGCGCCAGCCCTGTCTCCGAGCGCGGATTTCGCTCGATCAAGGCCGCAGCGGCCGCTATCGCCTGCGCTGTCTTTCCCATCACGAGGCAAGCCTGTGCCTTGCCTCGGAGAGCCAGTTCGAGCTTGGGCGAAATCGCAAGCGCCGCCTCGAAATCGGCGATCGCCGGTTCCATGCGCTGCAGCTCGTAATTGAGCCGCCCGCGTTGCGCCAGTATCTTCGCCGAAGCGGGCCTGATTGCGAGCGCCGCCGCGAGAGCAGCTTCCGCATCATCGTAATGCTTGAGCTCCAGGCCGACCACCGCCTTGCCGACGAGCGCCTCGACATGGCGCGGCTGAAACAACAGCGCGCGCTCGAAGCTTTGCATGGCAGGGGCAAACCGGCCCAGCGCCAGCTCGGCCAGACCACGATTGCAGAGCGCATCGGTATAATCGGGCTTCAGCTTGATGGCGCGATCGTACATCTCGATCGCCTGTTCGGGCAGGTTCATCTGAAGCGAGGTATTGCCGAGGCCTACCAGAGCCGGCAGAAAATTCGGCTTCAGCGCGATCGCCTTCTCCTGACATGTACGGGCGGCCTCGAATTTCTGAAGGGCCAAATGCACAGCCGCGAGATTGTTATGGGCCTCGTGCGAACGCGGATCGATCGCGATCGCGCGCTCGAGCAATTGTTGCGCCTCCTCCAGGCGCCCGCCCTGTTGCGCGCTCAGGCCGAGCAGATGCGTCGCGTCGAAATGATCCGGAATGGCTTGCAGGATCTGACGGCAGAGCGCCTCGGTCTCCGCATGTCTGCCCTGGCCATAGGCGCTCGCCGCGGCAGCGATGATGGCGTCGACCTGCTTCTTCAATTTCTTCTGCAACCGCGCATTCTGGAATGCGCGCGCCCCGGCGCTGCTCTGCAAGATGTCTCTCCGGAAGATGGCCCGTGGCGAGTCTAACTGATTCGCGTTCCGGGCCGGCCGGTCGGCCGGAGCGGAAATCCCTCCGGGCGTTCCGGGGCGTGTTGCAGGATCCGGCTCAGGAACCGCCGGATGCGTCTGCCCCGCTTACCGCAGCGTCGCCGCTTTCCGCGCCTGCGGCACAATAGTCGCGCCAGAACTGACGGTAACCCGCTTCGAGCTCACGCGTATAGATCTCGACATTGCCGGCGGGCGAGGCTGCGATCTGAGCCGGCAAGCCCGCGCGCAACTTCACCAGATGCTCGGGCTGCGACGCATATTTGCGGGCGATCTCGACATAGCCGTCGTCATCCTCGGCGACCCAGTCGCCGAGACCGACGGCGGCCACGATGGAGGCGCCGGCACGCGAAGAAGCTCCAATGCCGAGCTTGGCGACGACGGGAACGCCCTTGTAGAGGGATTCCCAGGTGCTGATGCCGCCATTCTGCGGGAACGTGTCGAGCGAAATATCGATCTTGTCAAAGGCCATCAGGTGATCGTCGCGCGAGGTGGTGCCGAGGCACGTGATGTCCTCCTCGGCAATGCCCTGCGCGATGAAGCGTGCGATCAGGTTATCGCGCAGCAAGACATCATCGAGCAAACCATGCTTGAGGATGATCTTTGATCCCGGCACCTCCCGCATGATGCGCGACCACACACGGATCGCATCATCCGAGATCTTGTAGATGCGGTTGAACACGCCGAAGGTGACGTAGCCGTTGCGGAGCATTGGCAGTTCGGAAGGCTGCAGATTGGTGACCGGCTCCATCGTGATCAGGCACGGCAGATCGTAGATTTTCTCCGGAAACAAATGTCGAGCCGATGGCGGAATGAAAATGGGATCCGCGAGCACGTAGTCCATGGTCTGCATGCCCGTGCCCGTCGCGTGTCCGAAGCCGGTTGCCTGGATCGGAGCCGGCTTCCGCGCGAAGCATTGCAGCCGGTTGCCGGTGGTGTGGCCCGAAACGTCGATCAGGATGTCGACATTGTCGGCCTGAATGCGATCGGCGAGTTCGTCATCCGACATTTGCCAAGCGTCGACCCAGACGTCCGCCATTTGCTTGAACATGGCGGTGTACTCGTCCGCTCCCGGCCAGGAGTAGTAGCAGATGATCTTGAACTTGGCGTGATCATGATGGCGCAACACGGGCAGCAAGGTGAGCCCCGCCGAGTGTTGCCGGAATTCGGCCGCGACATATCCGACCACGATCTGCTTGTCCGGATCCAGCGGCCGCTTCGGCAGCGTCCTTTGCGGAATCTTCGAGCCGATCGCATCCCACCATGACTTTCGTACAGCCTGCTGGACCGCGAAATCGGCATCCGCGAGGTAGTCCAGCAGGAAGATCTTGCCTCTGATCGCGTCTCCATAGTCCGGCCGGAGCGCCAGCGCACGATCGAGATATTCGATCGCAGCGTCCATCTCTCCCTGGTTCGAATAAGCGAAGCCCATCAGCGCCAACCCCATCTCGGAGCGCGGGTTGCGCTCGATCAAGGTCGTCGCCGCCGCCATCGCCTGCGCGGTCTTTCCCATGACGAGGCAGACCTGAGCCTTGCCCCGAAGGGCCAGTTCGAGCTTGGGCGAAATCGCAAGCGCCGCATCGAAATCCGCCAGCGCCTCGTGGAGGCGCTGCAGCTCGTAACTGAGCCGCCCGCGCTGGGCCAGGATCCTCGGCGCGCCGGGCTTGATCGCAAGCGCCGTGGCTAACTTGGCTGCCGCCTCCTCGTGGTGCCGCAGCTCCATGCTGACCATGCCGCTGCCGACGATGGCCTCGGCGTGACGCGGCTGAAACAGCAGGGCGCGATCGAAGCTCTCCTTGGCGCGCATGATCTGCCCAAGCACGAGTTCGACCATGCCGCGATTGCAGAGCGCGTCGGCATAATCCGGTTTGACCTTGATGGCGCGCTCGTGCATTTCGAGCGCCTGCTCGTACAGCCCCATATGCATCAGCGTGTTGCCGAGATTGGTCAGCGCCACCGCGAAATTGGGCTTCAGCGCGATCGCCCTCTCCTGGCAGCGCCGCGCGTCCTCGTAATTGCCGAGGTCGAAATGCACGGTCGCGAGGTTGTTATGGGCATCGTGCAGGCGCGGATCGAGCGCAATCACGCGCTCCAGCAGCTGCTGCGCCTCCTCGAAGCGCCGGCCGTCATGGGCGCACATGCCGAGCAGGTGGATGGCGTCGACGTGATCCGGAAGGGCTTTCAGGATTTCGCGGCACAGCGCCTCGGTCTCGGCATATCGGCACTGGCCATAGGCGTTCGCCGCAGCGGCGATGACGGCATCGGCCTGCTTCATCAATTTTTTCTGCAATCGCGCATTCTGGAATGCGCGCGCGCCGCCGCCGCTGTTCTGCAAGGTGTCTCTCCGGAGGATGCCCTGAGGCGAGTCTAACTGATTCGCAGCCATGGCCGGCCGGTCACCCGGCCGGCAGCGACTCCGGGATTTCCCGGGGGGCAACGCAAGGTCGGGCTACGCCACCTCGCCGCGTTCCGAGGCCGCGGCACAATGATCGTGCCAGAACCGGCGATAGGCCGCTTCGACCTCACGCGTGTAAAGTTCGACGTTGCCGGCAGGCGAGGCTGCGATCCGAGCCGGCAGTTCCGCCCGCAATTTCGCCAGATGAGCGGGCTGTGCCGCATATTTGCACGCGATCGCGGTGTAGCCGTCGTCATCCTCGGCGACCCAGTCGCCGAGGCCGACGGCCGCCACGATGGAGCCGCCGGCGCGTGCCGAAGAGCCATTGCCGAGCTTGGCGACGACCGGAACGCCCGCATAGAGCGATTCCCAGGTGCTGATGCCGCCATTTTGCGGGAAGGTGTCGAGGGAGATATCGACTTGCGCAAAGGCCAGCAGATGCTCGTGGCGCGTGGTCGAGCCCAGGCAGGTGATATTGTCTTCGGCAATGCCCTGAGCCACGAACCGCGCGATCAGGCCGTCGCGCAGCAAGGCATCGTCGAGCAGCCCGTGCTTGATGATGATCTTCGACCCCCTCACCTCACGCATCACCTTCGACCACACCCGGATCGCATCATCCGAGATCTTGTAGATGCGGTTGAACACGCCGAAGGTCACATGGCCGTTCCGGAGCATGGGAAGCTCCGAGGGCGGCACGTCCAGGATGGGATCAATCGTGATCAGGCAGGGCAGATCATGGACTTTCTCGGCCAGCAAATGGCGCGCCGATTGCGGAATGAAGATGGGATCGGCGAGCACGTAATCCATGGTCTGAAGGCCGGTGCCCGTAGCGTGTCCGAAACCCGTGACCTGGATCGGGGCCGGCTTGCGGGCAAAGACAGGCAGCCTGTTGCCGGCCGTATGCCCGGATACGTCGATCAGGATGTCGATCTTGTCTGCCTGGATGCGATCGGCCAGCTCGTCGTCCGAAAGCTGCGCGGCGTCGACCCAGACGTCCGCGAGAGGCTTGAATCTCTCGGTAATCTCGTCCTGCAGCGGCCAGCAGGAATAGCAGACGATCTCGAACCTCGTGTGATCGTGTTGGCGCAGCACCGGCAACAGCGCGAACGCGGCCGAGTGGTTCCTGAATTCCGACGCGACATAGCCGACGACGATCCGCCTGTCCGGATCGAGCGCCCGGGGCGGCAGTGTCCGTTGCGGCAGCCTGGCGCCGATCGCATCCCACCAGGATTTCCGCGCCGCCTGCTGGACCGCGAAATCGGCCTCGGGCAGATAATCCAGGATGAAGATCTTGCGTGCGATCGCATCCGCATAGTCAGGTGATATCTCGAGCGCCGCGTCGAGGTGCTCGAGCGCCGTCGCGACGTCTCCCTGGTTCGCGTAGCAGGCGCCGAGAAGCACGATTGCGTAATCGGACCGCGGATTGTCCTCGAGCAGGGTCTTGACGGCCGCAATCGCCTGCGTCGTGTTTCCCAAGAGAAGATTGACCTGCGCCTTGCCACGCAGCGCGAGCTCGAGCCGCGGCGATTGCGCCAGCGCCGCATCGAAGTCCGCCGCCGCCTGCTCCAGCCGATGCAGATCGAAATTGAGCCGTCCGCGCTGGGCCAGAATCCGCGGTGAACCCGGCTTGATCGCCAAGCCTGCGGCGAGGGCGGCTTCCGCCTCCTCGTAATGCCGGAGCTCGATGCACACCATGCCCTTGCCGGCGATCGCTTCCGCATGACGCGGCTGAAGCGACAGGGCGCGATCGAAACTCTCCTTGGCGCGCTCGGACCGGCCGATCATCAGCTCCGCCATGCCGCGGTTGCAAAATGCATCGGCGTAGTCGGGCCGCAGCCCGATAGCGCGTTCGTGCAGCCTGATCGCCTGTTCGCCGAGGCCGACGTTCAGGAGCGTATTGCCGAGATTGGTGAGGGTGATCGGACAATTCGGCTTCAGCGCAAGGGCCTTCTCCTGGCATGCGCGGGCGTCCTGGAATTTCTGCAGATCGAAATACACAGCGCCGAGATTTCCATGGGCATCGGGCGAGCGCGGATCGAGCGCAATCGCGCGCTCGAACAGCTGTTGCGCCTCCTCCAGCCGCCCGCCTTCATAGGCGCGAAGGCCAAGCAGGTGCGTGGCATGGAAATGATCCGGAACCTCCTCCACAATGCCGCGGCAGAGCGTCTCGGCCTCGGCAAATCTGCCCTGCCGGAGCGCCTCGACCGCGAGCGACATGACGGCGTCCGCCTGCTTCTTCAACTTCTTTTGCAATCGTGCATTCTGGAATGCGCGCGCGCCGACACTGCTCTGCAAGGTCTCTCTCCGGAAGTTGGTCCGGAACGAGGCACAGCTGATTCGGATGGTGCCAGGCTGGCGGCCCGGTCAGACCGGCGCGGTCTCCGGATGGCAGGTGCTCAGCGCAAAATCTGGCTCAGGAACAGTTTCGTGCGGGCGTGCTGGGGCGCCGCAAAGAATTCGTTCGGCGTGTTGGCCTCGATGATCTGGCCGGCATCCATGAAGACCACGCGGTTGGCAACCTCGCGGGCAAAGCCCATTTCGTGGGTGACGACCAGCATGGTCATGCCCTCCTCGGCGAGGTCCACCATGGTGTCCAGCACCTCCTTGACCATCTCGGGGTCGAGCGCCGAGGTCGGCTCGTCGAACAGCATGACCTTCGGGTTCATCGTCAGGGCCCGCGCGATTGCGACGCGCTGCTGCTGGCCGCCGGACATCTGCCCCGGAAACTTGTTGGCCTGATGCGGGATCTTGACCCGCTCCAGGAACTTCATCGCGTTGATCTCGGCGTCCTTCTTCGGGATGTTGCGCACCCAGATTGGCGCCAGCGTGCAGTTCTCCAGCACGGTCAGATGCGGGAACAGGTTGAAGCTCTGGAACACCATGCCGACCTCGCGGCGCACCGCGTCGATGTGCTTGAGGTTGGGCCCGAGCGCGATGCCGTCGACGACGATCTCGCCCTCCTGGAATTCCTCCAGCGCGTTGATGCAGCGGATCAATGTCGACTTGCCGGAGCCCGAGGGCCCGCAGATCACGATGCGCTCACCCTTCTCGACCGCAAGGTCGATGTCGCGCAGCACGTGAAAGTCGCCGTACCATTTGTTGAGGCCGGAAATCTTGACGATGGGGTCGGACATGGTGACCTCGATCAGTTGCGACGGTGGGCGTTGAGGCGGTGCTCGACGAACAGCGAGTAGCGCGACATTCCAAAGCAGAAGATGAAGTAGATGATCCCGGCAAAGGCGAAGCCGGTGAACGCGGTCGAAGGCGTCGACCATTTCGGGTCCGAGAACGAGGCCCTGAGCGAGCCCAACAGGTCGAACAGCGCTACGATCGAGACCAGCGAGGTGTCCTTGAACAACGAGATGAAGCTGTTGACGAGGTTCGGAATGACGTGACGCAGCGCCTGCGGCAGCACGATCAGCGAGGTCGTCTTCCACCAGGACAGCCCCAGGGCCGCGGCCGCCTCGCCCTGCCCTCGCGGGATCGCAGCGAGCCCGCCGCGGACGTTCTCGGCCTGGTAGGCGCCCGTGAACAGCGCGATGCCGATCAGCGCGCGGACGAGACCGTCGACGGTGAAATTGCCGGGCAGGAACAGGGGCAGCATGTAGGTGGCGAAGAACAGCACCGTGATCAGCGGCACGCCGCGCCAGAACTCGATGAAGGCGATCGAGAAGATCCGGATCAGCGGAATGGTGGAGCGGCGGCCGAGCGCCAGCGCGATGCCGATCGGCAGCGAGGTGACGATGCCGGTGACGGAGACCACCAGCGTCACCAGGAGGCCGCCCCACAAATTCGTCGTCACGACCGGCAGTCCACCGCGATCGAGACCCATCAGCTTGATCACCGCGGCGATGGCGAAGAAGGCAGCAATGCTCGAGGCCAGAGCGCGCCAACCCGTGCGCAAGCCGCCGCCGAGGCCGAAGGCGATCAACGACACGACTGCGGTCGTGACGGCAAAATCGGCCCAGACCGACTGACCCGCTCCCTGGATCTGATCGCGCAACCAGGTCAGCGGAAGGATCAGCCAGGAGATCGCCGTGCCGACCAGCACGATGAAATTCCCGACCGCCCACAACAGCGGCGCGACGGCGGAAGTCTTGCTGAAACCGAGCACGGCCTGCCCGGCGCCGATGATGCTCTCGTCGAACAATTCCAGCAGGCCGGCGGTCCAACTGAGGCCAAAGCCCTTGATGCCGCCACCGTGCAGCAGAAAGAACGCGACCACTGGGAATGCGAAGAAGAACAGACTGGCGTTGAGCCCCTTTGCCGGCAGACGCGGCACGAGCAATGGCACAAGCAGGACCGCCGCAAGGACAAACGCGAGGTTGACCCGCCAGCGCTCGGCCTCGGGATAAAAACCATAGATCAATTGCGGCAGCTTGGCCTGGATGTAGGGCCAGCAGGCGCCGACCGCAAAGCCGGCGTTCTCCGTGAGGCACGCCGTGCGGTCCTTGCCGCTCCAGACCGCATCGACCATCAGGAACCTGACCGAGGGAACGATGGTGAACCACAGCAGCAGGACGCCGACGATCGTGAGCAGGATGTTGGTGGGCGAGTTGAACAGGCGCGTGCGCATCAGCCCGACAAAGCCCGTGGTCTTCATCGGTGCGGGACGCTCGGTGAGCAGGTCGCGGCGGACGAAGCTGCTCGAGGCGATATCGCTCATGCGCCCAGACTCCGGCTGACGCGCCACCCGTAGACGCTCATGATCGCGCTGGTGAGCAGCGAGATCAGGAGATAGATGCCCATGGTCATCGCGATGATCTCGATCGCCTGCCCGGTCTGGCTCAGCGACGTGCCGGCGAACACCGAGACGAGGTCGGGATAGCCGATCGCGACCGCCAGCGACGAGTTCTTGGTGAGATTAAGGTACTGGTTGGTCAGCGGCGGCACGATGACGCGCATGGCCTGCGGCACCACGATCAGCCGCAGCGTGTTGCCGCGGCTGAGGCCGAGCGAGGCCCCCGCCTCCATCTGCCCCTTGTGGACGGACAAGATTCCGGCGCGCACAATCTCGGCGATGAAGGCGGCGGTATAGGTCGACAGCGCCAGCGTCAGCGCCACGAACTCCGGGATGATCCGCGATCCGCCGGCAAAATTGAAGCCCTTCAGCTGCGGCAGCTCGAAGGTGAAGGGCAGACCGAACACCAACATCGTGGCAAGCGGCAGCCCGAACAGCAGGGCCAGCACGGTGGGCCAGATCCGGATCATCCGCCCTTCCTGAAACAGCGCGCGCCGCGCATAGAAGCGCAAGACCAGTGACGCGGCGATACCGAGCGCCAGCATCGCCAGGAATGGCATCAGGCCGCTCCCGCCGATCGGGCTAGGAATGACGAGGCCGCGATTGCTGATGAAGGCAACGCCGAGCAGCGAGATGCTCTGCCGAGGATTGGGCAAGGCAGCCAGCACCGCGAGGTACCAGAACAGGATCTGGAACAGCAGCGGCAGGTTGCGGATGATCTCGACATAGATCTCGCCGACGCGCGACAGCAGCCAATTGGGCGACAGCCGGCACAGCGCGACGATGAAGCCGATCAAGGTGGCGAAGACGATGCCCACCACCGAGACCACGAGCGTGTTCAGGAGCCCGACCACGAACACGCGCAGGAACGTGTCCGAACCGGTATAGGAGATCAGGGTCTGGTTGACGTCGAAGCCGGCATTATTCCTGAGGAAGCCGAAACCGGCGGCGATGTGCTGGTTTTCGAGATTGGCGCGGGCATTGGAGACGATCTCATAGCCGATCCAGCCCAGGATCGCCGCGAAGGCAAACTGGACTGCAATGCCGTTCCAACCTGCCTTGCCACCCAGAACGCGCCTGATCTTCAGCGCGATCTGGGGTGGCGGTTTTCGGGCCTCGGTGCTCATGCCGCTGCCAGCGGATCAGGATGATCAGCGGATCGGCGGCGCGTACTGAAGACCGCCCTTGTTCCAGAGATTGTTGAGACCGCGATTGATGGCGAGCGGCGAGCCCGCGCCGACATTGCGATCGAACACCTCGCCGTAATTGCCGACCGCCTTCACGACCCGCACCACCCAGTCCTTGGTCAGGCCGAGTTGTTCACCGAAATTGCCGTCGGTGCCGAGGACGCGCTTCAACTCGGGATTTTCCAGCTTCGCTTTCTCGTCGACGTTCTTCGAGCTCACGCCAAGCTCTTCGGCGGTGACCATCGCGAACAGGGTCCACTTCACGATGTCGAACCACTGATCGTCGCCGTGGCGCACCATGGGGCCGAGCGGCTCCTTCGAGATGATCTCGGGAAGCACCATGTGGTCGTTGGGATTGGCAAGCTTCAGGCGATTGGCGTACAGGCCCGACTGGTCGGTGGTGAAGACGTCGCAGCGTCCGGCCTCATAGGCCTTGACCGTTTCGTCGTTGGTGCCGAACGCGATCACCTCGTACTTCATGTTGTTGGCTTTGAAGTAGTCGGCCAGATTTTGCTCGGTGGTAGTGCCAGTCTGCACGCAGACCGAGGCGCTGTTGAGCTCGAGCGCCGAATTCACCTTGAGCGACTTCTTCACCATGAAGCCCTGCCCGTCATAATAGGTCACGCCGGTAAAATTGGCGCCGAGCGAGGTGTCACGCGAGATGGTCCAGGTGGTGTTGCGCGAGAGCACGTCGATTTCGCCGGATTGCAGCGCGGTGAACCGGTCCTTGGCGGACAGCGGCACGTACTTGACCTTGGTCGCATCGTTGAAGATCGCCCCGGCGATCGCCTTGCAGACGTCGACGTCGAGGCCGGTCCAGTTGCCCTTGTCGTCGGGCGAGGAGAAGCCCGGCAGGCCCTGGCTGACACCGCAGGACAGCATGCCCCGGTCCTTGACCGTCTTGAGCGTTTGCGCGTCGGCGGCTTGGGCGGAGAGGCCGGCGGCGAGAGCAAGGGTGAGAGCCAGGGTTACGCGTTTCATGGGCTTTGGGCCTTTCAAAGTCGTCTCAAGGAACGTTGTCTCAGGATCATCGCTGCCAGGGCCAGGCGTATCAAGGCCAGCCCTGCAAGAGTCATGCTGGAAAACCTTGCCGAACACCCGCCGATCCCGGGAGGCCATACCTTAATCCCCGCCGCAGGCGCCCGCCGATATGGCTGTGGCGCAAGGTCCGGTCAGACGATGGATCGAAGGTCGCGGCAGGCCCCTCAACATGCGGCGACTGAATAGCACCTGCGCATCACAGAACGACTGGCGTGCCGGGTCAAGGGGTTGACGGGACTCTTCTGTGTTCTGTTATTAACGACAGCGGCCTTTCGGCCAGCCCGTCAGGCGCCAAGCCCGAGCGGAAACGCGGTTTTGAAAGCAGACGCATGGATTCCTCGCACCCCCAAGAGCAGCAGGCCGAGACCCGGCTGGTCACCTCCGGCCGCGACACCAAGGCGCAGAAGGGGTTCGTCAATCCGCCGGTCTTTCACGGCTCGACCGTGCTCTACCCGACCGCCGAGGACCTGCACGCCCATCGCGGCGAGTTCACTTATGGCCGTCACGGTTCCCCCACCACCAAGGCGTTCCAGGAGACGCTGATGGCGCTGGAGGGACCGCAATGCGCCGGCGTCGGCATCGTGCCGTCGGGGCTGTCGGCGATCTCGACCACCCTGCTCTCGGTGCTCAAGGCCGGAGACCATCTCCTGGTCTGCGACAACGTCTATCGGCCCTCGCGCAATTTCTGCAACGGCATGCTCACCCGCTTTGGCGTCGAGACCAGCTATTTCGATCCGATGATCGGCGCCGGCATCGACAAGCTGTTCAAGCCCAACACCCGGGCCGTGCTGGTGGAGGCCCCAGGCTCGCAGTCGTTCGAGATGCCGGACATCCGCGCCATCGCCGAGGTCGCGCATGGGCGCGGCGCGCTCGTCATCGATGACAACACCTGGGCAACGCCGCTCTATCACCGCTCGCTCGAACAGGGCGTCGACATCAGCATGCAGGCCGCAACCAAATATATCGGCGGCCATTCCGACATCATGTTCGGCACCATCTCGGCAAATGCCAAGGCCTGGCCGATGGTCGCCGAGGGCATCCGCCTGCTCGGCGTCTGCGCTGGACCCGACGACGTCTTCCTGGCGCTGCGCGGCCTGCGCACGCTGTCGGTGCGGCTGGCACAACATCACCGCTCAGGGCTCGACATGGCGCGCTGGCTGGCTAGCCGGCCCGAGGTCGCGCGTGTGCTGCATCCCGGCTTGGAGACCGATCCCGGCCACGCGATCTGGAAGCGCGACTTCACCGGCGCGTCCGGCCTGTTCAGCATCGTGCTGAAGCCGGCGCCGCAGAAGGCCGTCGACACCATGCTGAACACGCTCAAGCTGTTCGGCATGGGCTTTTCATGGGGCGGCTTCGAGAGCCTTGCGATTCCCTTCGATTGCGATGCCTATCGCACAGCGACCAAGTGGGCGCCCGGCGGCCCGACGCTGCGCCTGCATATCGGACTGGAAAGCGTCGACGACCTCAAGGCCGATCTCGACCGCGGCTTCGCTGCCCTCAAAGCGGCAATGTGAGCCTGCTCACAAGGCATCTCGACTGCGGACGCGCCAACGCGCGCCGCGGCGGACGCTCAACGCGCCGCGGGAACGTGCAGCTGGCGTAAACGTTAACGCCGACGCGCCAACAAAAGGTTTGAACCTCAAGCATTTGGCGCTAGCCTCACCAATCGACTCCAATCCGGACACGGAGCATGGGAACGTTGGTTCTGCTCGATCTGATGGGCGGCGTTGCGCTGTTGCTGTGGGGCCTGCATATGGTCCACAGCGGGATCTTGCGCGCCTTCGGTCCCGACCTGCGGCGGCTGCTCGGCAAGGCGCTGAGCAACCGCGGCAGCGCTTTCGCCGCCGGCCTCGGCCTCACCGCGCTGCTCCAGAGCAGCACCGCGACCGCCCTGATCACGAGCTCGTTCGCCGCCGAAGGCCTCGTCAGCCTCGCCGCGGCGCTCGCCATCATGCTCGGGGCCAATGTCGGCACGACGCTGATCGTGCAGGTGCTGTCGTTCAACATCGCAGCCGTCGCGCCGGTCCTGTTCGTGCTCGGCCTCGTCGCCTTCCGCTCCGGCCCGCGATCGCGGATCAAGGACATCGGCCGCGTCTGCATCGGCCTCGGCCTGATGCTGCTCTCGCTGCACATCCTGCTCGACACGCTGGCGCCGGCTGAGAACGCACCGGGCGTCCGCATCGTGATGTCGGCCATCACGGGCGATCCCATATTGTGCATCGTCATCGCCGCCCTCGTCACCTGGGCCGTGCATTCGAGCGTCGCCAGCGTGCTGCTGATCATGTCGCTGGCCTATTCGCAGTTCATCACGCCCGACGCGGCGCTGGCGCTGGTGCTCGGGGCCAATCTCGGCAGTGCCATCAATCCCGTGTTCGAGGGCGCCAGGCGTGACGATCCTGCGAGCTACCGCCTGCCGGTCGGCAATCTCGTCAACCGCGTGATCGGGATTGCCCTCGTCCTGCCCTTCCTGGGCACGATCGCCGAGCACATGCACGCCTGGCAGCCCGATCTCGCCAAGATGACGGCGGCTTTCCACATCGCCTTCAATGTCGGCACCGCCGTCGTCTTCATCGGCCTGCTCGACACCATGTCGCGCCTACTCACCCGCCTCCTGCCGGATCGCGTGCAGGAGGCCGACCCAGCCCGGCCGCGCTATCTCGACGAGACCGCGCTGGAGACGCCGTCACTGGCGCTCGCCGACGCCGCCCGCGAGACGCTGCGCATGGGCGACCTCGTTGAAGTCATGCTGCGCAAGGTGATGGCGGCGATGATGACCGGCGACCGTGCCCTGGTCGACCAGGTCTCCAAGATGGACAATTTCGTCGACGGTCTCGACGAGGCCATCAAGCTCTACGTGACCAAGCTGATGCGGGGCAGCCTCGACGAGAGCGAAGGACGGCGTGCGATGGAGATCATCTCCTTCGCCATCAATCTCGAACATATCGGTGACATCATCGACAAGAGCCTGAGCGAGCTCGCCACCAAGAAGATCAAGCGGCGCTTCCAGTTTTCGGCGGAAGGGGCCGACGAGCTCGCCGCCTTCCACAAGCGCACGATGGACTCGCTGCGGATCGCCTTCGGGGTCTTCATGTCGGGCGATGCCAACGAGGCGCGCAAGCTGCTGGTGGAGAAAGCCGCGCTACGCAACACCGAGCTCGCCGCGGTCGAGCGACATCTCGACCGCCTGCGCGAGGGCCGCCCCGAAACCATCGAAACGACGTCGCTGCATCTCGACGTGCTGCGCGACCTCAGGCGCATCCACTCGCATATCTGCTCGGTCGCCTATCCCGTGCTCGACGCGGCCGGCGTGCATTATCGCAGGACCGAGGCGGAGACAGCGGCCCTGCCAACCTCAGGCGCGGCCTCGGCCTTGCCGCACTAGAACCTGGGCTCAGCGATCGAGCGTCTTCGAGGCGCGGCCGCGGTTCTTGATGATCAGCATGATGTTGCGGATATAGATGATGGTCGCGAGCGATTGTCCGAGGATGATCACCGGCTCGCGCTTCACGACGCCGTAGACCAGCGTCATCAGTCCGCCGCCCATCGAGCAGAACCAGAACGCCATCGGCACCACGCTGTTGCCGGCGCGCTCGCTCGCGATCCACTGCACCAGGAAGCGCGCGGTGAAGAACAGCTGCGCGACGAGGCCGAATGCCAGCCAGAAATCGAACTTGGCGACGAAGACGTCGTAGAGATAATTGCTCAGCGCCTGACCGTATTGAATGATCATGCGTTCACCTCAGTCACATCTGGTGTCGGCTTCTTGCGGCGGATCAGCCACCATACGCCGGCGAGATCCATGATGCCGATCCACAGCCGGTCGAAGAAGCCGTAGTTGGACACGCCGGAATGGCGCGGCCGGTCGATCACGTCGACATAGGCGATGTCGTAGCCTTCGCGGCGGACCAGCGCCGGCAGGAAGCGATGCAGCCCGTCGAAATAGGGCATCATCAGGAAGACCTCGCGGCGGAATGCCTTGAGCCCGCAGCCGGTATCCCGCGTGCCGTCCTTCAAGATGGCGTTGCGGACGCCGTTCGCTATGCGCGACTGGAATTTCTTGAAGCCGGTATCCTTGCGTCCGACACGCTGCCCCGCAGCGAGGCCGACGCGCCCTGTGCCCTTCTCGACCGCCGAGATCAGGTCGGGCAGGAAGGCTGGATTGTTCTGGCCGTCGCCATCGAGGGTCGCCACGATCGCGCCGCGCGCCGCGCGCACGCCGCTGCGCACGGCCGCGGATTGGCCGCCTGATCTGGCGTGGCGAAGCTGGCGCAGATTGTCCCGCTGCGCCATGATCGCCGCGAGCCGTTCGCCGGTCGCATCGGTCGAGCCGTCGTTGACGTAGATGATCTCATAGGCCCAGCGGCCATCGAGCGCCGCGCCGATCTCCGCGATCAGCGGCGCGATGTTGTCGGCTTCGTTGCGCACGGGAACGACGATGGAAACCGAGGGCTGGGACGTCGACAAAGGCGGCTCGTGGTTGGAAGTGGGCCTGGGGACCCCTGGGAACCGGCGGTCCCGGCAGGCAGCCGCTTTTATGGGGCGGATGCCCCGCGGGCAACCCTTTTGAGACGGCCCGAGACTGCCCCCGGAAGAGGCACAATGGTGCCATCGGCGCGGATGGCAAAACCCAGCCGCCTGGCCGCGAACCAATAGCGGACCGCCATGGCGCCGACCGTGCCGACCAGGGCGCCGGCCACGACGTCGCTTGGGTGATGGGCGACCAGCACCAGCCGCGTCAACAGGATCACGATTGCGTAAGTGAACATCAACACGCGCAGGCGCGGCCACAATGCCGACACGGCAAACGCCAGCGCGAACGCCGCCACGGCATGGCCCGAAGGCAGACTGGCATAGGCCCCCGTGCCCTCGAACGGCACGAAGTTGAACGGATTGGCCTTGCCGCCGACAAACGGACGTCCGCGGCCGATGACATATTTCAGGACCTCGGCAACGAACGCCGACACGGCAATCGAAAGAAACACAAATTGCAGCCGTGTGCCGAGACCGAGGAGCAGCGCGCGGCTTGTGCCGTGAAGCCCCGCCGCAACGAACGCCAACACCACCAGCACGCCCCCGAGCACCGAGAGCAGGTACTCGTCCTTGCCGAAATCGGTGAGGATGCGGATCGGCCACAGGCTTGGCGTGCCGCGCGCCGGCATCAGCTGGATCTCGGTCTGGTCGAACGCGAGCATCAGCGCGATGACGAGAGCCGCGCCCGTCGCACTGAGCCACAGCGAATGCCGCGCCAGCTTTCGCGCGGCCTCTGCGCGGCGCGAATGCGAGGGCGTGCGGACGAGCTGCGCCAGCGCGCTCCGGGACACGGCGAGCAATTGCGCGGGATAGCCCGGACGGGGCGCGGGGCTGGTCGTAACAGGCATCCTATTCGGTGCCTTCCGAGCGGAAGATCGAGATCGAGATCGCGCGCCCTTGCGAGAAATTGTAGCCGTCGATGCGGGTGCCAACCTTGTAGCGCAGCCCGATCGCCTCGGCGCGCTGCACGAAGCTCCGCTCCGAACGCTGCTCGATCAGCGCAAAGCGGCAGCTGCCCTGCCTCAGGAAGTCGGCCGCGCCCGACCCGTCCGTGAGCAGGGTCTGGGTGCCCGTCAGGAAGACGAGGCTCGGCTCGTGATAGCCGGCCGCAGCCGCCTTTGGCCCGACACAGCTGACGTTGCGCAAGGCGCGCGCGATCTCGATGCTCGGAAACAGCGGCGTCAGCGACGGCAGCACGATGCCATACACCACCACCGCCAGCATCAAGGCCGCAACCAGCGCGTTGAGCAGCGAGCGCTCGGCGCGGTTGTTGTCGTAGAGCCACCAGGCGAACAGGCCGAAAATCAGCGATGCCGCGATAAACGGCCAAGCCACAAAAGCGGGCTGCCGCGTCAGCATCACGGCGCCGACCACCGCGATGATCGAGGTGGCCGCGGGGATCGCGAACCACCAGGCCGAACCGCGCATCAGCCAGGAGCGCGACAGCACGCGCCGCTCCACCGCACCGGCGGTGAGGATGGCGATCGCCGGGTACAGCGGCAGCACGTAATGCGGCAGCTTGGTCAGCACCGCCTCGAACACGATCCAGGACGGGATCAGCCAGGCCAGCAGAAACTGCGCGCCGGGCTCACGCCGCGCCCGCCACACCGCGGGTGCCGCCATCGCCGCGAGCGGTGCGCCCGGCCAGAACGTGATCCAGAACAGCGCCAGGTAAAGTCCAGGCGGCGCACCATGGGATTCCTGGGCGCCGATCTTGCTCAGCATGTCGCCGCCGACGGAATCGGCAAAGAAGGCATCGCCCGCGCGCCAGAAGATCGCGACGAACCAGGGCAGCACCAGCACCAGCATCCACATCAGGCCCCAGACCGGGCGCAGCTTCCACAGCCAGGAGGCATCGCGGTCCTGGATCGCGAGCGCGGCTATGGTCAGCCCTGCGAACATCAGGATCAGTGGGCCCTTGATCAGGATGCCGACCGCAAGCGCGGTCCAGAAGATCGCGGGCCAGCTCCACGGCGGATGCGTCTCGTCCTCGGCGCGCTGCCAGGACAGATAGGCTCGCGCCATCGCACCCATCGCGGCGGTCACGCAGAACAGCAGCATCGCGTCGGTCTTGGCGAGCCGCGCCTCGACGCCGAGCAGCACCGAAGCGCACATCATCAGCGCCGCCAGCACCGCGGCACGCCGCGTGACGAACCCGAGCGCGGCCCAATAGGTCATGAGCACGGCGCCGATCGCCCCGAACAGCGACGGCAGCCGGTAGACCCAGATCCGCAATTCGGCCTTCGGCAGCTTGAGCATCGAGGCGGCTTCGACCGTCGCCGATTGCAACCAATAGATGCCGACCGGCTTCTTGTAGCGGACGTCCTCCTGAAAGCGGATATCGACATAGTCGCCGCTCTCGACCATCTGCTTGGTGGCCTGGGCGAACCGCGCCTCGTCGCGATCGATCGGCGGGATCGTGAAGAAGCCCGGCAGGAACAACAGCAGCGCGCACACGAGCAGGAAGGCAACGGCGCGGGCATGGCTGGCCGTGGCGACATCGAGCATGCGCACGAGCCCGCTGCCCGGATTTGCAGGCGATTTTGGCTCGCGGGGCGCTCCAAAACGGGGAGTTGGGTAGGTCTCGGCCATTGGTTCCGCTTACGCTGAAACCGCCATCGCCACAACCGCTTAAGGCAGGGTCATTGAATTCGAATGACGACTGTGTCCGCGGCGCCCGTGGCGTCGATCACGGTGAGCCGCGCAAAGCCCGGACCGGGCGGATCGATCAGGCGCTGGCGGCGGCCGTCGATCTCGCCGAGCGCCGTACCGTTAACCATGACGGTCATGGGAAGCACGCCGCCCGCGACCTTGACCGGCATCGCGGCGCTCTCCTGCCCCCCGGAGCGATCGACGTCGATCCGCGAGCCGTTCAGCGGAAACTGGATATGCAGCGCCTGCTCACCGCCGGTCCGCACCAGTTCCCCCACCGGACGGAACCGCTTCAGCGGCAACGGCAGCTTGGCGTTGCTGGCAACCAGGGTTCCCTTTGGCGGCTTCGGCAATGCGGTCAGCGTCTTGCCGCTGCGGGCGAAGGCATCGAACAGGATCGGTGCGGCGGCGACGCGCCCGATCAGGCCGGGAACCGGCGCACCGTCGGGCCGGCCGACCCATACCCCGATGGTCATCCGGCCGTCGAACCCGACCGACCAGGCGTCTCGATAGCCGTAGGAGGTGCCGGTCTTGAAGGCGATGCGGTTGTGGGCGGCGTTCTCCGGCGGCGGCGTTCCCAGCAGCACGTTGCCGACCTGCCAGGCCGCGACCTGATCCAGCAGCCGGAGCGGCTCGCGGTCGTCCTTGTCAGCGATCACCTCGCGCAGCGGCTTGGTGGTGCCGAGGCGGGCAAAGCCCGTATAGAGCTGGGCGAGATCCTGCAGCGTCACGCCGACGCCGCCCAGACCCATGGCAAGCCCCGGCGCTTCGTCCTTGGGCAGGACCAGGTTGCCGCCGGCCTGCCGCAGTCGCGACGCCAGCCGGCTCGATCCGACGCGATCGAGCAGCACGATCGCCGGCACGTTCAGCGAGAGTTGCAGCGCCTTCCTCACCGGCACTGTGCCCTGGAAGGTCATGTCGAAATTCTCAGGCGCGTAGGAGCCGAAGCGGACCGGCCGGTCGTCGATCAGGCTCTCCGGGTGGACGAAGCCGTCCTCGAAGGCGAGCCCGTAGATGAAAGGTTTCAGCGTCGAGCCCGGCGAGCGGATCGCACGGGTCATGTCGACCTGCCCTGCCCGGCTCTCGTCGAAATAATCCGCCGAGCCGACGCGCGCGAGCACGTCGCCGCTCTCATTGTCGACCACGATGATGCCGACCGAGATGTTCGGCCCGAGCGCAATGGCGCGGTCACGCGCCAGCGGCTCCAGCACCTTCTGCAGGTTCGCATCCAGCGTCAGCTTGATGACCGGCTTATCCTTGACGGTCGACAGCGCGGTATCGGAGGCATGCGGCGCCAGGATCGGCATCGGCTTGCGCAGCCTTGGCACGGGCACGGCCTTGGCCTGCCTTGCGTCGTCGGCACTGACCACACGCTCCTCGACCATGCGATCGAGCACGCGGTCGCGCGCCTTGCGCGCGGCCTCGGGATGGCGGTCGAGGCGGCGCGTCTCCGGCGACTGCGGCAGCGCGACCAGCAGCGCGGCTTCAGCCAGCGACAACCGCTTCGGCTCCTTGCCGAGATAGCCAATCGAAGCGGCGCGGATGCCCTCGAGATTGCCGCCATAAGGCGCCAGCGCGAGATAGAGGTCGAGGATCTGCTCCTTGCTCATGCTGCGCTCGATCTCGATCGCGCGCACCATCTGCCGCAGCTTGGCGTAGAGCGAGCGCTGCCGCCGCGGCTCCATCAGCCGCGCCAGCTGCATGCTGATGGTGGAGCCGCCAGAGACGATGTGGCCGCGCGTCGCAAGCTGCAACGCGGCACGCCCGAGTGCGAGCGGGTCGAGACCGTTGTGGGCATAGAAGCGCTGGTCCTCATAGGCGAACAGCAGCTTGAGATAGGTCAGATCGACGCTGGATTTGGCATCGACCGGCAACCGCCAGCGGCCGTCGGCCATGGCGTAGGCCCGCAGCAGCTTGCCGTTGCGGTCGACGATGGTGGTGGAGACGTGCCGGGCCTCGTCGAGCGGGAGAGGTCCGAGCGAGTAGACCCAGCCGACGAAGCCGGTGATGGCGAGGATGAAAGAGAGTGCGAGGGCGGAGAGGATACGAAGGCCGCGGCCCCTTGCTGCGTCATGGCCGGGCTTGTCCAGGCCATCCACGTTCTTGCCCGCTGCGCCACAGTTCGTGGATGCCCGGGACATTTGCGCGAAGACGCGCTCCGCGCTTTTGCCCGGGCATGACGACTGAGTATGTGGCTCCGCTGCGCTCATTCAATCAGCACTCACTTCGCCGTCCGCACCTCGACCGTGCCCGTGCCCGTCCGGCCGTAGCGCGAGGGGTTGTACATGTCCTCGACATAGGCTTGCGGCAGCACGTATTTGCCGGGCGAGACCACGCGCACGATATAGGCGACGGTGAAGACCGACTTCGAATCCGAGGCGCGATCGACCGCCGCCGTGAAGCGATCGTCGCGGAACTCGGTATCCTTAGGCTCCTCGCCGTCCTCGATCCAGTCCAGCGTGCCGCTGTCGCCCGATGAGACCAGCTTCGGATTGTCGATCTCCAGGCCCGCCGGCAGATAGTCGGACACCATGATGTGGCCGTACTCGGGCTTGGCCTCGGTGATCTTCAGCACCACGGCAAAGCGCTGGTTCTGCTTGACCTTGCTGATGTCGGCCGGCTTGCCGTCGAGCGTGAAGTAATTGCGCTCGATCTTGAAGCCGTTGGACGCGGCCGGCTCCGGCGTCACCGGCGAGCCCGACACCGAGACCACCGCCTGCACCGGCGCATCGCCGGTGTTGGTGATCTTCAGCGGCTTGCCGCTCAACGTGTCCGCCTTGTAGCTGCGATAGAGCGCGGTCTTGACCGGCTGGCCATCCACTTCCATGGACAGGTTCTCCTTGGCCAGCGCTCGCGCCGCCAGCACCAGCCACGCATTCTCCTGCGTGGAGGTGTAGGGCGTCAGCCCGCGCGCGGTCTCGACCCGCGACACCGCCTGCGTCAGCGTCGCCTTCGGCGCATTGCCTTCGCTGGCAAGCGACACCAAAGCTGCGGCATCGCGAAGCTGCGAGCCGTAGTCGGTGCGGCCGAACTCGAGCACCGGCTTGGGCGCAAGCGAGTCGAGCGCGGCGCCGTACACGCGTTCGGCGCGGTTGCGGTCGCCGACGAGAGCGAGTGCCGCCGCAAGCTGCGACTTCGCGATCGGCGTCGCGAGGTTGTTCAGCTTGGTGTCGGCGAGATAGCGGAGATCGCCGATCGGCGCTGCGCCGTTGCGTGCGAGCACATAGAGGCCGTAAGCGAGATCGCGCCCGCCGTCCTTCTCCGGCTCGTTGCCGTTGACGACGGAATTGCGGATGCGGTCGAGCGCGTTCTTGAACAGCACGTCCGGCACCGCAAAACCCTTTTCGCGGGCGCGGGTCAGGAAGTCCGTCACATAGGCGTCGAGCCAGGCATCGTCGCCGCCGGCCGACCACAGGCCGAACGAGCCGTTCGAGCCCTGGCGGGCCAATAGCCGCTCGATCGCATCGCGGATGCGCTGGTCGACCTCGGTATCCATGGCGAGGTGCGCGCCGGCCGCGAGGTCGTTGACGTAGAGCAGCGGCATCGCGCGGCTCGTGATCTGTTCCGAGCAGCCATAGGGATAGCGGTCGAGCGCCTTCAGGATCGTCGCCGCATCGAGCGCGGTCGACAGGCTGGCCGAGACCGAGACGCTGCCGGTGCCCGGCACCAGGTCGGAGAACATGTCCGAGGTCAGCGTCAGGCTCTCGCCCTTCGCCAGCGTCCGGATCGAACGCCGCGCCAGCACTTGCGTCGCCGCCTTGACGTCGAACGCGTAGTGGCGCGCCAGCGTCAGCCCGTTCGGTCCCTTGATGTCGACGTCGAGCGTCGCCTGCCCGGCCGCGGTCGCGTCGATCGCGAGCGTGAACGAGTTGCGCTGCTTGGCGGCGAGCTTGACCGTGGTCGCGGGATTGCCGGTCATCTTCACCGGTCCACCCGTTTTCACGTTGATGACGTAGTCGCCGGCCTGGCCCTCGACATTGTCGATCTCGAGATTGACCGTGCCGTGGTCGCCGTTGAGCAGGAAGCGCGGCAGGGTCGTGGTCAGCACCACGGGGTCGCGGATCACGACGTCGGTGTTGGCGCGGCCCAGCTTGGTCGCGGTCCACGCCACCGCCATCACGCGTGCGGTGCCGGCGAACTCCGGAATGTCGAAGCTGACTTCCGCACTGCCATCGGCGCCAACCGTGACGATGCCGGAATAGAGCGCCAGCGGCTTTTGCGCGGGCGGCGAACCCTGCAGCTCACCAGCGCCGGCGTCACCGCCGGACTTGATCTGGCCGCGCGTACCGGACATGCCATCGATCAGCTGCCCGTAGAGATCGCGGATTTCGGCGCTCAGGCGGCGCTGGCCGAGATAGTGATCGTCCGGCGCCGGCGGCTTGTAATTGGTGAGGTTGAGGATGCCGACATCGACCGCGGCGATGACGATCTTGGCGTCCTCGCCCGGATTGAGCCCGTCGAGCTTGACCGGGATTGTCAACGCTGCGTTCGGCCGGATCAGCGCCGGCGGCGACAGCTTGACCTGCAAGGTGCGGGCCTGCTTGTCGATGCCGAACCATTTCAGGCCGATCGCCCGGCCCGGCATGCGCTGGGCCGCGGCATCGAGCGGCCGGCGCAGCGTCGCCACCACGTAAGCGCCGGTGCCCCAGTCCTTGCCGACCGGGAGCTTCACCAGCGCGGTGCCTTCCTTGACGTCGATCGTCTGCGTCGTCAGCAGGCGGTCGCCGAGCACGTTGATGGTGAGCTTGCCGGCACTGCGGACATTGACCGACACCGTCATGGTGTCGCCGGAGGAATATTGCGGCTTGTCGATCGAGGTCTCCAGGAGGTCCGGCGTGTCGGCGCTGCCGTCGGAATACCAGCCGACGTCGAACTGCACCGAGGTCACCGGGCCATCGGCATCGTTCGACTTCACATCGAGCCGGTAGCGGCCCGGCTGGGGGTTGAGCGAAATCCGCGCCGGCTTGTCGGCGGCAACCGTCACATCACCGTCGGCGACGCGCGAGGTCGACTTGACCGGCTCGTACTCCCAGTAATTGTTCTGGCGGTACCATTGGTAGCGCGACTCCATCTTCAGGAGCTCGTAGCGCAGGCCATCGCGGCGCAGCTTCTCGCCCTCGGGCGAGACGAACACGACATCGAACTCCGCCTTGTCGCCCTCGGCGACGTTCTTGTCACCGAACAGCGGCTTGACGCCGATCAGGGCGGTAGCGGGCGCAACCGGCAACACGATCTTGCGCTCGACGGCGCGGCCGCCGGTCTCCACCATGCGGACGAAGATCTGTGCCTCCTGCGGACGGGTCGAGGCCGGCTGTTTGTCCAGCGTCACCGGGAAGGTCGCAACGCCGTTGGCGTCGGCCTCGGGCAGGTTCTCAAGCGGCGTGCGCTCGTTGGAGGTGGTCTCCTCGTCGGCGACGCCGAACTGGTAGCCGGCAAAGCCCGGACGTTCGCTTGCCGGCGCGACCAGCATGTCGCCTTCAAGCTGCAGGCCGGACGCGGGCGCGCCATAGAGGAAATGGCCGTCCGCCTTAAGCTCCACTGGAGCGTTAGCTTTGATCAGCTTGTCCTTGGCGGACAAGTCGAATTCGATCCGATCGGGAACATAGTCCTCGACCATGAAGGTGGTCTCGCCAACCGAGGAGCCCTTCGGGTCGGTGAAGGCGCGCACCCGCCACGTCCCGGTCGGAACGGCCGAGTTGAGCGGCACGGACAGCGTACGGCCGCCGGCGCCCTGGTCGGCGAGCGCGGCACGTCGGTATTCGACGCCGTCAGGACGCTCGATCACCAGCGTCAGCGGTCCGCCGCTGACGGCATTGCCCTGCCCGTCGCGCAACAGCGCGGTGAGATAGACGGTCTCGCTGGAGCGGTAGACGCCACGCTCGGCATAGACGAAGGCATCGGCGCCTGCGGGCACCACGCGGCCGGAGACGCCGCGATCGGACAGATCGAAGGCGGAGGACTTCAGGCTGAGGAAGGCATAATCGGCCTTCTCGCCCGTGACCGTCAGCATCGCCGGCGACAGGCCGCCCTCGCCGCGCGCGAGGCCCGCCTCGAACAGCACGTGGCCACTGTCGTCGGTCTTGCGGGTCGCCAGGATCTCGTTGTTGCGGGCAACGAGCCGGACCTCGGCCTTGCCGACCGGATCAGTCGAGGCCAGCGAGTTGACGAAGACATGGATACCGTCATTGCCGGAATAGGCGGAAACGCCGAGATCGGAGACGATGAACCATTGCGTGGCGAGCTGGTAATCGTCGTCCGAGCCCGGGCCCTTGGCGGCGGCCGTCATCACGTAGACGCCCGGCTGAAGCTCGCCGAGTGCCTGGTCGACCGGAAAGGCCGTGGTGACGTCCTGGTTCAGCGTCATCGCGGTCGCGAGCTCGCCGGTCCAGACTTTTACGCCGCGCTCGTCGCCGAGATCGGAGAGCTGGTATTTCGACAGCGTCTTCTGGAAATCGCTGTCGACCACCGTGTTGATCAGATTGCGGTCGCCGATCCGGAACACGTTGATATTGACCGCGGGCGTGTTGACGCTGACCACGGGGATGCCGCGCTGGCCGGTTCGGGGCAGCACATAAGCCCGGCTGGTGAAGCGCACGAACGGCTTGCGGTCGCGCACATAGACGTTGAACTCGGCCGATTTCGGCAGCCCCTCCTTCACGGTGGACGGCAGGCCGGCGCGCAGATTGATGTTGTAGCGCTCGCCGTGCTTCAGCCCGTCGACGCAGAGCTGCTTGCCTTCGGCCGACAGCGCCGGCTTGTCCTGCCCCGCCAGCGCGAGGTACGGCGCGAAGTCGGTGCGTTTTGCCAATTCCTCGGAGAACTGGAAGCAGGCCCGCGGGCTCGCCGAATCCGAGTCCACGGTGTAGTCGAGCAGCCGGAAGCCATGCTCGTCCCGCATCTTCTCATATTGGCCGCGGACGTCGGCGACCTCGCGCAGGTCGAGCGCCAGGCGCAGCGAATCCAGCGCCGGCCGCCAAAGCTTGCGCTCCGACAGCGACTTGCCGAGCACCCCAAGCGCGTCGGCCTCCTCGCCCGGATTGCCGGCGCGCAGGTAGGCGATGTAGGCCGCGGTCGAGGCGCGTTCCAGCAGGAAAGTCTGCTCGCTCGAGCTCTTCGGCGATATCTGGAAGATGACTTTGGCAAGCCGCAGCCAGTTGCCAGCGTCTTCCGGCGTGGTCGCCGCGATCTGGCCGAGCACCGACAGGCCGGTGCGGTAATCATTGCGCCGGAAGGCGGCGTCGGCGTCCGTCTTCAGCGTCGCATTGGTCTTGGCGACGGGCCCAGCCTCGCTCTTGATCTGGGCCTCCAGCTTGATCGCGGAATCAGCGAGGTCGTCGCGCTTGAACGCCTTGTCGGCAGCGTGTGCTGCGCTAAGGCCGAGCGCCAGCGCGGCGCAGATTGTAACGGCGCGAACAAGACCGATCATGGTGGACTCCCGGAAATCGCGGACAGCCGCCCGCTGGCAGCATGAAATGCGCGGAAAGGTGACGGACTCAAGGCGATGGAACCAAAGGTGCAAATCGTCGCATTCGCCATGGAAAGGCAAGCCCAGAGGAGACTGATCAAGATACCGCCGCTCACGCCGTCCTGATGGCGCAGCGATACCCGACCCGTCGGCCGGCGGCCACATCCCGGAAGCTGGCCCGCGTTCCCGGCGATGTGATCCATCGTCCAGTCCGCGGCCGCTCAACCCGGCACCCTGACATGCCACCGTCTCGCTTTGTCGCGGCTCTGAGGAAAAGGGTTCGGTTCAGACTTGGCGAAAGACGATATTTTTCATATTTGGCATGGTAGATGAACCAGCCGGCCTCCCAACGGAGGCTGGCGTAGCGACGGTCCCATAGCTCAACTGGATAGAGTAGCGGATTTCTACTCCGCGGGTTGCAGGTTCGAGTCCTGCTGGGATCGCCAGTCTCATTTATATCCACCGCCCTTCACGAACGCGTGGGTAACCATACGCCGGCCTTTGAACGGCGCAGATCAGCCCTATGTATGCGCCGGGCGAATTGCGCCCGCGTTAAGGACTCCGATGCTTCCTACCGAATGGACGAGAATGGCTATCGCATCTGCGGTGGCGATCGTCGCGATGTCGTATCTGGCAATCGACGCAGGCGTGGTGAACACCAGTGTGGTCACAAGGCCCATCAAGGTAGCTCAGGCATCGATCGTTGGCGCTGGAATGGGCCAGCATCACCTTGCCTTCGCCGTTCAGGAGTGGGCGCGTCCCAGCCGCGACAACAACGAAAAGCCGGCCCTGGAGCATTGCCTGGCGATCGACTGATCGAGACGCCCTCGTCCGCGCAAGCGACGACATTCATCCTCTGCCACCAGTCGACTGACTAACCTGCCACCAGCGCGCAATCGCTGAGGTGAGATCGCCCCAGACCTCCGTCGGCAAATCCGAGACCGCCACCCGCACACTATATTGGTCCGTGGTCGCATCGTGAAACCACTCGGTCGCAGCAAAGTCGAAACCGAAGCTGCCGGCATGGCGAATCGGGAGGCCCTCGGCACGCAGTTCGTTGCTCATGTCCTCGGCGGCCTGCCGCGCGCTCGCCTCGTCGAGAGGGCGCGCGCCCCGCAAGGTGACATAGAGACCGTGGGCGAAATGGAGCTCGGCCGAGAGCGCCGGGAGCTTTGCAGCAAAATGGCGGCCCATGCTTCGGCCGTTGCGCAGGATCGCCGCAACACGCCGCTTCGTGAGGGCCCAGTAGACCGCGCTGCCGACAAAGGGCGGGAAGTGCGCCGGCAACGCCGCGCCGCCGAGCAGTCGCACCGCGTTGCGGGTTTCGGCTGCAAGACGTGTCCATTCAGGCCGCCCTGCCCGCTGCCGGTCCTCATCCCCCTGCACGAAAACCGCCGAGCCGAGGCGGCCATATTCCGCCCCGAGCGAATCGAGCTTGTTGTGACTTCGCACCAGCACCAGTGGAGTTCCGTATCGCCGGGCCCAGCTCAGGACGCGCCGGATCCGGCCCGAGCTGCCCGCGAAGCATGTCGTATCGAAAATCACGAGATCGAGACCCGAGCCGTCGCTTCGGATCGCCGCCTCAAAAGCGCCGGCGCGGGAGCAGGAATCCAACAGAAGAATTTTCGGGGAATTCGCCGAAGCAAACGCATCGTTCAGCGGCAGACTCAAAGCCACGAGCCGCAGATGAGGAACAAGACCCCGGATCAGCTCCAGTGTCTCGCCATAGGAGCCGGGAAGCACCAGCAAATCAGCCTTCTCGACGATTTGCGCGGAGGCGAGCAGCACGGCGGAGATCGCAGCCATGCCCGAGGCAGTATAGATCGCCGCGCTCATGCAGCCGCCGTCGAGCTCATAGAAGGAAGGACCGCGCACCGTAAGATCGGCACGCTGGTAATCGTAACTGAACTTGAAGGGCCCGCTGACGGGATCGGCGGTGTGCGACCAGGCTGTTTCCGTTGCCTTCCACTCGTGCAGCTCGTGCTCTGCCCTGAGCGCCGCAGTGATCTGGAATTTAGACCTGACGACCTCGTCGACCGATCGCGGACGCGTCAAATCGAGCCGATGCCTCAGGCAGTCATTCAACAGCCCGAGTTCCCAGTGCTTCCGTTCGAGATAGGCCTGAATGGTCTCCATGCGCGTCTTGGGCAGATCCGATCGGATGACAACGTACGGAAATCGCCTTGGGTCCAACGCGCGCCCGCTGCAACGAACGTCCATCCTGGCCGTTGAGACGGTGCAAGGAGGACAACATGTCTGAGATCAGAGAGCACATGAAGATCATCGGCAAGGACGGCGCACATGTCGGCACGGTCGACCGCGTCGAGGGCAACCGCATCAAGCTGACGCGGAAGGACAGCCCGGAAGGTCACAAGGACCATCATCACTACATCGACACGAAATATGTGGGTGCCGTCGAAGGCGATGTCGTCAAGCTCTCAATGAATGCCGACGCCGTGCCGAAGACGGAAGCCGCCTGAACATTGAGCCCCTTCGGGGGCATTTTGTTTGTTCACGATCCGACTCCGCTTCGTTCCAAAAGCACGAATCGTAATCGCAAAATCGGCGCTGCGCTTTTCTTAACATCGCGTTTCGTCAGATCGATCACGTAGCCATCGATCACGTAGCCATGGGCACGAGCGTCGGCCGCAGCAGGTACGCGTCGATCGCAGCGTTCGACAACAACAGCCTGCGCCGCTCTCCTCGCAGCATCAACCTATCGATCCGGTTCAGGATGAAGCGAGCGGAGTCCTCGTGCTCGCCTGTGAGCAGGCCGGATCGGTCGAGATATTTCCAGGCAATGTCGAAGGATTGGGCGCGTAACTCGGGGTCGGTCATGGACGGCCAACGTCCGCGGGGAACGGAGGTTCCTGAGCGTGAGCGAGGCGTTGCCCCGCGCAACGCCAGGCGTATCAAGCAGAGCACAACAAAATGCACAGCGGCGGGGAACGAGATCACGACCTGCACGTTGGATGGCTTGAAATCAGGTGGTGCCGACCTGCCAGCCCCGGTCGGCTTTGAAGGGCCCCGTGCTTGTCCCCCGAGCACGGGGCTTTCTCATGCAGATCAACCTATCGGCCGGGCTCGGCCCGTCATCGTCTGACGCGAAATTCCCCTGCGTTTGCCCTCAGTCCGCCCGCTCGTCGCGCCGCTCGCGGGCCAGCTCGTGCCAGGCCAGCGCCAACTGGATCAGCCGTTGCCGATCGGCGCCTTCCGATGCCGCGGCCCGCTTCATCGCGGCCTCCGCTTCGTGCTGTGGGTCGTACTTGGTACACATGAGACCGACTCTAGCCGGCCATCTGGACAAGCCCATGGCAATTTCGTCCGTATGATTGCGGGGTAACGTCCGGCACGACTGCTTCACTGCGTGCATGCGCTGATTGCGAAGCCATTTGGCTGGGCTTTCATCCAGGCGATCTGTGAATTGTGTCACAGTCCGCGACCTGCATCTCGGTTAGACCATGTCTCGACGCTCCAGCAGCCCGCGAAGGCATCGATGGTATTTCCCGTCATGACACAAGAAGCAGCAGCTCCGGCCAACGTCCCGACGCAACGACAAAGGACCGACCTGCTCGGCATCGCCTATCTCGGGACCATCGGCATCGTGATGCTGGCCTGGATCGCCGGCCTGGTCTGGGGCGCGATTGCGTTCTTCAACTGGCTCGTGTGACGCAGGCCGATCCGTCGCGCTGGCGAGCAAGGCTCGCGGCAGCGATCGTGCGCTAAAGCATGATCCGGAAAAGTGCGAAGCGGTTTTCCGGAAAGATCATGCGCAAACAACAACCGAAAGCGCGATGACGATTCATCCAAATCTCATCGCGCTTTAGAATAGGCAGTGCACCACCTGCCCCAGCTTGATCCCGCCGCAAACGATCATGGCCCAAAGCGCCAAGCTGATCTGGATTGCATCCAGCATGTCCCACGTCCCCGCGAATCGTGTTCCCAACGTTTTTTCTTTTGAGAATCGCGTGAAGCGGCACCGGGAGCCAGTGCTATTTTGAGGCAGTTGTTGTGCGCCGCCGAACGTCGCGCCGACATGCGCATCGAGACAATCGGTTGGCGGCACCAGAACAAAAGAGGCGGGCTTTCGCCCGCCTCTTTCAGGTCAGGATGCGACCATTGCCTTAGCGGCACGCTCGCGGATCGGTCGCCACGTACTGCCCGTCCGGATAGCGGTAGTAGCAATTGCCCTGCGCCCAGTAGTAGCCCGGCTGGGATGCGGCGGTGGCACCGGCGATGGCTCCGGTCGCGCCGCCGAGAACCGCGCCCGCGGCAGCCCCTGTGGCGTTACCCGAGATCAGTCCGCCCAGCACGCCGCCGACGATGGCGCCGCCAAGCGCGCTCGCGCCGGGATCAGCCGGCGGCGGCGGAGGTGGCGGTGCATAGGCGACCGGAGGCGGCGGCGGGGCATAGGCCACCGGGACGTCGTCGTAATACTCCTCGGAGATGTAGGCCGGCGGGCCGGCCATCCGCTGCGGATAATAATACCAGACGCCGCCAACGTCCCACCACCAGCCGGAGCGGCCGTTGTGGACTTCGTGGCGCCAGCGCCCACCATCCCATGAGCGATTGCCACGATAGGCCTGTCCGCCCCAGTCGCGCGTCGGAGCGGGACCACGGGCGACATGGCGTCCCGGCGGCGGGCCGCCGGCGCCGTGCGGACCGGGACCAGCATGGGGCTGGCCACCGGGCTGCGGCGCGGGTCGGGCCGCCTGCTGCGGCGGCGGGCCCCTGCGCATGTTCTGACTGTCCGGAGGCGGTGCCCCTGCGCCCGGGCGGGCCGGAGGCTGGCCGGCGTCCCTTGGTGGCCTTGCGTCCCTCGACGGCCCGGCGTCCTGGGCCTGTGCCGAAAGCGCGAGCAACGACATGGCCGAAACCAAGGAAATGATGATCTTCATGCGGCTGGACGCACTCATGCGTGCTTGACCCCTACTCTCTCGAATGCCGTGGTGCCTGGCGCGATAGACGATTCGGATCGCGCTCGGCTTGATGCCGGCTGACATAGCTGACCTGCTTTGGTCAGCTATGTCGCGTTACAAATGGTTAAGATCACGGCATTTTTTCGGCTCGACGGGCCGTGCTGGACCGCTTCTAGCGGGCCGGCTCGATCACGTTGCAATTGCTCCGCCCGGACATCAGGCAGTCCTGCATCTTGCTGGCCGCGGTGAGGTCCCGCGCGAGCCACCAGCCGACGCCGAGGATCAGGATCGCGATGATCAAGCCGGCGATCGCGCCACGGCGGTTATCACCGGGTTGGGATTTCGGCTTTTCGCCCCGTTCGGGCTTGGACTCGAGCTTGGACCTGGACATGGCTACCTACCGCGCGGGCGTGCCGGCTTACCACCTCTGCGACGTCCCGTCACATCCCGATCAGCCCAGTTCGTCGGGTTCAGCCTCGGGTCGCCCGGATCGCATCCTTGCGCGAGGTTTCGACCGCCGGGATCGCCTGTTGGAGCCGCGGTGCACAGGTCGTGAGCACGAACGCGGTCTGGGTGCATTCCCAGTCGGCACCCAGGACGGCACTCTCGATGGGCTGCGGACGAGCGAGCAGCAGCGCCGCGCCGGCAACGGCTATCAGGGCCAAGGCGATTGCGAGCGCCTTTTGGTGGAAGCGGAAGAACGTCATGCCCGTGCTCCGTCTCGTATCGGGGCGGACGCTAGGCGTCGCCCGCGTGCTCCCTTATGAGGGACATCACAATTCGGCAGTTTTTCCGGGCTACGAGATCGTCGGGGCGGCGATTTTTCGTCTACCTGATCGGCTGCGATTATGGGTGGCTTCGCGACGCGCGCCGATGTACACGCTTCTGCGTCGCGTGGCGCCCGCTATGCCCAGCCGACGTACCAACACGCAGTGATGTAGGGCTGAAAGTGAGGAAGACAAGGTTCGTTCGATGAGTGGATTCAGGGAACCAGGCTTCTCCGACCGACAAAAGGCGGCGCAGGAAGCACGCAAAAATCTTTTGAACAAATTCAAGTCGCAGCCCGGTCACGACGATCCGGCGGTTGCGGCACGACGCGCCGAGCGCGAGGCCCTCGCGGCCAAGCGCGCCGAGACAAAGGCAGCGCGCGAGGCCGAAAAGGCCGAGCAGAAGCGTATCGCGGAAGAGGCCGCAGCGGCAGAGGCAGCCCGGATCGCCCGCGAGGCGGAGGAAGCGATCGCCAAGCAGGCTGAAATCGAGGCCGAGCAGAAGGCCAAGCGCGACGCCCGCTACGCCGCCCGCAAGGCCAAGCGCAAGTAGCATTCCCGGTCGCGTTCAACTGAAGTTGAACTGACTATTCCGGGGCGGTCCACGTGACCGCCCCTGGGTTTTCGACGCACGTCCGTCTGCTGCGGACGACAGTCGAAGATCAGTTCTTCTTCATCATCCCGTCGTCCTTCTTCATCCCGTCCTTCGACATGTGATCTTTCTTCATGCCGTCGTCCTTGGACATGGTGTCCTTCTTCATCATGCCGTCCTTGGACATCGTGTCCTTTTTCATCATGCCGTCATCCTTGCCCATCTTGTCCTGAGCAAAGGCGGCCGGCGCGAGCGCGAGGCCGAGCGAGAGAGCGGCAGCGGAGACGCCGAGCACGATACGGGTGCGAATGGTCATGGATCATCTTTCCTTCGAGATGGTGTTGGTCAGCGACGGACGCCGCTATTCAATCTCGACGGATGGACGCCCCGCATTGTTACCTCCCCGCGAGATAAATTTTTGACGAGCCTGCTGCGATCCGCCGTTCTAGGGAGGCCGGGGCCTGCGGTGGAAAGCGGATGTGTGCAGCGCAGCACGGTCACCCCCCTTGCCGCGGCATTCGGTCTCGAACTATCAGATGAGAGAATATCGGGTGAAAGACCGGCTAGGATGGGCCTACGTGCCGGTCAAATGACCCGCCCAAATCACGCCAACAAGAACCGTTCGAAGAAACGCTCAGAGGGATCACACCATGCTCACGCGCCGCCATCTGCTCGCGACCGCGGTCGCCGCACCCGCCATTCTCCGCTTCGGCACCGGCACCGCGCAGGCCGCGACCACGCTGAAGATCTCGCACCAGTTCCCCGGCGGCACCATCGACAAGGGTGATTTCCGGGACCGGCTTTGCCGTATGTTCGCTGCTGAAGTCGCTAAGCGCAGCAACGGCGACATCGCCGCCGAGATCTATCCGAACTCTTCGCTGATCAAGACCAACGCGCAGTTCTCCGCGATGCGCAAGGGCGCGCTCGACATCAGCCTCTATCCGATGCCCTACGCCGGCGGCGAGCTACCGGAGACCAATATCGGCCTGATGCCCGGCCTCGTGACCACCTACGACCAGGGCCTGCGCTGGAAGAAGGAGCCGGTCGGCAAGGCGCTGACCGACTTCCTCGCCGACAAGGGCATCATCCTGCTCTCCTGGGTGTGGCAGGCCGGCGGCGTCGCCAGCCGCTCCAAGCCAATCGTCGCGCCGGAAGATGCCAAGGGCCTGAAGGTACGCGGCGGCTCGCGCGAGATGGACATGGTGCTGCAGACCGCCGGCGCCTCGGTGCTGTCGGTGCCCTCGAACGAAATCTACGCGGCGATGCAGACCGGCGCCTGCGATGCCGGCATCACCTCCTCGACCAGCCTGATCTCGTTCCGTCTGGAAGAGGTCGCCAAGTCCCTGACCTCGGGCGCGGGCGCCTCCTACTGGTTCATGCTCGAGCCGCTGATGATGTCGAAAGCGATCTTCGACAAGCTGCCGAAGAACCAGCAGGACATCCTGCTCGCGGTCGGCACCGAGCTCGAGGCCTTCGGCCGCAAGGGCGCGCAGGACGACGACGTCGAGGTCGCCAAGGTCTACGAGAAGGCCGGCGCCAAGGTCTCGGTGCTCGACGCCGCGACCGTCGGCAAGTGGCGTGACATCGCCCGCGACACCGCCTGGAAGGACTACAGCGCCAAGACCGCGACCTCGGCGAACCTGCTCAAGCTCGCCATCGACGTCGCCGCATGAGCCATGGTCCGCTTCCGGATCGTGACGATCAAACCATCGCTGCCGCAGGGACCGGCCTTGCGGCGGCGATCGATCGCGGTCTTGCCATCCTCAACGGCATCATCGTCGTGTTCGCCGCGATCGCACTGGTCGCGGCCTGCGCCATCCTGAGCTACAGCGTGCTCAGCCGCGCCTTGTTCAAGGCCGCCAATTACTGGCAGGACGAGGCCGCCGTGTTCCTGCTGGTCGGCGCGACCTTCATGACGGCCGCCTATGTGCAGCAGAACCGCGGCCATATCGGCATCGAGGCCTTTGTCGGCCTGCTCTCTCCGCTCGCGAACCGGATCAGGCTCTGGCTGGTCGACGCCTTCACGTTCCTGTTCTGCGCCTTCTTCACCTGGAAGTCCTGGACGCTGGCCCATGAGGCCTATGTCGACGGCCAGGTCTCCAACTCGATGTGGTCGCCGCCGCTCGCCATTCCCTATTCGCTGATGGCGTTCGGCATGAGCCTGCTCTGCATCCAGATCCTCGTGCAGCTTGCGCTGCCGTTTACCGGAGCCAAGCGTTCATGAGCGTGTTCGGTATCGGCGTTGCCTACGGCGTTGCGACGCTGCTCGTGATGTTCTCGGGCATGCCCATTGCGTTCGCGCTCGGCGCGGTCGCGGTCGTGTTCATGGGCATCTACATGCCGGCGGCGTCCCTCGATACGGTGACGCAAAACGTCTACGAGGAAATGGCCTCGATCACGCTGTTGTCGATCCCGCTCTTCATCCTGAAGGGCGCCGCGATCGGCAAGTCGCGCGCCGGCCAGGATCTCTATTCGGCCCTGCATGCCTGGCTGCATCGCGTGCCCGGCGGGCTCGGCGTCGCCAACGTTTTCGCCTGCGCGCTGTTCGCGGCGATGGCGGGCTCCTCGCCTGCGACTTGCTCGGCGATCGGTTCGGCCGGCATCCCCGAGATGCGCAAGCGCGGCTATTCCGGCGGCTTTGCCGCAGGGATCATCGCTGCCGGCGGCACGCTCGGCATCCTGCTGCCGCCTTCGATCACCATGATCCTGTTCGCAGTCGCCGCCGAAAAATCGCTCGGACGGCTGTTCCTCGCCGGCATCGGACCGGGCCTGCTGCTGGTCTCGCTGTTCGGCGCCTACGCCGTGATCCGCTTCCGTCAGGAATACGCCGCCGCAGAAGCGATCTACAAGAACGGTGGCCCGGAAGCTGCGATTCTCGCCCGCGACGAATACACGCTCGCCGAACGCTTCAGCGTGCTGCCGCGCGTGATCCCGTTCGTGCTGCTGCTCACCGGCGTCATGATCGCGCTCTATGGCGGCTACGCCACGCCGTCAGAGACCGCCGGCCTCGGCGGCCTGCTGGCGCTGGCGCTGATCGCGGCGATCTACAGCGTGTGGCGGCCGAGCGACCTTGCGCCCATCATGAAGTCGACGATCCGGGAATCGACCATGCTGATGATGATCATCGGCATGTCGCTGCTCTATTCCTACGTGATGAGCTATCTGCACATCTCGCAATCGGTCGCCGAATCCATCGTCGCGATGCACCTGCCGCGCTGGGAGCTGCTGTTCGCGATCCTCGTCATGGTCGTCGTGCTCGGCTTCTTCCTGCCGCCGGTCTCGATCATCCTGATGACGGCGCCGATCATTCTGCCGCCGCTGCGTGCCGCCAATTTCGACATCATCTGGTTCGGCGTGGTGATGACCATCGTGATGGAGATGGGGCTGATCCACCCGCCGGTCGGCCTCAACATCTTCGTCATCCGCAACGTCGCACCGGACATTCCCCTGCGCGAGGTGATCTGGGGCACGCTACCGTTCGTGCTGCTGATGATGCTGGCAGTGCTGCTGCTGTGCTTCTTTCCGGCGATTTCGACCGGGCTGCCGGATCTGGTGATGGGGCCGGACGGGAGCAGGTAACAGCAATCACGGCTGCCGTAGGGTGGGCAAAGCGAAGCGTGCCCACCATTCGCGATTGCGGTCACGGAGAGATGGTGGGCATGGCGCTATGCGCCTCTTGCCCACCCTACGATTTCTCTTTCCGCCGCGCCTTCGGCGCGACCACGCTGCCAGCCACCACCTGCAACAGATCCTTGCGCACGGCTTCGATATGCCGTTCCAGGAAGCGGCAGGCCTCCTCGACCTTCTGTGCGCGGCAGAGCGCGATCATATGGGCGTGCTCCTTCTCGGCGGTCCCCATCGCCTTGGTGTTGGAGAGCTGCAGACGCATGTAGCGGTCGCTGGTCTGGAGCAGCGACAGCACGATCGCGCGGGTGCGCGGCTGCGGGGCGTGCACGTAAAGCGCCATGTGGAAGTCGGCGTTGAGCTGTCCCCATTCGCTGACGTTCTTCGCCTTGATCGCCTTCTCGAAGCGCTTGTGGATGTCGTCGAGCCCGTCGAAATCGTCAGCGCAGAAACGCGGCGCCGACTGCGCCAGCAGCCGCGGCTCCAGGATGCAACGCAGATCGAACACGTCGTTGATCTCGTCCAGAGACAGCTCCGAGACGATGGCGCCCTTCTGCGGCACGATCCGCACCAGTCCCTCGGCCTCGAGCTGGAACAGCGCCTCGCGAACCGGAATGCGGCTGACGCCATAGGCCTCGCCGAGCGCATCCTGCCGCAACTGCGACCCGGCCGGATAGGTGCCGTCGAGGATCGCCTGCCTGAGCTGGTCGACGATCGCGGCCGACAGGGTGCGATGCTTCAGAGGCTGTTTCATCTGACCTTCTGTTGTCCTTCCCGACTCGTCCGGCCGAAGCGGTCTCTCTCTTGCATGTCGGGCGCTCCAGCAAAAGCCGGGCGTCCCACAAAGCAGCGTGCCCAGCAAAAGCGCGGCCTGCCGCCGAAATGACTCCAATCTCCGTTTGACACCAAAATTGTATAAATTATACATTTGTCGATAGCACGACAATTTTCGGGGTGTGGGGCCTCTTTCATGATCGAGCAGACGATCCCGGCCAACCGCGCGTTCAGCGTTCGACGGATGGTCATTCGCGCCTCCAGCGCCCTGCTCGCCGTGGAGCGCCTTGCGCTGATGGGCCTGATGTACGTGCTGACCGGCCTGATCCTGGTGAACGTCGTCACTCGCTACGCGCGCTTTCCGATCTACTGGATCGACGAATCCGCTGTTTATTGCGTGGTCTGGCTGACCTTCATCGGTGCCTCCGCGATGACGCGGCTGCGGCTCGACTTCGCGGTCACCATGCTGACGGAGCGTCTTTCGGGGCGACACCAGAAGATCGCGAAGGTGATCTCGACCGGCCTCGTCGTCGTGTTCGGCGCCGCCCTGATCGTCACCTGTGTGCTCTGGATGGATCCGATCGGCCTTGCCCGCGCCGGCTTCGACGGGCGCAAGCTCGCGGCCGAAACCTTCAACTTCCTGTACACCGAGCACACCCAGACGCTGAACTGGCCGACCTGGGTGCTCTACCTGACGCTGCCGATCTTCGCGGTGTCGATGACCGTTCACGGCCTCGCCAATTTGCTGGAAGATCTCGGGCTGGTGCCGCGCATGCCGCCAAAGGGCTTCCAGCTCTCCGAGCTCGACGGGGTCAACTGATGATCACGTCGGCGGCCTTTATGGTTTTCATGCTGGTCGGCGTGCCGATCGGCCTCTGCCTGTGCCTCGCCGGCCTCGTCTACATTGCGGCATCCGGCAATCCCGTGCTGTTCCAGCCCTATCCGCTGCAGCTGTTCGGCGGCGTCGACAGCTACGGCTTGATCGCGATTCCCCTCTTCATCCTGATCGGCGAGATCATGAATGGCGGCGGCATCACACGGCGCATCGTCGACATGGCGATGGCCTTCGTCGGCTCGCTCAAAGGCGGGCTCGCCTACGTCAACATCCTCGCCAACATGTTCATCTCCTCGATCCTGGGATCGGCGACCGCGCAGGTCGCGATCATGGCCCAGATCATGGTGCCGGAGATGGAGAAGAAGGGTTACGACAAGACGTTTGCTGCGGGGCTGACCGCCTACGGCGGCATGCTCGGCCCCATCATCCCGCCCTCGGTGATGTTCGTGGTCTACAGCGTGCTCGCGCAGGTCTCGGTCAGCGACATGCTGATCGCAGGCATCGTGCCGGGCGTCATCCTCACCGTGATGTTCTGCCTCGTCATCGCCTTGATGGGCTATGTCTACAATTATCCGCGCGCGGATTATCAGACGCCGCGCCAGCGCGTCATGACGATCCTGCGGACGTCGCCGACGCTGCTGATCCCGGTTGTCATCGTCGGCACGATTCTGAGCGGTCTCGCCAATGCGACGGAATCCGCCGCGGTCGGCGCTGTGGCCGCCGCACTCGTCGGAAAATACTGGACCAGGGAGTTCGAGTTCTCGCAGCTGCCGCAGATGATGCTGCGCAGCGCGATCTATTCGGCGATCGTGCTGTTCCTGGTCGCGGCCGCCGCGGTGTTCTCCTGGGTCCTGATCTTCGGCAAGGTGCCGCAGGAGACGGCTGCCTGGATCCAGACGGCCGCCAAGGACCCGGTCAGCTTCATGCTGATCTGCAACGTCATCCTGCTGGTGATCGGCACTGTCATCGACGGCATTCCCGGCCTGATCATGACGGTGCCAATCCTGCTGCCTGTTGCGACCGAGGTCTATCACATCGATCCCCGGCATTTCGGCGTCGTGGTGGTGATCAATCTCGTGCTCGGCCTGCTGTCGCCGCCGGTCGGGCTCTGCTTCTTCGTCGCGGCCGCCGTCACCGGCGCCAAGCCCGGCAAGATGTTCATGGTGACGCTGCCCTTCTTCGTCATCTCCTGCGTCCTCCTGGTGCTGCTCTCGCTCTATCCGTCGCTCTCGCTGATCCTCATCAAATAGGCCCGTTCAAAAGGAAGCCCGACCATGCCGCTTACACGCCGCCGCTTTCTCGCCGCCAGTGCCGCCGCATCGGTGTTCGCACCGTCGCTGGCGCTCGCCCAGGCCAAGGAATTCCGCCTCGGCCTGATCACTCCGAACGGCCATTCCTGGAACAAGGCCGCGCTCAAATTCGGTGACGATCTCAAGGCCGCAACCAACGGCCGCCTGACACTGACCGTGTTCCACTCCGGCCAGCTCGGCAACGAGCCCGCGATGATGCAGCAATTGCAATCCGGCGCGCTCGACATGGGCTTCATCCAGGCCGCCGAACTCGGCTCGCGCGTGCCGCACATCGCCGCGATCAACGCGCCCTACATCGTGCGCTCGACGCCGGCGGTGGCGAAATTTGTGCGGCATCCGGCGGCCGTGAAGCTGTTCGAGGTGCTGCCGCAGGAGACCGGCACCATCGGCCTCGGCTGGGGCATCACCGGCATGCGCGCGGTGTTCTCGTCGAAGGATTTGACGACGCTCGCCGACATCAAGGGCATGAAGCTGCGCATCAACCCGACGCCGGTCTATCGTGATTTCTATTCGTCCCTCGGCGCAGCGCCGACACCGATCCCGACGCCGCAGGTGTTCGACGCGATGGCCAACGGCCAGGTCGACGGCCTCGAGGCCGATCTCGAATTCTCCTGGAACCAGCGTTTCGACAAGGTGTCGAAGGTGATCCTGCAGATGAATGCCGTCTTCATGCCGATGGCGGCCGTCGTTTCCGGCCGGGTCTGGCAGTCGCTCCCCGCTGCCGACCGCGAGCTGATCACCAAGACTGTCAAGGCGACTCTGGATGCGCAGATCGACGAACTCGCCGGCAACGAGCCAGCGCTGATCGAGAACTTCAAGAACGCGCCGATCCCGATCCGCCAGGTCCCGGCGGGCGACACCGAGGCCGTCATCGCCGAATTCGACAAGATCTGGCTGCCCAAGGCACCGGTTCTCGCCGAGCTGCGCAAGGTCGGCGCGACGCTCTGATCCCACCCGCCATCCTCTTCACCGCGCCCGGCGGATCCAGCCCCCCGCCGGCAATCTTACCTGGAGTCAAATCAATGAGCCGCCGCGTTTCCTGGGAAGGCGTCTTCCCGGCCGTCACCACCCAATTCCACGACGATCTCTCGCTCGACATCGATGCAACCGCGAAGGTGATGGACGGGTTGATCCGCGACGGCGTCTCGGGCCTGATTGTCTGCGGCTCGGTCGGCGAGAACACCTCGCTGGAGCGCAAGGAGAAGGTCGCGATCATGGAGACGGCGAAGTCGGTCGCCGCCGGCCGCGTGCCCGTATTGTGCGGCATCGCCGAATTCACTACGGCGTTTGCGGTCGAGACGGCGAAGGAAGCCGCGCGCGTCGGCATCGACGGCGTGATGGTGATGCCGGCCCTGGTCTATTCGTCCAAGCCGCACGAGACCGCCGCGCATTTCCGCGCCGTCGCCTCCGCGACCGACCTGCCCGTGATGCTCTACAACAATCCGCCGATCTACAAGAACGACGTCACCCCGGACATTCTCGCCACGCTCGACGACGTCGAGACCGTGGTCTGCTTCAAGGATTCGTCCGGAGACACACGGCGCTTCATCGACACCAGGAACATGGTGGGCGACCGCTTCGTGCTGTTCGCAGGCCTCGACGACGTCATCGTCGAGAGCATCGCCATGGGCGCCGTGGGCTGGGTCTCCGGCATGTCGAACGCCTTCCCGCGCGAGGGCGAGACGCTGTTTCGTTTGGCCAAGGCCGGCCGCCTCGCCGAGGCGATGCCGATCTACGAATGGTTCATGCCGCTCCTGCATCTCGATGCGCGCCCCGACCTCGTCCAGTGCATCAAGCTGTGCGAGCACATCATGGGCCGCGGTACCGCACTGACCCGGCCGCCGCGCCTCGCGCTGCTGCCGCAGGAGAAGGCCGAGGTCGAGGCCATGATGGCCAAGGCACTCAAGAGCCGGCCGCGCCTGCCGGATGTGGGTCTGAAGGCTGCCTGAGCGCAGGTCTCGTAGGGTGGGCAAAGCGACTTGTCCGCCGTAGCTCGAAGAGCGAAGGCAGAAGCGTGCCCACCACCTGTCTCAATCATAAAAAGATGGTGGGCACGGCGCTAGGCGCCTTTGCCCACCCTACGGCACCTGCGCTTACAATGGCGAAGACCTACGAAGCCGCCCGCTTCCTCTTCGCATTCAGTGCTGACGCCACCCGGCTCACCGGCGGCTTGCCCAACACGCCGCTGATCGCGTTCGTGGCCGCCAGCAGCTTGTCCATGTCGACGCCGGTCCTGATCCCCATGCCCTCGAGCATGTAGACGACGTCCTCGGTCGCGACATTGCCGGTCGCTCCCGGCGCGTAGGGGCAGCCGCCGAGGCCGCCGGCTGCAGCGTCGATGACGCGCACGCCCTCCTCCAGGCCGGCATAGAGATTGGCGAGCGCCTGTCCGTAGGTGTCGTGGAAATGCATTGCGAGATTGGCGGCGGGAATGTTGGCGGCAACCGCGCGCAGCATCTCCTTGGCCTTATCAGGCGTGCCGACGCCGATGGTGTCGCCGAGCGAGACCTCGTAGCAGCCGAGATCCCACAGCGTCTTGGCGAGATCGGCGACGGCCTTCGGTTTGATTTCACCGTCGAACGGACAGCCGAGCACGCAGGAGATATAGCCGCGCACCTTGACGCCATCAGCCTTGGCACGAGCCAGCACCGGCTTGAACCGATCGATGGACTCCGCAACCGTGCAATTGATGTTGGCCCGGGAAAAACCCTCGGAGGCCGCGGCGAACACCGAGACCACTCTCGCGCCCGCGGCGCGCGCTGCGTCATAGCCCTTCTCGTTGGGCACCAGCACGTGGAATTCGGCGCCCTTGATGTGGTTCACGCCGCGCAGCACGGCATCCGAGCTCGCCATTTGCGGGATCGCCTTGGGCGAGACGAACGCCCCGACCTCGACCGTATCGAGGCCGGCCGCGACCAGCGCCTCGACGAAGGCGATACGGGCCTCGACGCTGACGGGCGTCTTCTCGTTCTGGAGGCCGTCGCGCGGCCCCATTTCGATGATGCGGACGGGGTCGCTCATATCACTCTCCCGCAGGTTCGACCACCGCGAGCTCGACGCCCTCCTGCACGATGTCGCCGACCTTGCACTTGATGGACTTCAAGACGCCGGCATAGGGCGCGCGCAGCGTCTGCTCCATCTTCATCACTTCCAGCGTCAGGATCGGCGCGCCCTTCTCGAGCTTGGCCCCCTCCTCGGCCAGCACGGCGACGACGGTGCCCGGCAACGGCGCCGCGATCTTGTCTTCGCCGATATGCTCCTCGCTCTCGCCGCCGAACGGATCGACCCAATGCAGGTCGAAGCGGCCGTTGCGCGTGCGCAGGTAAAGCTCATGGCCGGCGACGACCGCGGCGACCGACGATTTGACGCCGTCAAGCGTCAGGTCGAAGCCGCCGTCGCGCGGCGCGATCGCAAATGCCAATTCGCGTTCGCCGATGATCAGCGTCGACGGACCGCTGCCGTAGTTCAGCACGATCTTCTGCTCGGGCCCGTGCCCGACACGAAAGGCAAAGCTGCGCTGGCGGCGGCCGACCGGCTGCCAGCCAAAGGTCCGCCAGGGCGAATTCGCCTCCGCCTGCGCCGCGTGTCGTTCGTCGTCGATAATAGCGGCAACCGCGGCGCACAGCTCGAGCTCACCCGGCGCCGGCGCGGCCTGTGTCAGCACCACCAGCTCGCGCTCGATGAAGCCGGTGTCGATCGCATTCGTCCGCACCTTCGGATGCGTCATCAGCGCCGACAGGAACGGGATGTTGGTGACGATGCCGCGGACGTCGGACTCTTCCAGCCCGCGGTTCAGGCGCTCGATCGCAACGTCCCGCGTTGGCGCCCATGCGATCATCTTTGCGAGCATGGCGTCGTAATACGGCGAGACGCTATCGCCCTCGCGGTAGCCGGCGTCGATGCGCAGGCCACCGGTCTCGGCGGGCAGCCGCCAGGTCGAGATCCTGCCGACCGACGGCATGAAGTTCTTGGTCGGATTCTCCGCGTAGACGCGCGCCTCGACCGCGTGGCCGTTGAGCTTGATCTCGTCCTGCTTCAACGGCAGCGCCTCGCCGAAGGCGACGCGCAGCTGCCATTCGACGAGGTCGACGCCTGATATCAGCTCGGTCACGGGATGCTCGACCTGCAGACGCGTGTTCATCTCGATGAAGAAAACGTCCTTGCCGTCGGAGACGAACTCGATGGTGCCGGCACCGACATAGTTCACCGCGCCTGCGGCCTTTCGCGCGGCGGCACAAACCGCCTCGCGCTGCGCGGGATTGAGCGTCGGCGACGGCGCTTCCTCGATCACCTTCTGGTGTCGGCGCTGCAACGTGCATTCGCGCTCGAACAGCGAGAGCAGATTGCCGTGGCTGTCGCCGATGATCTGCACCTCGATATGCCTGGGATTGTCGACATATTTCTCGATCAGCATGCGGTCGTCGCCGAACGCGGCCTTGGCCTCGCGCTTGGCGCTGACGATCGCGGGCGCGAGCTCGTCGGCCGAACGCACGATCCGCATGCCGCGGCCGCCGCCGCCGGCGGAGGCTTTCACCAGGATGGGAAAGCCGATCTTGTCGGCCGCCTTCGAAAGCGTCGCCTCGTCCTGGGCCTCGCCGTGATAGCCCGGCACCAGCGGCACGCCGGCCTTCTCCATCAGCTCTTTCGAGCCGGACTTCGAGCCCATCGCCGTCATCATCCCGGCGGTCGGGCCGACGAAGACCAGTCCTGCATCGAAGCAGGCCCGTGCGAATTCGGCATTCTCCGACAGGAAGCCGTAGCCGGGATGCACGGCTTCGGCGCCGGTCTTGCGCGCGGCCTCGATCAGCCGCTCGACATTGAGATAGCTGTCGCGGGCCCGCGCCGGCCCGAGCAGCACGGCTTCATCCGCAAGCGCGACATGCATCGCGTCGCGATCGGCCTCGGAATAGACCGCGACCGTGCGCAGCCCCATGGCGCGTGCGGTGCGGATGACGCGGCAGGCGATCTCGCCGCGGTTGGCGATCAGGAGGGTGCGAAAACGGCGGTAGAGCTTTGAGCGGTCCATCGCATCACATCCTGAACAGGCCGAATTTCGTCGGCTCGATCGGCGCATTCGACGCCGCCGAGAGGCCAAGGCCGAGCACGAGGCGGGTATCGGCGGGGTCGATGACGCCGTCGTCCCACAGCCGCGCCGTGGCATAATAGGGGTGCCCCTGGCTTTCATATTGCGCCCGGATGGGCTCGCGGAATTTGTCTTCCTCTTCCTTCGACCAGCTATCGCCCTTGGCCTCGATATTGTCGCGGCGGACCTGGCTCAGCACCATCGAGGCCTGCTCGCCGCCCATCACCGAGATGCGCGCGTTCGGCCACATCCAGAGGAAGCGCGGTGAGTACGCCCGGCCGCACATGCCGTAATTGCCGGCGCCGTAGGAGCCGCCGATCACCACGGTGAACTTCGGCACCGATGCGGTCGCAACCGCCGTCACCAGCTTGGCGCCGTCGCGCGCGATGCCGCCGGCCTCGTACTTCTTGCCGACCATGAAGCCGGTGATGTTCTGCAGGAACACCAGCGGAATGCCGCGTTGGCAGCACAGCTCGATGAAATGCGCGCCCTTCAGCGAACTTTCACTAAAGAGAATGCCGTTGTTGGCGATGATGCCGACCGGATAGCCCCAGATATGGGCGAAGCCGCAGACCAGCGTCGTGCCGTAGAGCTTCTTGAATTCGTCAAACTCGGAGCCATCCACGACGCGCGCGATGATGTCGCGCACGTCGAACGGCTTTCTGCCGTCGACCGGCACCACGCCGTAAATCTCCTCCGCAGCAAACAGCGGTTCACGCGCCGGATGCATATTGAGGTTCGGCCGCACCGACGGCTTCAGCGTGCCGACGATGCGCCGGGCGATGCCGATCGCGTGCGCATCGTTCTGTGCGTAATGGTCCGTCACGCCCGACTGGCGCGAATGCACGTCGGCGCCGCCGAGCTCCTCGGCGCTGACGACCTCGCCGGTCGCGGCCTTCACTAGCGGCGGGCCGCCGAGGAAGATGGTGCCTTGATTGCGCACGATGATGCTCTCGTCCGACATCGCGGGGACATAGGCGCCGCCGGCGGTGCACGAGCCCATCACGATCGCGATCTGCGGGATGCCCTGGGAGGACATCTGCGCCTGGTTGTAGAAGATGCGGCCGAAATGCCGCTCGTCCGGGAATATCTCATCCTGCAGCGGCAGGAAGGCGCCACCGGAATCGACCATGTAGACGCAGGGCAGATTGTTCTGCCGCGCCACGTCCTGCGCGCGCAGATGCTTCTTCACGGTCATGGGATAGTAAGTGCCGCCCTTGATGGTGGCGTCGTTGGCGACGATCATGCATTCGCGCCCCGAAATGCGCCCCACGCCCGTCACGACGCTCGCCGAATGCACATCGCCGCCATAGAGGCCGTAGGCCGCGAGCGGTGACAGCTCCAGGAACGAGGTGCCGGGATCGACCAGCAGGTCGACGCGCTCGCGTGCCAGCATCTTGCCGCGCGAGGTGTGGCGGTTGCGCGAGACCTCGCCGCCACCGCCGGCGACCTGGCTGAGCTTTTCACGCAAGTCCGCGACCAGGGTGCGCATCGCCTCGGAATTGCGCGCAAAGTCGGATGAAGACGGATCGATGCTGGAATGGAGCGGCATGTTGATTCCAATGAGTGAAGGTTTTTAAGCCGTCTCGGACATCAGTTCGCGGCCGATCAGCATGCGGCGAACTTCGGACGTCCCCGCGCCGATCTCGTACAGCTTGGCGTCGCGCCACAGACGCCCCACAGGGAATTCGCTGGTATAGCCGACGCCGCCGAGCGCCTGGATCGCCTCGCCGGCCATCCACGTTGCCTTCTCCGCGGAATAGAGGATCGCCGCGGCCGCATCCTTGCGCAAGCTGCGGGCGTGGTCGGCGCGGTCGCAAGCGCGTCCCACCGCATAGACATAGGCGCGCGTGGCCTGCCACGTCGCGTACATGTCGGCGAGCTTGCCCTGCATCAGCTGGAAATCGCCGATCGGCTGGCCGAACTGCTTGCGCTCGTGCATATAGGGCACGACCGCGTCCATGCACGCCGCCATGATCCCGAGCGGGCCGCCCGACAGCACCGCGCGCTCATAGTCGAGGCCGGACATCAGCACCTTGACGCCCTCACCCACCTTGCCCATCACATTCTCCTCCGGCACCTCGCAATCGTCGAAGAACAAGGGATAGGTGTTGGAGCCGCGCATGCCGAGCTTGTCGAGATGCTGGCCGTGGGTGAAACCCTTGAAGCCCTTCTCGACGAGGAAAGCCGTCATGCCGCGCGGGCCGGCCTCCGGATCGGTCTTGGCGTAGACCACCAGCACGTCGGCGTCGCCGCCATTGGTGATCCACATCTTCGAGCCGTTGAGGACGTAGCGGTCGCCGCGCTTGTCGGCGCGCAGCTTCATCGAGACCACGTCGGAGCCGGCGCCCGGCTCGGACATCGCGAGCGCGCCGACATAGTCGCCGGAGATCAGCTTCGGCAAATAGCGCTGGCGCTGCGCGTCATTGCCGTTGCGGCGGATCTGGTTGACGCAGAGGTTGGAATGGGCGCCGTAGGACAGCCCCACGGCAGCGGAGCCGCGCGAAATCTCCTCCATGGCGACGATGTGGGCGAGATAGCCCATGTTCGAGCCGCCATATTGCTCCGGCGCGGTCATGCCGAGCAGGCCAAGGTCGCCGAAGCGCTTCCAGAGGTCTGCGGGGAACAGATTGGCCTTCTCGATGTCGGCCGCGCGCGGGGTGATCTCGGCCTCCACGAAGGCGCGAAGCGTGTCGCGCAACATGCCGACGTCTTCGCCCAGATCGAAGTCGATGCTCGGGATGTTCAAGGCGATTCCTCCGTATTATGGGGACCGAACCTAGCGGGGTCAGGGCCCTCTTGCGGTCGAAAAGGTTGCATTTTCCGCCAAACTTGGCGAGGATTTTCCCGAGGGAATTCCCAAAGGTTCGCAATGCCCTTTCAAGCCGCAACCGCGATTCCGCGCCGCGCCGTCACCCCCGCCGCCTTCGTGCGGGGCGTGGTTGCCGCCTATGCGCGATACGGACGGGATCCGGCCGAGGCGTTGCAGCGGGGTCAGGTAGCGCCAGACCTTGTCAATTCTCCGGACGGGCGGGTCACGGCCGCCCAGTTCGAGGCCCTGGCGGGCCATGCCATGCGCGAGCTCGACGACGAGGCGCTCGGCTGGTTCTCGCGCCGCTTGCCCTTTGGCACCTACGGCATGCTGTGCCGCGCCTCGATCACAGCGCCTTCGCTGGAGGTGGCGCTCAAGCGGTGGTGCCGGCATCACCGCCTGCTCACCGAGGACGTGCTGCTCGATCTCGAGCTCAGTGAGGAGACCGCCGTGGTCTCCATCCGGGAGCTGCGCGATCTCGGGCCGCTGCGTGAATTCTGCCTGGTCACCCTGCTCCGCTACGTGCTCGGCTTCTCCTGCTGGGCCGTCGATTCCCAGATCGCGCTCCGCGCGGCGGAGTTCCCGTACGCGGAGCCCGGCCATGTCTCGGTCTATCCGACCATCTTTTGCCGGACCGTCCGCTTCGATGCGGACCGCGCCGCTATCATCTTCGACAAGCATTATCTCTCGCTGCCGCTGACGCGCAGCGCCGCCGATCTCGACAACATGCTCAAGGGCGCGCTCAGGCTGACCGTGCTGCCCTATCGGCGCGACCGGCTGCTGGTCGAGCGTGTCCGCCGCGTGCTCCGCAATGCGCGCGGACGCAGTCTCGGTGCCGAGGACGTCGCGAGCGAGCTTGCGCTCTCCACCCGCACCATGCACCGGCGCCTGCGGGAGGAGGCCACCTCGTTGCGCGACCTCAAGGAAGAGGCAAAATTCGAACTGGCAAAACAGGAGCTGATGCGAGGCCGCACGCCGATCAAACGCATCGCCGAGATCGCGGGCTTCCGCAACGAGAAGAGCTTTTCCCGCGCGTTCCGCACCTGGACCGGTGCCTCGCCGCGCGAGTTTCGCGGCCGGTATCGCTGAGACACGCCCGCTGTCGCATCACTGTCAAGAATCTGCGGCCTCCGAGATAAATTCTCGGAGGCCGCAGTCTCGAAACCCGTATTCAGGCGTTAATTCGAGTTGGTCTGCGCGCCCGGGCGAAGCTTGGTGCGCGACTGCTTCGGCTGATAGGCCAGCGCGTCGTTCGAGGTCTTCGCGCCGCCGCTCTGCGAGCAGGTGCCCCCGGTCCCGCCCGCCGCAGCCCGGCAGGCTTCCATCGTCGGATAGCCGCAGCCATGAGCGGCCTGGGCGCCGTTGGTGATGCAGTACTCTTCCGCCTGCGCGGCGGGCGCGGTCATCATGAGAAACGCCGATGCAAACAGCGTCGCAGCGGATGCGACAATCGTCTTCGAGGTCGAGGTCATGGTGTCTTGTCCAGCTTCAGGGGTCCCACAAAAGAGTCCTCAGGATGCGACGCAGGCTGAGGTTCACCCCTTGCATCTAGGCGGCGCACCGAGACCGGCAATCACGTCTCAGCGCATCGCAGGACTTCCGAAATCACATGTCACAGTTATGTGAGTTAATCAGCATTATAGTGCTGACGTCGACGACGCGTAGCGCCGTCCGATTTTTCGCGATCGTGGAGTAACGGCGCCTGGAACGTTCCACTATCCCGCCGATACCGCCGCGACGTCCTGCAGAGGCAGCGGCACATCCTTCGCGACGCCCAACACCGGAAAGCTGCGGACGTTCTTCACGTCAGGCATTGCCGCGAAATGCAGCAGCTGCTGGCGCATGCTCTCGACGCTCGGCGCCACGCATCTCAGGAGATAGTCGGTGTCGCCCGAAATCCGCCAGCACTGCTGGATGCGCGGGATCGCAGCGATCGAGCTCTCGAATGCCTCCAGCACCGGCTGGGCCTGGCTGCCGAGCTGGATCGAGACGAACGAGACCACCTCATAGCCGAGCCGCCGCTCGTCGATGACGGCCCGCACCGCCCGGATCACGCCGCGGCTGAACAGCGATTTCAGCCGCCGCAGGCAGTTGGGCGCGGACACGCCGACGCGCAGCGCCAGCTCGTTGTTGCGGATACGCCCGTCCTGCTGCAGCTCGGATAATATCTTCAGATCGACGCCGTCGAGCTGGTCACGCCCCGCCATAGCCCACCCCGTCGTGGTCCCGATGTCAGGACCAGCGAAGCACGTGGCGGAATTGGTGCCAAGGGTCCGAACCCCGGGGCGCGACGCTATCGCGTTCGGGAGGAATGCCTCCCACGACCGTCATGGCCGGGTTGACCCGGCGATCCACGTTCGTTCACGCCCACCCAAAACGTGGATGCCCGGGCCTCTGCCTCGCCGAAGCGGCTTCGGCCGCGCAGGCGGGACGAGCCCGGGCATGACGAGAACATCACGTCGTTTGAAGTCGAAGCAGCCGCCTTCTCAATGCGTCCAGGGCTCGCCGCGCCGGAACGAGAAGTTGTCGGCATAGGCGACCGGGCGGCGGATTGAATCCTGCGGTTCGATCACCTGGTAGGCGATGCCCTTGCGCTCGCAATAGGCGACCGCCTCTTCCTTGCTGTGGAAGCGCAGCGTGATCTGCTGCTTCATGTCGCCCGACGAGGTCCAGCCCATCAGCGGCTCGACCGCGCGGGGCTGCTCCGGCTCGTAGTCGAGCTGCCATTCCTTCGTCTTGGACCGGCCGGATTGCATCGCGTTCTTGGCGGGCTTGAAAATGCGTGCGGTCATTGGCGGTCCGGCCTCTTCGTCTCTTCGTTCGATTTCGATGCGTCACGGTAGCAGTTGGTGGAAACCTCAGGGATAGTATACAGACACCGATTGGGAACTGATCGGTGATTCCGGCCCCGGGCACCCCTCACCACCGGTATAGTCATTATGCTGCACCGTGACAATTGCGTACCCACCTTTCGCGCTGGGGGCCCGCCCGGCGGCACTGCTTCGACGACATCAGCGTAACCGCCCCTCCCGAAAGCTCCCGTCGCATGGCCTTCCTGAACATCAACGCCACGCTCCCTGAAAAAGGCCGCGACCTCAGGCTCGACCTGTTTCGCGGGGTCGCGAACTGGGCGATCTTCCTCGACCACATCCCCGACAATGTCGTGAACTGGGTCACGACGCGCAATTACGGCTTTTCCGACGCCGCCGACTTGTTCGTGTTCATCTCCGGCTATACCGCCTCGTTCGTCTATGCGCGGATGATGCTGGAGCGCGGCTTCCTGGTCGGCGCCACCCGGCTGACCAAGCGGGTCTGGCAGCTCTACGTCGCCCACATCATCCTGTTCGTGATCTATATCGCCTCGATCAGCTATCTGGCGCTGCGCTTCGGCGATAGCGAGATGATCAACGAGTTCAACGTCGCCGGCCTGGTCGACAACGCCACCGAGACGCTACGCCAGGGCCTGTTCCTGCGCTTCAAGCCGCTCAATCTCGACGTGCTGCCGCTCTACATCGTGCTGATGGGCCTGTTCCCGCCGGTGCTGTGGTTCATGCTGCGCAAGCCCGATTTGACGATGGTGCTGGCGATCGTGCTGTGGCTGGCGGCGCGTCACTTCGGCTGGAATCTGAACGCCTATCCGGCCGGCCAGTGGTACTTCAACCCGTATTGCTGGCAGGTGCTGTTCGTGTTCGGCGCCTGGTGCGCGATGGGCGGCGCGCGGCGCTCGATGACGCTGATCAACGCGCCGATCACGCTCTATCTCTGTCTCGGCTATCTCTTGTTCGCGCTGGTCATGACCATGGCCGGCCGCTTCCCCACATTCGGCGGCATGTTCCCGGAGTGGCTGTTCTCGGCCTTCAACCCGAACGACAAGACCAACCTTGCGCCCTACCGCTTCATCCACTTCGTCGTGATCGTGATCCTGGTGATCCGCTTCGTGCCGAAGGAATGGCCGGGGCTGGAATGGAAGGTGTTCGATCCCCTGATCGTCTGCGGCCAGCAGTCGCTCGCCGTGTTCTGCGTCGGCGTGTTCCTGTCCTTCGTCGGCCATTTCGAGCTGTCGATGAGCTCGGGCTCGCTGCTCGCACAGATCTTCGTCAGCGTTGCCGGCATCGCGATCATGACGACGGTGGCCTATTACATCTCGTGGTCGAAGAAGCAGGACAAGCCGCTGAAGCCACCGCCGCCCAAGCCGGCGGCAGCCCCGGCGAAAGCGGCCTGATCCGGGAACGCCTGGCGGTTGAAGCGCGACCTTCAACCGCCATGGCCGAGATCGACGGCCTCAGCAATGGCCCAAGGCGCGATGATGGTTCATTCCGAGCTCGTCGCGCGTCAGGCGGCTTCTTCGCCGTCGAATTCGGTGAATTTCTTGTAGATCCAGTCGCGGCCGTCATGGCGGCGCCAGACCTTGCCGACCACGAGCTGCCCATTGATCGAGCGACGGGGCACGATCACGGTCCAGAGGTGCCAGATCTCGCTCCAGCTCGATTGCGGACCGGCGGTTTTGAAGTTGCGATCGAAAGACATGACGCAGAACTCACAGGATATGCGCGCTGCGACGAACCGTGACCTTGTGTGAGCACGACTTGCAGGCAGCCCGTCGCGAGCCGGAATCGATCTGATAACGATCGCCGAAGCGGCCGCAACAACCGCTCATCCTTAACCTAACCAGTCAACCTTACTTCGCGCGGCCTAGGGCCGGGATCGGTTGAAAGCCGGCGCCGATTTATCTACAATACGCGCGCGATTTGAGAATGACCGCGCCATCTTGGGCGCGTGGCGATTTGATTGAGCTGACGTCCAATTTTGTGAATTGAAATTTCGAGAATCTCGTCAGGGCGACCACAATGAATTTGCAGTGTGAACGTCTGCGCCTGGCGCTGCGATCGACGCCTCCTATGCCAATCGCAAGGATGCCGGGGCATGAGCTGCCGAAAGCCGCCAACGACAACCACGGGATTTGGCCCCTGCTGCCGTTTCCGCTCGGCTGGTACGCCTCGAGCTGATGGGTCGGATCCGAAAAGGCGACACCTGAAAAGCGCAACGCCGCGCAAGCGGAATATCATCGCTTGGCGGCGTCCGTTTAGACATTGGGCGCTGAAATCCCCAACACACTTATGTCTATGGCGACAGCCAAAGGTTCGATCCGGCGTCGGCAATTCTGTCCCGATCCGCGAGGGCGCAGTGGCCTGAAACATCGCGCGGAAATCGCGGGGACGCCATAAGCCCTGCCTGTCAGATCACGTCGAAGGTCGCAGGGAAAAAGCCTAGGAGATTCACCCCCAGAACTGGTCGGGGCAGCTGGATTCGAACCAACGACCTGCAGTACCCAAAACTGCCGCGCTACCAGGCTGCGCTATACCCCGAATGTCCGGCGAGCCCCGTCGATACACGCTTCCCAAGGCGCCAGCAAGGCTTCCAAGGCGCCGTCAAGCCCCGAGGCGCCCGCCTGCCCGCCTATTTGCTGCCGAACAGCGGATGGCCGACGCGGTCGCCGGGACGGATGCCGTATTTCTGCGCCGTTCCCGCCACCACCTCCAGCACGGCCCTGGCGGGCCCCCGGGACGAGATGATCTTGGTCGACATCGGTTCGGTATTCTCGGCGATGCGCAGGATGCGGCCGTCGGCGCGGATGAAGATCATGTCGAGCGAGACATAGGTGTTCTTCATCCACATCGACACCTCCTGCTCGGGATTGAAGTCGAACAGCATGCCTTTGCCGTCCGCCAGCTCCTTGCGGTACATCAGGCCGGTCTGCTTCTCCTCCTCGGTCGTGGCTACTTCCACCGAGAACACCTGCACGCCGTTCTTGGTGACGATCTCGAGCGGCTGGAAGCTGGCGGCGCCGGCGGGCGCGCCGGCAACGACACAGCCGGCGATAACAAGGACGGCGGCGAGCCAGCCCTTCAGAGCGGACCAGACAGCCTTACGATCAGGATTCATGGGGGCACTCGAGGCGTGGGACTGGACCAGTCCTTACGCGGCGGCCGCCGGAAAAGCCAGAGGCGCACCGGTCTGCCGACGCGGCCCTGCTCACGATTGCGGGAAGTGGAAGCTTGGGCGATTTGAAGCTTGCAGGGACTTGGAGGCTAGAGCGCGAGTCTCCCCGCGCTTAGTGCGACTGCAATCCCGGCGATCCGGTCTCGGGATGGATCTCGGCCGCCATCATACCCTTCGAGCCGGGCCCGAAGCGGACCAGGACATACTGGCCGGGCCTGAGCTCGGTCATGCCGAAGCGTCGCAAGGTCTCCATGTGCACGAAGATGTCTGGCGTGCCCTCGCCGCAGGTCAGGAAGCCGAAGCCGCGCAGCCGATTGAACCATTTGACCTGGGCCCGTTCCAGCCCGCTGGTCGCGGTGACGGTGACATGGGTACGCGGCGGCAGCATCTGCGCCGGATGGATCGCGGTCGACTCGTCCATCGAGACCACGCGGAACGCCTGGTAACCCTTGGCGCGCTGGATGCACTCGACGACGATGCGGGCGCCCTCATAGGCGGTCTGGAAGCCGTCGCGCCTGAGCACGGTGACGTGCAGCAGCACGTCCGGCCAACCATTGTCGGGAACGATGAAGCCATAGCCCTTGGAGGCGTCGAACCATTTGATGACACCGTGGACTTCGACGAGATTGGCGCTGGTCTCGCCGAGCCCGCTGAACGGACTGAGCCCGCTCTCGCGACCGGCGCTGCCGTGCTCGCCCGGCGTAATCCGCCCGGGCGATGCCCCCTGCCCGGGAACCCCGAGCTTCTTGGACTCAAATCCGTCCGACGACCCCATAACCCCGGACCCCACACTGTCATGCGACCCGCCTCAGCAGCGGCATCGAATCACGCGTCTTTCGAGAACCTTCTCAACTGGACGCGACGCGAATCTTTCGACTCAAAAGATAACACTCCCGGTTGCGAGGCATAGACAAAAAAGAGATTCGCCGGAACCTATGAACAGCTTGCACAGCCGCGAATCAAATTGATGCCTCAATTGGCGACAAAGGGCCCGAGCGCTTCGCCGATGTCATGATGGATGACGAGATCGGCAATGTCGTCCTGTTCGGTCGCCTCGCGATTGATGATCACCAGGCGTGCACCGGCGTTCTTTGCCATCATCGGAAAGCCCGCCGCGGGCCAGACCACGAGTGAGGAACCGATCGCGATGAAGAGGTCGCAGGCCTGCGACAATGCGGTCGCGCGCTGCATTTCATCATCGGGCATCATCTGGCCGAATGAGATCGTGGCGGTTTTCACCGGCTCGTCGCACGCGGTGCAATTAGGCGCGAGGCCGTCGTCGTCGAAGCGACGCCTCACCCAATCGAGCGGATAGGCCTGCCCGCATCCAATGCAGCGCGCATAAGTTGTATTTCCGTGAAGTTCAACTACGTCCTCGCCGGCGAAGCCGGAGGCCTGGTGCAGATTGTCGATGTTCTGGGTGATGACGGCGGGAACCTTGCCGGCACGGTAGAGCGAGGCGAGCGCCCGATGGCCGCGGCCGGGTTTCGCCGCCGCGAAGACCTCCTCCATCGCAAAACGGCGGCGCCAGGATTCGTCCCGCGCTGACTGGCTCGCGACGAATTCGTCGAACGGGATTGGACGGTTGCGTGTCCAAATTCCGCCCGGCGAGCGGAAGTCGGGAATGCCGCATTCGGTCGAGATGCCGGCGCCGGTGAACGGCACGATGATCCTCGCCTCGGCAATCATGTCGCCGAGCCGTTCAACGCCGCTTTGAAGATCCGATGCAATCAATCGCGGCCTCCCGATTCGTCTTGCCTGACAGCGTCATGCGCAAGCGGCAAGACTGTTGACGCTCTTATCAAGCGCCAACGCGAAGCGCTCGGCAATTTTTTCCGACCTTCGCATATCACAATCCTGCAATGCCTCCTCCCCATTGACGCCCCATTCAGGAGCCCCAATGGATGTGTCAATGCGACTCAAGATGATGCGGCGGCAGTGCTTGAGTTAAGTAAACCCGAGGGGATGGTCATGACCGAAGACGAAGAACGCAAAGCTCGTGAGCGCGATGAAATCGCAGCCCGTGTCGCCGCCTTCCGTGCCACGCAGGAAAAATTCAAGCGCGAGCGCGAAGAGTATTTCGTGTCGACCCTGGAGAACGCCCGCAAGGTCGAACGGCCCTCGCTCTGGCCGTAATACACGTCCCCGATCAATGCGCATGAAAAAAGCCCGGAGCATCGCTCCGGGCTTTTCGCTTGAGAGTGGCTACCAATGGCGCCAATGGTGATGGTGCCGGTAGTACGGTCCACCGCCATAATAGGCGTAGGAGCCCGGCCCGTAATAATAGTCGGGGCCGCCATAATAGCCGTAGCGCGGGCCGTAATAGCCGTACGGATGGGACGCCGCGACCGCACCCGCGGTGATCGCGCCGGCGGCGAGGCCGAATGCGAGGCCCGGGCCAATGCCGCGCCCGCGCGCCTCGGCAGGCGCAGGGGCCGCAACCGCGGTCACGCCAACGGCTGCGACGGTGGCCAGAACTGCCAGTGTTTTCTTCATGCTGTCCTCCTTCGCGTCTCGCCGAGATAACCATGAGCGCCTGCGATGGTTGCGCGCAGCGCGCGGAACCGGGCGGGGCAAAAAAAGCCGATGCGGGCGGAACGAAATCGCCGGCCAGGGATTGCCTCCTTAAGTGCAGGAGCCTCCGCCATCCGGGTTGAGGCAACAGCACGAAGCCCCGTCAGCATCTCCGCGATGCTGGCGGGGTTTTCAGTTTCACGGGAGCAGATGGCAGCAGACGAGGATTGCTGCCAGCGGGGCGAACGACCGAGGAGGAGAGTTTGCCGCTATCTGCTTTGCTGGCCCGTATTCGGAAGCTGGTTCCCAGATCCGAAGATCAGCACTACGACGAGATCGTTCGCAGCTTCGGTGTCGGCACCCTGCATTCGCCGCCGACGCCGATGAGCGACGGCGAGCTGGCGCGGGCGATCGCCGAGTTCCTGAAAGAGCAGCCGTCGAGCGAATCCGTCGCGACCCTCGGCCGACGGCTCGACCCCTCCTCTCCGCTTTGAAGTTCTTTCGAGTTCCTTCCGGGAGCACGGAACCAGAATTGCGCGCGGACGTTGAATCCCTCTTCGGAGAGCGGAAGAGGCCCGACATGCCCGCGTGGCTCGAAGTTTTGCTCAATCTGTCCGGCTATGCCGGTTTCGTGGCGCTCGCGTCGCGCGGCACCGCGGGCCCGCGGGTGCCGGCCGACGATCGCATCCACAGCGACGATCGCTAGCGCCGCCTTTAATTGGCGTGCGCCGCTTGGCCCGCCGTGCGCACCAGCCGGTCGGCCTTGACCGCGACGCGCGTGTCCTCGAGCTGCGGCCGCAGCGAGAAGCTGATCACCACGAAAGCGAGACAGAACAGCGCGCCGACGATGGCGACGCGCCGGTAGGTCTGTCGGTCGCCTTGGTAAAAGGACGGCTCTGAAAAAGGTGTCATGATAAAAATGCTTCTTGGCAAAGGTCGTTTCTTGCTTGTCCTTGCCAGACACCTACCGCAACGAGCGCCAATCGCAACGCGATTAGGCTTTTAACCTAACCGAATAGGGTTATCGGCTTCCGCGCAAATGATCGTTAGGGTTGCGGAGCGCCTGGGATTTCCAGCTAGCCGCTTGCCATATCGCAGGAAGCCGAAGCGACCGCAGCCTGGCGACCGGCTTTGTTCCAGCTTCGACACCATTTCGTTCTCGAAGAACGAATCGGAATCGAAGAAATCGGCGCGGAGCAACTCTTAACAAAGCGTGCGCGCGGGCACGACGAACGGCTCACGTCGCATCGGGAGACGAGGCCTCGGGAGGCTTCGGTCCCGGCGGCGGCACTTGCGGCACTGACGGTTTGCCTTTGCGCAAGCGCGGGTGCCGATCGTACCAGAACACTTTCGCGATCTCGACGAGAAACCAGCACGCATTCATCTCGCTCTCCCTCGCCTCACTCCTTACGGAGAAGGCGTGGACGCGACTGTGCGAAGCATCACGCTGTCTCGTTTTGATGCGTGTGGCCGCATCGCGTGCGGCAGGCGCGACATGTTCTGCATCCGACTCCATTTCGTTCTCAAAGAACGAATCGGAGTCGGAAAAATCAGTGCGAAGCGATTCCTAACGATCGATGAAAGCGCGCGACGCAACCTCTTCAGCGACGTAGCTCGGCACAATCTTCGGCGGCAGGAATTTCGACACGACCGCAAACACGATGACGATCTCGCGGCAAGGTTCGCATCGAAAGCTGTTGGCGGAAGTCGCCATCATCGGCTTGGCGCATCGCGGGCAAGTCATGCAGGCCGAACGCTGACGGCACATGTTCGTTCCTGAATCATCAGCGGCGAATGCCCGCAGCAGCGACCACACCCCGCCAAGACGGACTTCAAGTTGGTCGCCTCGTCGCCCCTACGAAGCCGCCCGACCAAGCGCGAGCCGTCAGACCAGACGGCGCCTGCCGGATCCCTGGCGTTGTCGGCGTCCGCCGGAGCAGATCAAGCCGCCCGCTTCACTTTTTCCTTTCCGAGAAGCATTCCAGGATCTGGATCCGGAGCTCTTCCGCGGCCGGGCCCTCGAGCTTCCTGAGCTCGTTCCAGAGCCTGATCACTTCGCGCTGTTTTTCGACGGTCATGAGTCACCTCCCAAGCGGACCTTAAGGCGGCTCACTAGAACAAAATGAGAACAAAAAGTCCAGTCCCTCGCGTGCGATTTCCCGCCATATCGCGTTGAACCTTTTCAACGCCGCCTGGACCCATTGAAGCTGGGGATTTCAGCGCCCAGTCATATGGCAGCGCTGCGGTGAACGAACATATTCCGTCATCGCGGCGCTGTTGCTTTTTGGACTTTCAACTTTAAGTTAGAAATACGGCTGGCGGCCAGGCGCTGAAATCCCAACGCCGTCAGCCAGAAGAGCCCCGTGCGAAAGCGCGGGGTTTTTCTTTGAAGGCAACGGCTGCCTGCCAGGTGCAGCGGGGTCGTAGCCACGGGAACGAATCTTCCAGCGTTCGCATTGACCGGCCGAATGAGGCGGCATCCCGCGTTACCGCGTCCGACTCCGGAGCCGGTGCTCTTCATCATCGAGGCGCCGATGATCTGCGAGTTCTGTGAGACCGAGATCCCGATCGGCCTTTCGGTCTGCCCGGCTTGCGGGAAACCGCAGAGCGCGCCGGGACAAACCGACCGGCGCGCTCTGTGGTTCGTCCTGATTGTCGTGGTGATGTTCGGCATCGCCGTCGCCGAGCACCACCTTGTCTTCAGCCATTGATCGTTGCGGCATCGCTCCGCCGCAACGACATCGCCGGCACCTTAGACGGCGTCCTTGGCAACCTTCAGCGGCGAGGCCTTGACCGACTTGCTCGCCGGCTTGGCCGCGAACTGCATCGGCTCCTTGGTGAAGGGATTGACGCCCATGCGGGCTTCGGTGGCCGGCTTGTTCACGACCGACATCTTCACGAAACCGGGAATGACGAACTCACCGGACTCGTTGAGCTCCTTGTAACCGACCGTCGCCATGTACTCGATCACCGACTTCACGTCGTTCTTCGAAAGCTGCGTGCCCTCGGCAATTGCATCAATCAATTGAGTCTTCGTCATCTTCGCCATGTCTGAATTCCTTTTGTGCGCGCGAGCAACTCTGCTGGGGACGCGGCCTGAAGCGCGGGGGCGCGCTGATTTCATGCCAGAGGTCATGAAGTGACGGGGCTTAGAACCCATCGAGGCCGAAAACGCAAGCAGGGCTTCTGCGGGGTTCCCTACTTCCTGTGAAGATGCCGCAGGACCTTCCGATTTCCGTTTGAACCATTTTGCGGCCGGCGCGTCATATCATTGAAGTCCCTAAGCTTCACCCCACCAGAGAGCCCCGCTTCCCCCAGGCGGGGTTTTCGCTTTTGGGGGCATGGTAGAACGGCCCGGCTGCCTATAATGGTCTGTAGGTTGCTCGTGGGGTGCTCATGAAGGTCGCTATCGTCATCGCAAGTTTGATCGTTGTCGCCGTCGCAGCCCTCGTCGCGATCCAGCCGAGCTTCCTGAAGCCTGCGTCCCTCGCTCTCGTGAAGAAGTCCGACATCTTCGGCTTCTCGCCCGGGATGACATTCGACGAGACCAGCAAGCTCGTCAGTCAACGCCGCTATCTCTGCCGCCGGAGCCGCGACTCCTACACCTTCGAATGCGACATCAACGGCGCCAAGGTCACGGTCGACAGCGAGGAGGTCGACGCCAGGCACCCGATCTGGCGCGTCAAGGCGGAGTTGAACAATCCGGGGGCGCAGGACGCTGCCGTCAAATCGATCTCCGATCAGTTCAACGCGCAACCCATCAAGGAGCGAGAGGGTTGGACATGGATCGTCGGCCGCGGGCTCAAGCTGAGTTATGACGGCCTCGCCTTGAACCTCGTGGACGAGGCCGCGGAGGCCCGGCTTCGCAAGGAGGAAGCAAAGCGCTAGAGCGTGAAGTCACCTCGTCGTGAAACTTGTGGCTCGGCACGCCTTGTTGACACTTCAGTAACCCAACGCCGCCAAGCTCCATTCAGTCTCGTTGCGTTTGGAGTATCCCCACAGTGCTGGATTTTGACGAGCTGCGTGAACTCGCGGCTGATGTTCGTGTTTTTGTCGACGTCGCCGAGGATAAGGCCGAGGCACTCAGGGCCGTCATCGCGGCCTATGACGTGGTGCTGGCGATCTTCCCCACTGACGAGGGCATGGGCCTCCACGTCATCAAGGGGAGCCAGATCTTGGACAAGATTGCAAAATCGCGCAGCCATGCGATCTACAGCCACACGGCGATCGCGGTCCCCGACCTGCAACACGCACAAGCGCTCAAGCTGCTGACGGCCCCGGTCGAACAACGGATTGCAGCCTAGTTGCAGCCGGAGACGACGTCGGCGTCGCCCCAGGCAGCTCGCCCCCGCGCAAGAACGCACGCCTGCTGACATATATCGCGGGCGGCGACTTCCGGCGTTGGAGAATTCTTTCCTCCTGAACGTCAAGCCGAGGAACATGGCTTCCGCGTTCCCGTTGGCCCATGCAACCAACGAGGAGCTTGCGATGAAGAAGTTCATGATCGCGACCGCCGCACTCGGTCTCATGTGCGGCTCCGCCTTTGCCCAGACCGGCCCCGCCCCGCAGTCCGACAACATGCAGAAGCCCGGCATGAAAAACCCGAACAAGGGCTCGATGACCAAGGGCACGACCGGGATGAGCAAGGACGGCATGAGCAAGGGCGGAATGGTGAAGCCCGACGCCTCCGGCCAGGGCGGCTCGGGCCCGGGTAGCGACCAGGGCGGCACGAAGACCCGCAGCAACATGAAGTAAGCCGGCGTTCTGCACGGCCGACTGCGTCGCTCCCCACGGAACGGCGCGGCCATCTCGTACCGATTGCTTCAGCGGCCGTTGCGGTCGAGTCCGGTCGAGGCAGGGCAATCGCATCCGAAGATCAACGTGGCGAGAAGCTCGCCTGCGGTGATCTCTCACGATTGCCCTCGTCAGTGCCCGAGCAACAAGACCGCAGTGCCGATCACGATACAGCCAAAGCCGAAGATCGCCGTCACGATCTCGACGACGTTTTTCAGACCGAAGAATCTGACGACGGCGCTCCATGCGGCAGACAGGAGGATATCCACAATCGCGCTGAGCACGGCTTGGAGCACATGGATGGGTCGCGCCGGCGGAGTTGGGGTTCAACCGCAACCGTCGCAGAGCAGTCCAGAAGTACCTTGGCCGCGATAGGGCTGCTCAGGTCATTTGCCATCGCTAGCCCGCCTACTCCGCGGCTCCAGTCCATGCTCGGCTGGCTCGGTTCACCAACCTTTTCCATTTCGCACACATTTGCCCCGCCCCCTGCCCCTCCTCCCACTTTCCTGCTATCTCCTACTCCCGCCGCCCCGGCCCAAAGCAAAATCCTCCGAACGTTAGGGAGCAACAACCATGCGATACCTCCACACCATGCTGCGCGTGCGCAATCTCGATGTCGCGCTGAAATTCTATGTTGATGCTTTCGGGTTGAAGGAGGTGCGGCGGATCGAGAACGACAAGGGGCGGTTCACGCTGGTATTCCTGTGCTCGGCGGACGATCTCGAGGCGCTGAAGAAGCAGCCGCAGACGCGTGGCGCGCCCCTGGTTGAGCTCACCTGGAATTGGGACGAGGAGAAGTATGGCGAGGATCGCTTCTTCGGCCATCTCGCCTATGAGGTCGACGACATCTACGCCACCTGCGCGCAGCTGATGAAGGCCGGCGTCACCATCAACCGTCCGCCGCGCGACGGCAACATGGCCTTCGTCCGCTCGCCCGATCTGCACTCGATCGAGCTGCTGCAGAAGGGCGAGCCGAAGCCGCCGCAGGAGCCCTGGGCATCGATGCCCAATACCGGCCATTGGTAAGGCCCCGGCAGGAACAAGCTTTCGCGCCCGACGTTCTCTCTTCAACGAAGCCGATTGGAGGAGGATGTGATGGCGAGAGGGCTGTTGCTGTGGATGCTTGGCGTGCCGATCCCGGTGATCATTCTGTTGTGGCTGTTCTTCGGCCGCTGACGACGGGTTCAAGTTTGCGAGTTGTTTTGCAACGAAAGCTTCGCCTCGGGCGGAGCTTTTTGCATGAGAGGCGCGCCGCAATCGCGCATCGCTCCGAACGGCGAATTCCGCTATCACCCGCGGCAAGCGACAACGCCGCGGGAGACGCCTCATGCCTGACACCAAGCTGACGATCTGGGGCCGCGCCAATTCGGTCAACGTGCAGAAGGTGCTGTGGTGCCTCACTGAGCTCGCTTTGCCCTATGAGCGTATCGACGCCGGCATGAGTTACGGCCGGACCCGCGAGGCCGACTATCTCGCGATGAACCCCAATGCGCGGATCCCCACACTGGTCGAGGGCGACTTCGTGCTGTGGGAGTCCAACTCGATCATGCGCTATCTCTGCCTCGCGCATGGAAGCGGCACGCCGATCTACCCGGAGGCGCCGAAGAGCCGCGCATCGGTCGACCGCTGGCTCGACTGGACGCTGTCGACGGTGCAGCCGGTCGACCGTCCGGTGTTCTGGGGCATCGTGCGCACGGCACCCGCCGAGCGCGACATGATCCAGGTGCAACGCGATGCCGATGCCGCCGCCGAGGTCTGGGCGATCGCCGACCGCCTGCTCTCCTCGCGCCGCTTCATCGAGGGCGATGCGTTCACGCTCGCGGACATCGCGCTCGGCTCCTATGCGCGGCGCTGGCTCGGCGTCGAGGGCATCACCCGGCCGGCGCAGCCGCATCTGACGCGCTGGCTCGCCGAGCTCGGCAAACGGCCCGGTTTTGCACAGCATGTCGCACCGCCGATGTCGTGAGCCGGCAGCGCGGCGCAAGCTGCGGCGAGAGCGCGATGAATCCGCGTTTCGGCGCAATCCAGCGGCGTCAACTGAGCACTTGACGCTACTGTGCATGGGGTTGTTTTCGCGTTTTTTAGTTTTGGCTCTAAAACGCGATGCGATCAGGATGGAGCGTCATCGCGCTTTAGGTTGTTGTTTAAGCATGATCTTTTCGGAAAACCGCTGCGCACTTTTCCGGATCATGCTTTACCGCCAGCCGCGCTAGACCATCAGCACGCAAACGATCAGCACCAGGGTCACCGCCGCGGTCGCCAGCCGTGCCGTCCAGCTCAGGCCGCGGCCGACCCACCAGAGCAGCGCGCAGTACATCAGCACGGGAACGATGAGGTCGAGGCGCAGCAGGTCCACCGGCATGGGCTCTAGCGCCTCACGGTGGTGTCGATGCTGATCGAGCCGCCGATCTTCACGCAGGTCCCGGTGCCCTCGACCATGACGAAGCGCGGGCCGTAAGTGGCGCAGGAGCCCGCCCGTGCCTTCCCGGCCGCGCCTTTCAGCGGCAGGGCCTTGCCGGCTTGCGGCCGCTCCGCAGGCGGCAGACGCAAGGCCTCCGCCGCGGCGGCGGATGTGGCCAGCAACGAGATCAGGATGAGAAGCGGCGTGCGCATGACGGCGTTCTAGCGCGGAGCGGTGCCGGGCGCCATCGGGGCGGCCGCGGCCGCGATCAGATGAACTTGATGCCGGCTGATTTGCCGCGGCGCCAGACCACCTGGCAGCTCCGCCCGGTGCGGGCGTCGCGTGCGAAGGCGAGCCGGATCACGCCCGGGAGCTGGCTCGCGTCCTCGTCCAGCGTGATCTTGGCGCCGGAATCCGAGATGTCCTGGACCAGGCAATGCCGCGCGGCGAAGCCACCGTCGAGCGTGATCCAGGCATGCTGCGACAGCAGCTTGCGGGCTGCGCGCTTTTTCGGCGGTGGCATTGGCGAAAGATCTCCTATTCCAGCGCTACTCAGGGAACCCTAAGAAACCGTTGAAATCGCCTCCGGATCACCCCGGGGGCCGGCGCTGTCCACCGGGGCCAAAAGACCGGTCCCGGACGGCTTGCCGGAAGCCGGAAAGGCCACTATACGTTCGCCCGCTGCAAGCCGCCGGGCCCGACTCGGCCGGCCAGCGGCCGTGCCGGGAACAACGGCAGGGCCCTGCGTTTGCTCCCTTCGTCTATCGGTTAGGACGCCACCCTTTCACGGTGGAGAGAGCGGTTCGATTCCGCTAGGGAGCGCCAGTGCGCGCGACGGCGATAGATGGCGCCGCAATGGGCCGCCAATGACAGCCCGGCTGCAATTTCCCCCGCTCCCGCATGAACCTCCCCGCTGCTCGCCACCGACCAACGTCAGTTGGAACCGGTCCAGGCCCATGGCGCAGTGTAACCCCGAGATAGAACGTTCGTCCGCCGCGTCCGCAGTGACGCCGCGCCTTCCGCCGTGGCTAAGCCATCCTCGCCAGCATCCATCGGACCGGCGCGCCAAAATGCTGGAGCACATGGCGCGCGACGGATCGCTGCCGCAGCGTCACGCAGATTCTGCGCCGGCGGCGCTCGTGCCGTCAGGCAGCAGCGCCAAGAACGCAATCAGCGATATTCTCGGCGACGTCATCGGCCACGTAATCCTGTTCGGTATCCTCGCCCTGCTCTTCCAGTCGCGCATTCCGCTCTATCTCGGTGCGTTCGTCGTCCTGACAGACGGCGAGCGCATCGAAGGCGCGCTGGCAACGATCGGTATCCGCCTCGAAGCCGAAACGATCGGCCCCGACATCGTCAAGCGCTCCGCATTCTGGTTCGGCTGGTTCGCGTTGCTCGCCGCCTTAAAGGGCTCCGTCCCGGCCTGGCTCGCGCCATGGATGCCTCCGACCGAGTCATGGTCTTTCATCGCCGGCATCGCCCTCCTGCTCGCCATTGTCGAAGCCTTCACGGCGCTGGCGATGCGGCGCGCGTTGCCGCCGTTGGGATTGGAGATCAGACCGAACGGACTGGTCTGGACGACGATCCAGTTCGCGATGGCCATGGGCTCGCTGGCTTTGCTGGTGATGTTCGGATCTCTCTAGCCGCCGCGGCGCGTCGTTGCTTGACTGCGCCATCAATGACGATGTTGTGAGACGGCCTGCAGCATAACGGGTCCTTATGCCGCGCTTTCAGCCGGGCGAGCGAGGCGCACATTTACCGGAAATTTACCCCTGCTCCTGTGCGCCAGTATCATTTGCTTAGAATTTGACCGCTACCGTGGAATTACGGAAGCAATCCCGAACATCATTGGCACCTCATGTCCGTCGCAGAGTTCCTCAGGCAGCGTGCAGTGGACGTCACGGTCAGCGGCAGCTACTCGCTGCCCCGCTGGTATGATTGCGAGGGCAAGCTGCGCAGCTTCGCCTGCCGCACCAAGCGCGTCTCGCCCTTCCGCATGATCGTGGACGTGCCCGTTGTCGGCAAGGTCGGCGAGCGCCTCACCTCCTACTTCCAGGATTTCGGCGAATTCCAGTGCACGATCAGCGCGACGCTGAAATCGGGCTTCCTGATGGAGCTCGATATGACGCGGGCGCGGCGCGCCTGGATGTCGGAAAAGCTGACCTGGCTCGAGAAGAAGCAGAAGGATGCCAGCGTCCAGGAGTTGCGGAACGACGCGCGTTTCGTACCGCAAGTCTCGCACACGTTCCTGACGCTCGCCAACGGCAGCAGCCATCCCTGCTTCATCATCGACGTCTCCACGGCTGGCGTCGCGATCTCCTGCGAATACGATCCGCCGGTCGGAACCCCGCTAGCGGTCGGCGCCTGCGTCGGGCGCGTGATCCGCAAGTTCGAGCACGGTTTTGCGGTCAAATTCGCCGAAAAACAGTCACGCGATGACCTCGTCCGCCTGATCGTCCGCACGCCCTTGCTGCAGTCGGCCTGAAGCCGGCCCGATCAATCTTAACTCTTTTTTAACTAAATACTGGAGATGGCGACCCCTGCGCGGTAGGGTGTGACCCGGTACGTCCGCAATCACTGCGGGCCTTGAGTATTGGAAGCCCCGGAATGTCCATCGCCGACGCCGAGTTCGCCCTGGCAGAGATCGCGCTGAAGCCGCAGCTTCCACCCGGCGTCGTCACCGAAGGGCCGCTGGTCCAGGCCAAGCTGCGCGAGAGTTATCTCCTGCTCGGCATCCTCTATGTCGGCGCGGTCGCCGGCATCATCTGGGCCGTGACGCAAGGCGTCGGCAAGGTCGAGCTGTTCACGTTCGCCTGGATGTTCGCGCTGACAACGTTCGGCATCGGTGCCGGCATGCACCGCCTGTTCGTCCATCGCAGCTTCCGTACCGGCCCGATCATGCGTGTCTTCTTCTGCGCCATCGCCCAGATGGCTGTGCAGGGCTCGATCGCCAAATGGGTCGCCAACCACCGCCGCCACCATCTCTACGCCGATGACGTCGGCGATCCCCACAGCCCGCAATTCGACGGCTTCGGCAATCGCTATGTCAGCGCGTTCAAGGGCTTCCTGCACGCCCAGGGCAGCTGGGTGTTCGACCAGGCCACCACCGACAACGAATACTATGCCAAGGACATCCTCGCCGATCCGATCGCGATGTTCTTCGTGCGCACGCGCTGGGTCTGGTACGGGATGTCGGCAGTCTTCATCCCCGGCGTGATCGGCTACACATTCGGCGGCGTGCACGCCATGATCGGCTGCGTGCTGTTCTCCGGCCTGCTCCGCGCCTATCTGCTGATCCTCACCAGCCAGCTCACCGGCTCGGTCTGCCACGCCTACGGCTATCGCCGCTTCGACGTCGAAGACGCCTCGACCAACGAGTTCGTGACCACGATCCTCACCTTCGGCGAGGGTCTGCACAACAACCATCACCGCTTCCCGCGGGACGCCTACATCTCGCACGCCTGGTGGGAGATCGATCTCAACGGCCTGATCATCCTGGGCCTGGAAAAGATCGGCCTCGTCCACGACGTCTTCCACGCCTCGCACCGTCAATTGGAGCGGGCGGCCGAAGCAGAGGCGGCCTCGACGGCGCGCTGAATCGGCAGGTAGCGGCCTCCGACAGGCCGTCTTGCCTCCGCATCGCCGCCCTATCGCGGCCCCATTGCGGGATCAGCTTTTGAACGTCCGTGCCTCCAGGCCGGGCGTCATTTGCAGACTTGCGATCGGGGGACCGAATGGCAGTCGACAAAGTTACAGTGGACAAGATCACCTGGGACAGGGTCGGCCGGGTCACCGAGCCCGGACGCTACATGTACACGTTCGGCTGGCTCACCATCACCGCCGGCGATCTGGAGATCTGGAAGATCTACCCGCAGGCCGCGTTCACGCTGCTGGCGCAACCGGGCGAGGCTGACACATCCGTCGGCGAGGAATTCCATCTCGGCGCCTTCGACGTGGCTCCCGGGGCGCCGCTGCCGTTCACCACGCACTGAGGGCGGAAAGCGCCGGCCGTTGCGGGAACGCATGGCATGGGCGTTGCTTTATCATCGCCATGCTACATATTCCCGCGGTCGACCAGGCTTTCCTGTTGTTGCTCATCGTCGTCTGTCTCGGCGCGTGCCTCGTCCGCGCCTTCTGGGAGCTCGAGCAGTCGCGGGCGCGCCGGATCGCCTCGCCGCCCCGCGAGGGCCCAACGAAGTGCAGCTAGCTGGCCTGCCCCGGCGCACGGCTACGCCGTGAATCGAAGAAACTCACGCATTTCCTTGATACGGCTTGCCAATCGCGCCTCAGCTCGGCGGCGCGGGCGTTATCATGGATGACGAGCACGTTCTGTCATGCAATTAATTACGCTTGCATTCTACGGCGCGGCGGGCGACGGCAGATGAACGAAGGCTGTCGCGCTCGTTAAGCGAGCCGACAGCAAGCGCATGACACATGGTCGCATCGGTGAATGTAGATAAGCGGATCAAGGGAACCTATTTTCGGCGCCGATGTACCTGATTGAAGCATTGCCCACCGTCATCGGAACGGCCGCCATCGCCCCGGCGCTGCTGATGCTGTGGCTTGTCATCGCCGCCGAGGAACGTCCGGGACCGCCGGCCCAGGTCTGGACCGCGTTCCTGTTAGGAGCGGCCAGCATCTCGCTGCTGGGCCTCGCCCGCGCCCCCTTCGCCAAGATGGTCGCCGCGCCCGACGACCCCTGGGCGGCGCTGGCCTTGCATTCGATCTTCGGCGTCGCGCTGCCCGAGGAAGCCGTCAAGGTGATCGCCATCGTGGCGATCTCCTCGACCAAGCGGCGGACCTTTGCCAATCCGATGGACACCGTGGTCTATGGCGCCGCGGTCGGCCTCGGTTTCGCCGCTTACGAGAACCTCGCCTATCTGGTCCAGCACGCCGAGATGTGGCGCTCGCTGGCCGCCTTGCGCAGCGTGCTGACCGTGCCGTTCCACGGCGCGCTCGGCATCATCGCGGGCGCCTACCTGACGATCGCACGCGCCGGCACGGCGCTGGGCGCGAACCGCCACCATCGCGACTGGGCCCGCCTCTCCAGCCGCCTCCTGATGCTGGCCGGCCCGCTCGCGCTGCATTCGGCCTTCGACTTTCCGCTGCTGACCCTGCAAAGAATGCCTGACCTCGATCCGACGCTGCGGATGTGGCTGGGCGCCTCCAGCCTCTTGATCGGCTTCAGCTCGATCGCCTTCGCGATCCGCCTGGTCCGGCGCGTCGCCCGCCACCACGCACCTCGGACCGATGTCGCGCGGGAGCGGCTCAGCCAGCTTCGGCGGATGTGGGCGCTGCTGCTCGCCGGCGGCGGCGTCGGCTTTCTCGGGCTCGCCTTCGTGCTGACCTCGATCCATCACTGGCTCATCAACCCCGAGCGCAATCTGACGCTGGCCCTGATCCCGATCGGCTTCGTCTCGATCCTGCTCGGCCTGGCGCTTCTGATTGTCACAACGGCGATCTATGTTCTCGGCCGCAACCGCATCCGCACCAGCGCGGAAGGTTTTTCCTCGGCGCCCGGCGGCGGGTGAGCCGCGGGATGGCGAGCGCGCCGCGTGCATACTAGATTGAGCGCTGACCTTTCGATCTGGAGCCTGCCGATGACGTCGCCCGAGGATTTTTCACGGCTGCAATCCATGATGAGCCAGACGGTCAAGGCGCACTGGAAGGCCTTTCTGTTCGAGGGCATCCTGCTCGCAATTCTCGGCGTCGCGGCGCTGATCCTGCCGCCGCTGGCAAGTCTTGCGATCACGATCTTCCTCGGCTGGATGTTCTTGATCAGCGGCATTGGCGGGCTGATCGTGACCTATTGGGCGCGCAGCACGCCGGGCTTCTGGTGGTCGCTGATCTCGGCTGCGCTCGCCGTGCTCGCCGGCATGCTGCTGCTGGCGCGGCCGATGCAGGCCGTGCTGACCCTGACCATCGTGGTCGGCGCCTACTTCCTGGCCGAGGGCGTCGCCACCATCATGTACGCACTGGAGCACCGCCGCGAGCTCAGCGGCCGCTGGTCGTGGCTGCTGATCTCGGGCCTCGTCGACATCGCGATCTCCTTCATGGTGATCACGGGACTGCCGAGCTCGGCTGAATGGGCCATCGGCGTCCTCGTCGGTATCAACCTCCTGTTCGGCGGCGCCAGCCTGATCGGCCTGGCGCTGGCGGCGCGCAACAGCAACACCTGACCTGCCTCGTCGCCTGCCGCGCCGATTGGGGGGTGACAATCCGCTGATGGCGCGCTATATGCCCTTCCATGATCACCGTCGCCACCAGCTATTTTTGGTACTTTAGCTACGACAGCTCGCTGGCGGCAGGAGGATCGCGCTCAATCTGAATATTGAAGCAAACGTCCGAACAAGCCGCCAGACCTGGCGGCTTTTTTATTGGCCGGCAGGTTCGAAACAAACAGGAGCCCGCCGTGCTGAGCACGACCGACGATCTTCGTATCCGCGAATTGAAAGAGCTGAGCACGCCGGAAGAGGTGATGCGGGAAGTCCCGCGCACGCTCACCGCGACGCGCGTCGTGATGGCGGCGCGCAACGCCATCCACGCCATCCGCAATGGCCAGGACGACCGCCTGCTGGTCGTGGTCGGCCCCTGCTCGGTGCATGACCCCAAGGCCGCGCTCGAATATGCCGAGCGCCTCGCGAGCTTGCGCGAAGAGCTCGCCGACCAGCTCGAAATCGTGATGCGGGTCTATTTCGAGAAGCCGCGCACCACGGTCGGCTGGAAGGGCCTGATCAACGATCCCGATCTGGATGGCAGCTTCGACATCAACAAGGGCCTGCGGCTGGCGCGCAACGTGCTGTCGGCGGTGAACAATCTCGGCCTGCCCGCCGGCACGGAATTCCTCGACATGACGACGCCGCAATACATCGCCGACCTCGTGTCCTGGGCCGCGATCGGTGCGCGCACGACCGAGAGCCAGATCCATCGCGAGCTGGCCTCGGGCCTGTCCTGCCCGGTCGGCTTCAAGAACGGCACCGATGGCAATGTGCGGATCGCGGCGGACGCCGTGAAGTCGGCCTCGCATCCGCATCACTTCATGGCGGTGACGAAGCTCGGCCGCTCGGCGATCGCCTCGACCGCGGGCAACGAGGACTGCCACATCATCCTGCGCGGCGGCAGCAAGCCGAACTATGATGCGGCAAGCGTCGCGGCCGCCTGCAACGAGCTGACCAAATCCGGGGTCGCGCCGCTGGTGATGGTGGATGCCAGCCACGCCAATTCGAGCAAGAAGCCCGAGAACCAGCCGCTGGTGGCGGCCGACATCGCCGGCCAGATCTCAGGCGGCGAAGGCCGCATCATGGGCGTGATGATCGAGAGCAACCTCGTAGCCGGCCGCCAGGACGTCGTGCCGGGCAAGCCGCTCACCTACGGCCAGAGCATCACCGACGGCTGCATCGATTGGCCGACTACGGCGACCGCGCTCGAGCAGCTCGCCGACGCGGTGGAAATCCGCCGCAACGCCCGGCGCGCCGGACTGCAGGAGCGCTCGGCCTAGCTCAGAGCGAACGCGCGTTCGCTCTCCTCACCTTTCCCCAACGGGGAGAGGTGAAAGGATCAGCAGCCGCGGCAGATGCTCTTGATCTTGCGGTCGAGCTCCGCGTCTTCCTTGTTCGCGGGGGTGTTCGGATTGCTCAAATTCTTCTCGCTCGGCACGTCAGCCGCGCGCGGCTGGCGGTGACCCACCGGTGCAGGCAACACCGATCCGGAAGTTCCGCCGCTGCCGCCCGACGTCGATCCCTTTGAACCGCCGGTCTGTGCTTCCGCCGCGCCGGCAAGCAAGACCACGAGCGATGCTGCCACCATGATCTTCTTCATTCTTGCTTCTCCATTCTCGAACCGGCGCGCTCTCCATCACCGCTCACGTCTCGGGCGGATAGAGATGAACGTCGCCGCAATAGTCCACGATACGATAGCGCGTTTCGGCTTCCGCATCACCCGCATGGGGTGCGGTATTATGCGGCGCCAGGACGTAGCTCGGCCCCACCGGGGATTTGCCGGCGCCCCCGGGAATGTCGATGACATAGTCCGGCTGACATAGCCCTGACACCCGCCCGCGCAACTGCCGCATCAACTCCTGCCCCTCCGCCAGCGTCGTGCGCAGATGCGCCGTGCCCGGCGCGAGGTCGCCGTGATGCAGATAATAGGGCTTGATCCGGCATTCGACGAAAGCTCGCATCAAATCCGACAGAGCGGCAATGTTGTCATTGACCCCGCGCAACAGCACGGACTGGCTCACCAGGGGAATTCCGGAATCGACGAGCCGTGCGCAGGCGGCGCGCACCGGTCCCGTCAGTTCGCGCGCATAATTGGCATGCAGCGCCACCCAGGTGACCGCGCCCTCGACCTTGAGCGCCGCAACCAACTCGTCGCTGATGCGCGCGGGATCGGCCACGGGCACGCGGGTGTGAAGGCGGATGATCTTGACGTGATCGATTGCCGCGAGTTCGGCCATGATCTCGCCCATCCGGCGCGGCGACAGCATCAGGGGATCGCCGCCGGTCAGGATCACTTCCCAGATCTCGTGATGCGAACGGATGTAATCGATCGCCGCGCGATAGGCGCCGTCCGACAGCGCGCTGTCCTTGCCGGGGCCCACCATCTCGCGGCGGAAGCAGAAGCGGCAATAGACCGCGCAGACGTGAACGAGCTTGAACAGCACGCGATCGGGATAGCGATGCACAATCCCTGCGACCGGCGAGTGCGGATGATCGCCGATCGGATCGGCGTCCTCGCCCGGCTGCATCTCAAGCTCCGCGGCGCTCGGAACGAATTGCCGTGCGATGGGATCGTCGGGGTCGGATGTATCGATCAGTTCGACCAGCGCCGGCGTGATCGCCACAGCATAGCGTGCGGCAACGCGTTCGAGCGCCGGCAGCGCTGTTGCAGGCGCCAGACCTTCGGCGACGAGCTCAGCCGGCTCGCGCAAAGTGCGTGCAAGGTTCGTTTTCGTCATGTCTCACTAGACGCTTCATTTGCAGGTGGCGTCCAAACCACTTGATCGATCCGCGATGCGCCGCTTGCCAGCATCACCAGCCGGTCGAGGCCGAGGGCGACGCCGCTGGCCTCCGGCATTGCCGCAACTGCGGCCAGAAAGTCCTCGTCGAGCGGATAGGCTTCGCCGTAGCGGCGCTGCTTCTCCGTCATCGATTCCGTGAAGCGTTTTCGCTGCTCCTCGGCATCGGTCAGTTCCCCAAAGCCGTTGGCGAGCTCGACGCCGCAGGCGTAGACCTCGAACCGCTCGGCAACCCTGGGATCGTCAGCCTTCACCCGTGCCAGTGCCGCCTCTGGAGATGGGTATTCGAACAAAATGGTCAAACGCCCCTGCCCCAGATGCGGCTCGATGTGCTCGACGAGCACCTTGCTGAAGATGTCGGACCAGGTGTCGTCCTCGGCCACACGGACCTTGCTACTCGCCGCCTCGGCCAACGCGGCACGGTTACCCTCGCCGTCCCTGATTGTCGACAGCAGGTCGATGCCGGCGAACCGTTCGAAGGCGCCCGCCACGGTCAGCAGCTCGGGCTCGGCGAAGGGATCGGCGGTCCGCCCCCGGAACGAGAAGGTCCCGATGCCGGTCGCCTGCGCCGCACGGGCGATGACGACGACGCAATCGGCCATGATGGCGTCATAGGAAGCGCCTGCCCGATACCATTCCAGCATGGTGAATTCGGGTAGATGAAGGTCGCCGCGCTCACGGTCGCGGAACACCCGGGCGAGCTCGAAAATCCGCGTCTCGCCCGCCGCCAGCAGCTTCTTGCAGGCGAATTCGGGCGAAGTCCGCAGATACCGGAGGGCTCGGCTGCCGTCCGGCCGCATGATCTCGGTCCGGGGGGCGTGCAGATGGGTCTCATTGCCCGGGGAGACCTGGAGAACGGAGGTTTCGACCTCCACGAACCCCTGCTCGGCGAAAAAGCCCCGTAGAGACCCGGTAATGGCCCCCCTGGCCTGGAGGAACGGCCGACGGTCGAGATGCCGCCCGGGCGACCAGAACGGTGAGATGGGCTTGTCCCCAGCCATTACCTGACCGCCCCACAGCCGAGCAAAATGCTGGCATCTAACGGCAAAATCAGTATGTTGCGGCCCGAAACGGGCGCCGAGGTCCGATTTGAGACCCCAAGTCCCCCATCGAATTGATCACGTCCTGGCCGGTGCCGGGCCAAGCAAGCAGGAAATACAGCTTTGAGAGTCATCGCCAGTTCTATTCGCAAAGGCAACGTGATCGAGCAAGACGGCAAGCTCTATGTCGTCGTCAGCGCCGAAAACATCCACCCCGGCAAGGGCACCCCGGTCAGCCAGATCGAGATGCGCCGAATCTCGGACGGGGTAAAGATCTCCGAGCGCTACAAGACCACCGACCAGGTCGAAAAGGCCACCATCGAGGAGCGCAACTACACCTTCCTGTATGAAGATGGCGACGGCTTCCACTTCATGAACCCGGAGACCTACGACCAGGTCCAGGTCTCCAAGGACGTCGTCGGCGACGCGGCCTCGTATCTTCAACCGGACATGACCGTCAAGCTGTCGACCCACGACGTCAACGTGGTCTCGCTCGCGCTGCCCCAGCGCGTGACGTTGGAAGTGGTCGAGACCGAGCCGGTGACCAAGGGCCAGACGGCCTCGTCCTCCTACAAGCCGGCGGTGCTTTCCAACGGCGTGCGCACCACCGTGCCGCCGCACATCGCAGTCGGCACCCGCATCGTCGTCATGACGGAGGACGGCTCCTACTCAGAACGCGCCAAGGACTGACGGGGAACAGAGCGATCGCAGCAGGTGCCGCCGGGGGGCGAGACAGTGGTTGGGAAGGGTTTCCGCTTCGTCTCGCTTCTTTTGGCGTCGCTTTCGCTCCTCATTGCCACTCCGCTCGCTGCGGATGAATTCCGCAGCCCCTCGCTCACGGCCCTGCGCGTCGACTGGCGCGCAGCGCTCGACCAGCTCCGCACCGAGATCAACAGCCGCCCCCGGGTCGCGGACGATTTCATCTTCGCCCCTCGCCGTTCGGTACCGCGCTACGATCCCCGCGCGATGCCCGCATTGGTGCAGCTCAACGCGGTATCCTCGCGACTCTTCACCGGCATCACCCGCAGTCCCGTACCGGTGCTGCTGCCGTTCGACGCCGCCGCTTACCTCGAGGCGCAGCGCAGCGGCGCGACGGCGACGCTCGCGCTGTCGCGCTATCAGGCGGACTTCAATCCCGTCGACATGTTCGATGCCGGCCCCGCCGGTTACAGCGCGACCTTCTCGCTCGAGCCCGGCGCCGGCGACGGCATGCCAAGCCGGGTGTTCACAAGGCCGGTCGAAGTGCAGATCACGGGATCGGCGCTGGTCTACGACATCGCCGATCCCACCGGCGGCAAGGGCGAGCAGATCAAACCGCTCATAGCGCTCTATCCGGACCTGCGCAGGTTTATCCGGGAAGGCTATGTACGCTACGCTTTTACCCGTTTCGGCGTCGCCTATGTGGTGTCGATTCAGTGCCTCGACAGCGTCGCCAAGCCGCGGCGGCTGGCCTGCAAGGAAGCCTATCCGGTCGCCGAGCGCTTCCTGAAGGCCCTGCGCGTCGCCGGCGGCCAGCGCATGCGACCATTGACGGACATCGCCTCCAACATCCTCGATCGCCCGACGGGCCGTTCACCGGATTTCAGCTACCGGCCGAGCGGCGACATCATCCCGAACACCGGCTACCGCAAGCAGGGCGGCCATCCCGACGCAATGGCCTATGCACAGATCCGCTTTCCGCTCGAAAAGGCTCCCGCCTTCGTCCGCTCGCAATCCTATGCCAAGCGGGACAGGACGGAGAGCACGACCGCCTATCCCTGGCGCGACAATTTCTGCGAGTCCCGCAGTTTCGAGGTTTGGCAATGCGCGGGCGGTTACGGCCACCAGGGCGAGGACATCCGCGCCGCCGACTGCCCACCGCCCGGCGAAGGCCGCGAGCCCTGCGATCCCAAGCAGCGCGGTGTCGTCGCGGTGCGCGATGCCATCGTGATCCGCGCGTCCAGGGACCAGGCCGCGACGCTTCAAGTCAACAGCCGCACCGAGCACATCCGCTTCCGCTACATGCACATGAATCCGCACGCAATGAACGCCGATGGCGTGCTCAATGGCCGCATCGTCACCGAAGGCGAGAAGATCGGCGTGATCTCGAATTATCTCGACCATCCCGCCGGTACCTCGATGCATCTGCATTTCGACGTGCAGGTGTTCACACGCGACGGCTGGATCTGGGTCAGCCCCTACGTCACCCTGGTCTCCGCCTACGAACGCCTGATCCACGCCCGCGGCCGCGAGGTCGGCCCGGAGATCGCCGTCACGTCGCAGCCGGTCGCCCATGCACTGCCGGACGACGTGATCAAGCCGGATCTGCGCGAGGGATCGAGCGGCGAGGAGAATTGACGGCTTGCTCGCTCCAACGAAGGGCGGTGCAAGAGCTTGTTGTCGCGCGCACCGCCGGCTCAAACAAAAACAGGGATCGGGGTGATGAGTGTCGGACTGATCGGTCTTCTCGACGATATCGCGGCGATTGCAAAGGTGGCAGCCGCCTCGCTCGACGATGTGGCGAGCCAGGCTGCCAAAGCAGGCGCAAAGGCGGCTGGCGTGGTCATCGACGACGCGGCCGTCACGCCGAACTACGTCATCGGTTTTGCCTCGAAGCGCGAACTGCCGATCGTCGGCAAGATTGCAGTCGGATCGCTGCGCAACAAATTGCTGATTTTGCTTCCCGCTGCCCTGCTGCTTGGTTATTTCCTTCCCGCCGCGGTGACGCCGCTGCTCATGCTGGGCGGAGCCTTTCTCTGCTACGAGGGTACCGAGAAGGTGCTCGAAGCCGTAATGCCGCATCATGCGCACCACCATGAAGCCCAGCTCGAGCCGATCGCGCTGAATGCCCGGTCGGTCGAGGACGAGAAGGTCGCGAGCGCCATCAAGACGGATTTCATCCTGTCGGCAGAGATCATGGCGATCACGCTGGCGGCCCTTCCGGCAGGCAGCATCTGGACGCAGGCGCTGGTGCTGGCGCTGGTCGGCTTCGGTATCACGGTCGGGGTCTACGGCGTGGTGGCCCTGATCGTGAAGGCTGACGATGCCGGCGTAGCCCTTGCGGGCTACGACGGCGCCTCAGTCATTGGCGCCGCGATCCGCTCGCTTGGACGCGCGCTGGTCCGCGGTATGCCCACGTTCCTGACGGTGCTGAGCACCATCGGCACCGCCGCCATGATCTGGGTTGGCGGCGGCATCATCCTGCACGGCATCGAAAAATACGGCCCGCCCGTGGTCGGCCGCACGGTCCATGCCGCAACCGAGGCGGCCGCACACGCCCTTCCATCCATTGCCGGCATCATCGAATGGTCGGTCGAGGCAGCCATCTCAGGCGTGCTTGGACTGCTTGTCGGCGCGGTTGCGATTCCGGCAGTCCAATACGGTCTCTCGCCGGCATGGAAACGGCTGAGGCGATCGCGGGATCGCGCCTCCTAGCCGTGCTCTACTCCAAGAACGTTGTGAGCTGCGCGCCCTCGTCCGCCACGAACACCGCGATCAATTCCGCAGGCTCCGTCAGGCTGGCATTGGCCGAGACCAGATGCGTCGAGCCCGGCGGCTCGAAGAAGGACTGGCCAACGCCAAACGTCGCGACAGGACCGCCGCCAAGCTGGGAGCGGATCTCGCCCTTTGTGATGTAGGCGGTCACGGATCCTGCGTGACGATGCGGGCGCGAGAATCCGCCCGGACCATAGGTGACGCGCACGATGGTGACGCGCTTGCCCGGCACGTTCGGCAATGCGTAGGAGCCGATCGGTTCGACCTTGTCGAGCGGCGAGCTCTCCGGCGCGCTGGCGCAGAGCGGCGCCAGCGCGCCGGAGACGGCATCCATCGTCACCGGCAGCGCCTTGCCGATCGCCAGCGCACAGGCCAGCCCTGCAACGACGGCGAGCGCGGTCGAACGTGACGGTGCCGGACGCTGTACGGCAGATAAGCTCATTGCTGTCATCAGAACCTCCCTTGTGCCGATCAGGATGCCGCAGCATTCGCGGCCACCGGCCGCGGCGCCGGCGTCCAGCGAAACGCAGCCCCAAAGCGATTCCAGACATTGATCGAGGCGACCGCCGAGGTCAGGTACATCAGTTCGGTCTCGGAGAACTCCCGGGCCGCTTCGGCATAGACGTCCTCGCTGACGCCGTCGGGCAGGACGGTCAGAGCCTCAGCCCAGGCCAGCGCGGCACGCTCACGCGGCGAAAAGATCGGCGCCTCGCGCCAGACCGCGACCAAATGGAGCTTGTCGACGGGAACGCCGATCCGTTCCGACAGCAGGACATGATGCTGCACGCAGAAGGCGCAGCCGTTGATCTGCGAGGCGCGCAACTTGACGAGCTCGAGAAGCTGCTTGTCGAGGCCGGCCTTGGCCGCAAGCTGACCCAGCGCCAGCACCAGATCATAAGCGTCGGGCGCGATCTTCTTGAAATCCTCGTATTCGCTACGGGCATGTGACATTGCGGTTCACCTCGTCTTATTATAAGTGTGCTTACATCTTATAAGAGCTCTGACATGTCACGCAAGACCGATGCCGTCACCAGATCGAAAACCCGCCCGGTGCCCGAACCTGCCGGCGACGCGGCGGTGCGTGTTCCCGCTGCCGGCGAAGGCAAGCGCGGCGAGCAGGGCTATCTCGGCTATCTCTTGCGCCAGGCTCACGCCGCAGTCCGTCTGACGACCGAGCGGACGCTCGCCGATCTCGGCGTGACCTCGCCGCAATTCGCGGTGCTGACGATGCTGAATGCCTATCCGGGACTATCAGGCGCCGATGTCGCCCGCCTCACCTTCCTCACGCCGCAAACGGTCGGGGTCATCATCCGCAATCTCGAACGCGACGGCGCGATTCTGATGACGCCTCATCCCGTCCATGGCCGCATCCAGCAATGGACACTGACCAAGCACGGAACGACGTTGTTGAAGGCGTGCCGGGAACGGGTGATGGTGCTGGAGAAGCGTCTTGCCGATGGCCTCGATGCCAAGGCCGAAGCGAGCATTCGGCGATGGCTCGCCAACGTCGCGACCGAGCTGCAGGGGGACTAGGCGAGGCCTAGTCGCCGCCTCCCCCGTCGCCGCCGTCACAGCCGGCGGCATCCCAGAAATCGCCACCCGCACCGCCATCGCCGCCCTGAATACCGCGGCCAAAGTTCTCGGCGATGATCATCAGAACGACGACGAAGAGCCCGGCACCGAAGGGCCAGGGATTGGCACGGATAATGTAGAACAGCTCCCGCATGCCGCATCTTACGCAGGCGGAAGCGAACCGACCGTAAAACGACAGGCCTAAAGTCAGGGATATCGGGAAGCGCGGGAGCCGACTACCCGCCCTTCAACAGTTTCTTAACCTCACCGTCGACCCAGGTCTCGTCCGCCGCGATCACCCGTACGCGGCTGTTGTCGGTAGCATTCACCAGCACATGCGAGCTCACCCGGTCGGCGCTTTGCTCGAGGTGCAAATCGGTCTCGGGCTTCCAACTCAGCGTGGTTGCGAGATCGCCGGGAAAGATCTGCCATTGCGATCCGTCGTCGAGTTCGACGACATGGCTTTCCGCATGCTTATATATCTTCATTCCACCCCGAATGTTCGATGAACGGACTGCATGCGAAAAGGCGGGCCCCGACGCTCCGCCGGGGCCCTGCTCCGTCAGTCGTTGTCGTGATGAATCACGGTCTTGCTGCGATTGCCGAATTCATCCTGCTTCTTGATCACCGTGGTGCGATCAGAGGGCTCGCGCTCCCTGATGACGGTGGTGCGGTCGCGATCGCGATCCCGCTCACGATACTCGTGGGACTGACCGACCGTCACGCCGGCGCCGACCGGGCCGACGTGAACGCCGACTTCATCAGCGAACGCGGGCGTCGCAACGGCGGTGATCATGGCGGCGGCAAACAGATATGTCCTCATCATCTCTTCCTCCTTCCGGATACGGAGGGAATGCAGGACTGCGACAGTTTGTTCCGACCGAAGCATGATGCCGGGCCGCGCAGAATCAGCCGCGCGGCTGTTCCAGGAACCGACGCACACCGGCCATGTTTCGGGCTACAATGTGCCCATGACACACGCTGATTCCTCCCTCCATCCGACTCGCCGCACCCTGCTGCAATCGACGTTCGGTGCAGCCGCTTTGCTCGCATACCCGACACGCGTCCTCGCCGCGCCTCCAGGCTTCGACGAATGGCGCGAGAGCTTTCGCGCACGCGCGATGGCCAAGGGCATCTCGGCCGCGACCTGGCAGCGCGCGATGGGACGGGTCGAGCCCGACATGAGCGTGTTCAAGCAGATGCGGAGCCAGCCCGAATTCCACGAGCAGGTCTGGCAATATATCAACCGCCGCGTCTCCGACTGGCGCATCATCAACGGCAAGATCGCGCTGAAGAACAACGAGGCGCTGCTGGCGCGCATTGAGCGGGATTTCGGTGTCGAGCGGGGCACGCTGCTGGCGCTGTGGGGCGTCGAGTCCGCTTATGGCGATCCCCTGGTGCAGCAGAACCACATGACGCCGGTGTTTCCCTCGCTCGCCGCGCTCGCCTGGAACGAGCCGCGCCGCAAGGCCTATTGGGAGACCGAGCTGATCAATGCGCTGCGCATCGTCGACAAGGGCTGGAGCACGCCCGAGCAGATGCAGGGATCCTGGGCCGGCGCGATGGGCCATTCGCAATGGATGCCGGAAGTCTGGCTCAATGTCGGCATCGATTATGACGGCGACGGCAAGGTCTCACCCTTCGGCAAGCCCGACGACGCGCTGGGCTCGACCGCAAAATATCTCGTCAACCGCGGCAAATGGCATCGCGGCGAGCATTGGGGCTATGAGGTGCGCGCCGCCGGCAATATGAGCGGCAGCCGCACCTATGCGGCCTGGGCGTCAGCCGGCGTCACCCGCGCCGACGGCCAGCCGTTCCCGCAGCCGAACGCATCCGCACAAATGTGGACGCCGGTTGCGGGCGGACCGACCTTCCTGCTCGGACCGAATTTCTACTCGGTGAAGAGCTACAACCCTTCCATGAACTATGCGCTTGCGATCTGCCATCTCGGCGACCGCTGCCTCGGGGCACCGCCCTTCATCCAGCCCTTCCCCGGCTCCGAGCGCGCGCTGACGCTGGCCGAGGTACAGGAGATGCAGACGCGATTGACGAAGGCCGGTTTCGACACCGGCGGCACCGACGGCCGCGTCGGCAACGACACCATGAAGGCGATCAAGGATTTCCAGCAGCGCGCGGGGATTGCGCCAGCGGACGGCTATGGCGGGCTGAAGGTGCTGGCCAAGCTGCGGCAGGGGTCGTAGGCCTCGCGTTGGCCCGTAGCCCGGATGGAGCGCAGCGTAATCCGGGACAATACCTCCGCTGTTGAAGTCCCCGGATTTCGCTGCGCTCCATCCGGGCTACGCACTCATCGCTAATGCCGGTACTGCGGCTCCTCCGCGTCGAGCTGCCTACGGATTGCGGCGAGATGGAGCCGGGCGGATTCGGAATCGCCTTCGCGCATCTGCCTGTAGGTCTCGGCCGCGATCGCGGGATCGACGGGCAGCACCTTCCGTCCCGTCGACATCGCCAGCACCTGCACCTCGGCGGCGCGCTCGAGGTAATAGAGATCGTCCCAGGCTTCCGCGATGGTCGGGGCCAGCACCATCACGCCGTGGTGCTTCATGAAGACGATGTCGGCATCGCCGACGGCGGATGCGATGCGCGCACCTTCCTGGTTGTCGAGCGCGAAGCCGTTGTAGTCGCGGTCGACCGCGGTGCGGCCGTAGAATTTCAGCGCGGTCTGGCCGGCCCAGATCAAGGGATCGCCTTCGGTCATCGACAGCGCCGTCGCATAGGGCATGTGGGTGTGGAATGCGACCTTGGCGCGCGGCAGGCGCTTGTGCATCTCGGCATGGATGTAGAACGCGGTCGCCTCCGGCGCGCCCTCGCCGTCGAGCACATTGCCGTGGAAATCGCAGATCAGCAGCTTTGAGGCAGTGATCTCGCGAAAGGCATAGCCATAGGGATTGACGAGAAACAGATCGTCATGCCCAGGCACGACGGCCGAGAAGTGGTTGCAGATGCCTTCCTCAAAACCGTTGCGCGCCGCCATGCGGAAGCAGGCGGCGAGGTCCTCGCGCGCGGTGCGGATTGCATCGGTGGCGAGGTCCGGCCGGTTCGAGCGGAATGGCGCTGACGCGGGTGAGGAAGCGTGAAGGCTGTGCGCCATGGCGAAGGACACCTCTGTCGGTCGAAAGCTGCCGTCTTGTACAGGGGCTGCGCCTGCGCGTCAGCCCCTGCGACCGCCACCCTGCCCTGCGCGGCTCAGGCCCGCCGCGACACACCGCCGGCATTCATGCCACCGTCGATGACGAGCTCGCTGCCGGTGACGTAGCGCGAGGCATCGGAGGCCAGATACAGCACGCCTGAGGCGATCTCCGCCGCCTGCCCCGCGCGGGCGAGCGGCGTGACGACCTTGGCACGCTCCTCGGGATCGATTGGCGCGTTCTGGCCGGCGCCGGTCGCACCCGTCGGGATCTTGCCCCAGATCGGGGTATCGATGATGCCGGGATGCACGGAATTGACCCGGATGCCGTCGCCGGCCGCCGCGCATTCCATTGCGATCGATTTGGCGAACAGCCGCACGCCGCCCTTGGTCGCCGAATAGGCCGACAGGCCCGGCGCGCCGCGCAGGCCCGCGAGCGAGGACATCATGACGATCGAACCGCCGCCATGCTTTCGCATCAGCGGCAGGCAATGCTTGACCGAGAGAAACACGCCGTCGAGGTTGATCGCATTCTGCTTGCGCCAGTCGGCGAGGGTCATGTCGACGATCGATGGCACGGAGATGCCGATGCCGGCATTGGAGACGAGAATATCGAGCCGACCATAGCGCTTGGCGATTTCGGCGACGATATCGATCCAGCGCTCCTCGCTGGTGACGTCCTGCTCCAGGAATATCGCCTTGCCGCCGGCTTTCGTCACGCGCTTGGCGAGCTCAGGCCCGCGCAGCTCATCGATGTCGGTGATGACAACAGTCGCGCCCTCACGCGCGAACAGATCGACGATGGCCTCGCCGATACCGGAGGCGCCGCCGGTCACCAGCGCGACCTTGCCCTCAACCTGCCCTGCCATGTTCACTCCCTTTTTTGTTGTTTGAGCGACGTATTTTGTGTCGTCTAAGCTGGTCAGATCTTGCGTTATCTAATCACGGATGGCCCCTGGTCCGGTAGCGCGACGTCGATGACGCGGAATTGCACCCGCTCGACGCCCTGGTAGCGATCGACCGAGAGCGAGCCGGCGACATGCAGCTGCTGGCCGCGGTTGGCCAGCAGCGCGTTGCCGAGCTTCTGGCCGACCGAGCGGAACGCGATGCCGTTGACGATGGCGCCATCGCCCGACTTGAAGCGCAGACGCAGATGCGCCTGCCCGACCTCGTCGGCAAAGACGAGCTGGTGCGCCGGCAGCGCCAGCACGGCTTCCGGATTGCCGCTGCCGAACGGACCGGCACGGTTCAGCGTTGCCGCAAGCTCCGTCGTCACGGCGCGCGCGGAGACCGCGCCGTCGATATAGAGCTCGTTGACGTGGCGCGCCTCGGCGACGTCCTGCGCCAGCGCATTTTCGAGATAGGCGCGAAACTCGGCGAGCTTCTCTTTCCGCAACGTCACGCCCGCGGCCATCGCGTGGCCGCCGCCCTTCAGCAGAATGCCGTCAGTGACCGCCTGCCGCACCGCCTTGCCGATATCGACGCCCGCGATCGAGCGGCCCGATCCGGTACCGATGCCGCCGGGCTCGAGCGCTATGGCGAAAGCGGGCCGCGAAAACTTTTCCTTCAGCCGGGAGGCAACGAGGCCGACGACGCCGGGGTGCCAGCCTTCGGACGCCGTGACGATGACGCCGAGCTTGTCCTCGAGCCCGATCGAGGCCAGCGCCTCGGCTTCGGCTTGCGCTTCGGCCGCCTGCTCGATGACGCGGCGCTCGCCGTTGAGGCGGTCGAGCTCGGCGGCGATCCGCGCGGCCTCGACGCCGTCGCCTTCCAGCAATAGCCGCACGCCGAGATCGGCGCGGCCGATGCGGCCGCCGGCATTGATGCGAGGCCCCAGCATGAAGCCGAGATGCCAGGCCTCCGGCGGCCCGTTGAGCCGCGCCACGTCCATCAGCGCGGTATGACCGACATGGTCGCGCCGCCGCATCGCGATCAGCCCCTTGGCGACGAAAGCGCGGTTGAGACCGATCAGCGGCGCGACGTCGGCAACCGTGCCGAGCGCGACGTGATGCAGCATGCCGAGCAGATCGGGCTCGGGCATCTCCGCGCTCCAGAAACCGCGCTGACGCAGTTCGCGGTTGACCGCAACCAGCGTCACAAGCACGAGACCTACCGCGGCGAGATGGCCGAGGCCGGAGAGATCATCGAGCCGGTTCGGATTGACCAGCGCGTCAACCTCCGGCAGCTCGGTGCCGGCCTGGTGATGGTCGATTACGACGACGGACATGCCGAGGCGCTTGGCTTCCGCCAGCGGCTCGATGCTGGTGGTACCGCAATCGACGGTGACGAGCAGCGTGGCGCCCTTGGCCGCCAGCCCGCGAACGGCTTCGACATTGGGCCCGTAGCCTTCGAAAATGCGGTCGGGAATGTGGATCAGCGGATCGAGTCCGCAATGACGCAGGTGCCAGGCCAGCAGCGCCGCCGAGGTCGCGCCGTCGACGTCGTAATCGCCGAAAATCGCGACCTTCTCGCCCTTCGCCGCCGCATCCGCGATCCGCTTCGCCGCCGCCTCCATCTCCGTCACCGTGAACGGGTCCGGCATGAGCTTGCGGATGGTCGGATCGAGAAAGTCGGGCACCGCGTCGATATCGACGCCGCGGCCGGCCAGCACCCGCGCCAGCAATTCGGGAAGCTGGTGCCGCTGCACGATGGCGAGCGCCTGGGCCGCCCCGCGGGGATCCAGCCGGTCGCGCCAGAGCTTGTCGGTCAGCGAGCGGGCGACGCCGAGAAAGGCCTGGGGCGCTTCGACAGGCAAGGCAGTTGCGGGCGGCGTCATGATGAGGGGCTGGCTAGAGGGACCCGGAAGTCGGAGCTGTCGCATCGGTTCGGCTGGCGACGACGATTGACCCGGAATCGCCTGGGATTTGCAATCTCCGCGTCGCACAAAGCGGTGGATTGCCGATTTGCTGCGCCGACTGACTATCATTTGGGCATTCGGCGGAACAGCAAATTAAGCAGGCGTTAGGCGGAATCCTCGAAAAAGAATCGTATTCGATCTGTAAGCGATTGTTCCGGGTTCATTGCAGATCAGACCTCATTGCCAAGGGAAATCCCCGATGTCTGCTGCGCTGGGTCTGAAGGCCAAGCCGATCGCCACCGAACCCGCTGACGACGATTCCGACATCTCCGCGCTGATCAACCGCCTCACCGCGGAGGTCAACCAGATCGCGGTCGACAAGACCAAGTCGATCCAGCAGATCACCAACCAGATGAAGATGCTGGCGCTGAACGCGCTGATCGAGAGCTCGCGCGCCGGCGCGCAAGGCGCAGGCTTTGCGGTGGTGGCACAGGAGGTACGCGGCGTCGGCCAGCAGGTCGAGACCATCGCGCGCGAGCTCGAAAGCCAATTGACCAAACGCACCGGCGATCTCGTCGCCTCGATCGACCGCATGAGCCAGCGCTCGCGCGGCGAGCGGATGGTCGACCTGTCGCTCAACGCTATCGAGCTGATCGACCGCAACCTCTATGAGCGCACCTGCGACGTGCGCTGGTGGGCGACCGATTCCGCCGTGGTCGATTGCGCGGCCTCGCCGACCGCCGCAGCGGTGTCGCACGCCTCGCAGCGCGTGGGCGTAATCCTCGGCGCCTACACCGTTTATCTCGATCTCTGGCTCTGCGACCTCGACGGCAACGTCATCGCCAACGGCCGCGCCGACCGCTTCCGCGTGGTCGGCCAGAACGTCGCCCACACCAAGTGGTTTCGCGAGGCGCGAACCTTGCGCTCCGGTGACGACTACGTCGCCGGCGACGTCGAGAACCAGCCGCTGCTCGGCAACGCGCAGGTGGCGACCTATTGCGCCAGCGTCCGCGCCGGCGGCCAGGCCCACGGCGCCCCGATCGGCGTGCTCGCCATCCACTTCGACTGGGAGGCGCAGGCCCGCGCCATCGTGCAGGGCGTGCGCGTCGGCGACAGCGACAAGGCCCGCGTGCTGCTGGTCGATTCGAATTTCCGCATCATCGCGGCGTCCGACGGCCAGGGCATCCTCAGCGAGCGCATCTCGATCTCGCTGAACGGCCAGCGCTCCGGCTTCTACCATGGCCGCTCGGGTGCCCTGGTCGCGTTCCATGCGACGCCGGGCTATGAGACCTATCGCGGGCTCGGCTGGTACGGCGTGATCGTCTGCGGGGCGTGAGACAGCCAGCCGATCTAGAAAACGCGAAAACAACCCCATGCACAGTAGCCAGAGGCTGCTTTCATTGGTGTTTCCAGCCGGGCTTGCGTCCTCGTTCTCTCAAACACTTTGACAAGTCGGGCAAAACACTGGCACTCTGCGATCATCGCAGAGTGTGTTTGCGGCACGAGGGAATGACCCTAGCGGTTTTGTGAAATCGCACCCCGGCTTCTGAAGCATTTTCCGGCAAGCCGCGCCCGTAACAGGCAAGAGCCCCGCGCCCTTGATCGATAGAGTCGCTTCGCATCACGTTGATCGACGTGAGCGCGCGAGTCCGCCCTGGCTAATCATCTCGCGCTCGTCACATGCCAAGGAGACCTGCCATGAAGATCGTCGTGATCGGCGGAACCGGATTGATCGGATCCAAGCTCGTGGCGAAGCTCAAACAGCAGGACCACGACGCGGTAGCGGCCTCGCCGAAATCAGGCGTGAACGCCGTGACCGGGGAAGGCCTCGCGGCGGCGCTGGCCGGCGCGGATGTCGTGGTCGACGTGGCCAACGCGCCGTCCTGGGAGCCCGCCGCCGTGCTCGAATTCTTCGAGCGCTCGAGCCGAAATCTCGCCGCGACCGAGGCCGCCGCAGCCGTCAAGCATCACGTCGCGCTCTCGATCGTGGGGACCGATCGTTCGCCCGACATCGCGTATTTCCGTGCCAAGCTCGCCCAGGAGACCATCGTCAAGGCCTCCGCGGTCCCCTACTCCATCGTCCGCGCCACGCAGTTCTTCGAATTCCTCGGCGCCATTGGCGAGGCCGGAGCGGCCGGCGACAAGATCGTCGTTCCGTCGGCGCTGTTTCAGCCGATCGCCGCCGACGACGTGGTCGATTGCCTCGCAGAGATCGCGACGGGGCGGCCGCTGAATGGCACCATCGACATCGCAGGCCCCGAGAAGGCTCCCTTCAATGAGTTCGTCGCGCGCCGCCAGAAAGCCTCCGGCGACAGCCGTACGGTGGTCGGCGACCCAAAAGCGCAATATTACGGCGCTTCCATTCAGGACACATCGCTGAACCCGCTCGGCGAGGCTCGGCTCGGGAAGACGCCGCTCGCAACATGGCTCGCGCGCCTCTGAGGGGCCGCCAGTCCCGCAGTCAACACAGAAACGGCAATGAAGGAAATCCCATGCGCAGATTGCTGATCGCAACGGCGGTTTACGCCGCGTCTGTCCTGACGGTCCATGCGGCCGAGACGGCAGCACCATCGGCCAAGGTCACGGTCGTATTTGACCAGGCGCTGCCCAATGTCCCCGGCAAGAGCATGAAGGGCGTGCTGGTCGAGTATGGTCCTGGGGGCTCGTCGCCGGCCCACATCCACGCGCCCTCCGCCTTCATCTATGCCACCGTCCTGGAAGGCGCGATCCGCAGTCAGGTCAATGACGGCCCGGCCCAGGTCTTTCGCAAGGGGGAGAACTTTTCCGAAAGACCCGGCGACCGCCACGGCATCAGCGCGAACGCCAGCGATACCGAGCCTGCCAAGCTGCTTGCCGTGTTCGTGGTGGATACGGCCGACAAGGAGCTGACAATGCCTATGCCGAAATAGCCTGCAGACGCACTCCCGCCAGGGTCGGGTTCTATTCGAGAGGGTCTTCTTCGATGGCTGGGCGGAATTGACGGCATCCGCGGTGATCTCGGCCGCGAATGCTGGCGAGATCGCCAGGGCGAAGACAAAGATGCGAACCCGCCCCGCCTTTGTCGGCGACATCGCCGTCTTCTTTCATGTTTCCGTCCGTTGTGCGGTGAATTCTCGATCTGTAGCGGCAATCAGCGAGCGATACCGATCTTCGTACTGCCGCGCCATTCGGCGTGCGGTGAAGCGTTCCTCGAAGCGGGCGCGCACCCTCCTTCGATCCAGCTTGCCCAATTCGCCGACCGCCTTGACCGCCTGATCCTCGTTCTCGACGATGAAGCCGGTCACACCGTGCTCGATCACCTCAGGGACGGAGCCAGAGCGGTAAGCGATCACAGGCGTTCCGCAGGCCATCGCCTCGATCATGACCAGCCCGAAAGGCTCCGGCCAATCGATCGGAAATAGCAGCGCGGCGGCCCTGTCGAGGAAGGCCTGCTTTTTCACGTCATCGACTTCGCCGACAAGCTGGATCTTCTCGCCGTCGATTTGAGGCTCGAGGTGCTTCTTGAAATAGGCGGTCTCGGCGCGCGGAATCTTCGCGGCGATGCGCAGAGGCATCCGGGCGGCGTACGCGATGCGGATGGCGTCCTCCGGCCCCTTCTCGGCCGTCAGGCGACCGAGAAACGCCAGATAGGCTCCCTCCTCATAAGAGGGGCGCAACAGCTCCGACGGCAATCCGTGCTGGATCGTTCCCATCCACTTCGCATCCGGAAGCGGCAGGCGCTGGTGATCGGAGATCGACACGAAACCAGCCTCGGGGAATTGCCGAACCAATTCGGGCAACCCAGGCAAGTCGAGGCGACCGTGCATGGTCGTCATGAACGGCACGCCAAGCCGACTGAGCAACGGCAGTTGCAGCCAGTCGATATGCGCGTGGATCACATCGAAATCTCTCGCCCGCTTCGCGATCGCTTCCAGCAGCATTGCGTTGGCCGCACCCGGATCCGCGCCCTTTCGGCCGAGTCGCAGCGCGCGTGGCCATACCGGGTGAAGCTTGCCGGTCGTGCGGGAGTCGCCGCTCGCAAACAGCGTGACGTCGTGTCCAAGCTTGACGAGCTCATCGACCAGCCAGGCCACCACCCGCTCGGTGCCGCCGTAGAGCTTTGGAGGGACGCTTTCGGCCAGGGGAGCAAGCTGAGCGATGCGCATGACAGCCCGCCGCTATACCGCTGACCGGACGATCAGCACGATGGCCGCGGACAGAAGGTTCGAGATCGCGAGCAGCGTCCACTGCGGCCTCGCGCTTGCGCTCGCCAGGCGGCACACGAGGCTCTCAATCAGGCTCAGCATGAGTCGTCCGAAAGCCGCTCGAGATAGGCAAGCCCGAAACCCGTGAGCTCCTGGGCATCGCCGTTACTCTCGCGCGCTTCCCATCTCCCTCGCAAATAACGCTCAAGCAGGCATCGACGGCCGTCTGCAGCGTCGACACCGCCATGGCGGGCGCGGTACACGCACCAAGCGGTATCGACCGCCGTTCGTAGCGGGTCGTCGTCGACCATCTTCCCAGCTCCCACTGGAGATATCCATGGGACGCCAACTCGTCGCGACGGCGGAAGTTTCCAGTTTTTCCCGAAAGTCTAATCCTGCCCGCAAGGCGAGCGCAGCAAGCGCTCACTGCCAGTGCGTGCAAATCAGGCGGCGCGTCGGGCGGCCATCTCCGCGGCGAGGAGCAACGCGGCGCGACTGGCGCCGATCGATGCGATTCCCTGCCCGGCAATGTCGTAGGCGGTGCCGTGCGCGGGCGTGCAGATCGGGAAGGGGAAGCCGCCGAGCATGGTCACGCCGCGATCGAAGCCCATCAGCTTCATCGCGATCTGGCCCTGGTCGTGATACATCGTCAGCACCGCATCGAAGGCGCCGCCCTTGGCGCGCAGGAAGACGGTGTCGGCCGGGAACGGCCCCTCTGCGGCGATGCCCTCGCGCTGGCCGGCCGCGACCACGGGCGCGATGATCTCGATCTCCTCGCGACCGAAATTGCCGCCGTCGCCAGCATGTGGATTGAGACCGGCCACCGCGATCCGCGGCCGCGCGAAGCCGGCGTTGCGCATGCAGGAATCGGTCAGCTTGAGCGCGCGATGGATGCGTTCGCTGGACAGGTTTGCAGCAACGTCCCTCAGCGGGATGTGCGAGGTCACCCGCGCGTTCCACAGCCGGTCCAGCACGTTGAACTCGCTCGCCGCCGACTTGAGCCCGACCACCTCCGCAGAGAATGCGATCTCGTCGTCGTACTCGGCGCGGGCGAGCCGCATCGCCTGCTTGTTGAAGGGAGTGAAGCAGACCGCGTCAACATGGCCGTCGCGGCCGAGCTCGAGCGCGTGTTTGTAGTTGGCAAGCGCGAACCTGCCGCCAGCAAGGCTCGCGGTCTTCGGCTCGACCTCTTTGGGATCAAGGTGACGAAGATCGAGAAACAGCGCCTCGCCCTCCGCCGCGCGAAGATCGGCCCCCTGCTCCACCATCTTCAGCACTGGCTTGACGCCGGCAATGCGCGCGCCCTCCTCGAAGATGCGGCGGTCGCCGATCACGACGAGCCGGCAGCTCGCGCGGACGTCGTCCTGCGCCACCAGCTTGGCCGTCAGCTCCGGGCTGATGCCGGCGGGATCTCCCATGGCCAATGCAATCAGCGGCTTTGCGGTCATATGATCACCTTCTCCTGGGCCGTCGGTTCGGTCGCGGGGGATGCGGGTTTGCGCCAGAGGCGCGCGAGCTGCAGCACGAGCGGAAGCAGCAACAGCGCGATGCCGGCCATGATCAGGCATGTCACCAGCTTGTTCGCGAAGAATATCCCGAGCGATCCCTTCGACATCAGCATCGACTGCCGGAACGCATCCTCGGCCTTGTCGCCGATGACGATCGCGAGCACGAGCGGCGCCAAGGGATAGAACAGCTTCTTGAAGAGATAGCCGACGATTCCGAAGCCGAGCATCATGACGACGTCGAGATAGGAGTTCGACACCGAATACGCGCCGACGACGCAGATGATCACGATCAGCGGGGCGATGACGACGAAGGGAATCCGCATCAAGGCGGCAAACACCGGAACAGTCAGCAGCACCAAGGCGACGGCGACGATGTTGCCGACATACATCGAGGCGATCAGGCCCCAGACGAAGTCCTTCTGGTCGACGAACAGCATCGGCCCAGGATTGAGACCCCAGATCATCAGCCCGCCCATCATGACGGCCGCGGTCGCCGAGCCGGGAATGCCGAGAGAGAGCATCGGCAGCAGCGCGCTGGTGCCGGCGGCATGGTCAGCCGTCTCCGGCGAGATGATGCCTTCGACCTCGCCGGTGCCGAAATAGCGGCCCCGGCGCGAGAAGCGGCGGGCAATGCCATAGCTCATGAAGGAGGCCGCGGTCGGCCCACCCGGGGTGATGCCCATCCAGCAGCCGATTGCGGCGCTGCGCAGCAACGCAATGCCATGTCGCGGCAGGCGGCCGACCGCGCGGAACACCTCGCGCCAGTCGATCTTCGAGGACACTGCGCGGGCATGGAACTCCTCCTCGACCGCGACCAGGAGCTCGCCGATGCCGAACAGGCCCATCACGGCGACGACGAAGCTCACGCCCTTGACCAGCTCGTCAACGCCCATGGTGAGGCGGACGCTGCCGGAGACGGTGTCGATGCCGATCGCGGCGATCGCAAAGCCGATTGCGAGCGCCACGACGGTCTTGATCGGCGCGGCGCCGCCCATGCCGACGAAGCTGGCAAAGGCCAGGAAATAAACCGCAAAATATTCCGCAGGGCCAAAGGCGAGCGCGACCTGCGCCACCCAGGATGCGAGGAAAGTGATCAGGATGACGCCGATTAGCGCGCCGAAGGCGGCCGAGCCGAAGGCGGTGGCAAGCGCCGTGGTCGGCCTTCCGTCACGCGCCATCGGATAGCCGTCGAAAGTGGTCGCGACCGACGACGGCTCGCCGGGGATGTTGAACAGAATCGAGGTGACCGAGCCGCCGAACAACGCCCCCCAATACATGCTGGAGAGCAGGATGATCGCCGACACCGGCTGCATGCCGAAGGTCAGCGGCAGGAGCAGCGACACGCCATTTGGCGCACCCAGCCCCGGCAGCACGCCGACGAGAATGCCGAGCAGCACGCCGACGACCATCAGCACCAGGTGCGGCACGGTGACCGCGATGGTGAAGCCGTGGAGGAGTTCCCCGAGATTGTCCATCGGTCCTCCGTCAGAACCCGAGGGCGGCTGCGAGCGCACCGTGCGGCAAGCTCACCTGGAACATGCGCTCGAACACGACGTAGAGCGCGAGTGCCGTCGCCGCCGCCATCCCCAGCGCGCGCGGCACGGATTGATGTTTTGGGATCGCCAGCACCGCGAAGACATAGAGCGACGAGGCGACGTACATCCCGGCGAGCGGGATCGCGGCTACGAAGATCGCGGCCGGCACGAACAGGCCGGCGAGCCGCCGCAGCTCGAAGGGCGTGATCGCGATGGGAACGTTTGCCAGGGACGCAACCGGCAACACGCCCCGCACCAGGTTGTAGAGGCTTCCGAGCACGATGACGATGCCGGTCAGGAACGGAAACGTGCCGGCGTCCACGCCCGCGCTCGACCAGCCGATGCCGTTGTCGAGGCTGGAGATGACGACGGACACCCCGAAGCCGCCGGTGAGCACGGCAGTCGCAAGTTCAAGAGCGCGGCGTGAGATCATGGGGGGCTCCGCTCAGGCGTCGGACAAGGGTCGGTAGTGGCGCATGCGTCTTTGCCCAGCCCTCGCTGTCGTCCCTGCGAACGCAGGGACCCATAACCCCAGGGAGACGTTTGACGAAGACTTGACGTCACATCCACGCCGGTACCACCACCAGCACTCCTCGAGAGATCACGCGGTATGGGTCCCTGCGTTCGCAGGGACGACAGCGGAGTTTGAGGCGCGCCCCACCTCACTTGACGAGCCAGCCCTGCTCGCCCGCGACCTGTTTGACGTGTTCGAGATCCTGCTTGATGAACTTGTCGAACTCGGCACCCGTCAGGAACGTGTCGACCTGGGAGGTCTTCTCGATGTAGTCCTTCCATTCCGGCGTCGCCTGCACCTTCTTCATGAGGTCGACATAGAACGCGGCCTGGTCCGGCGTGACCTTGCCGGGCAACCACACCGTGCGCGGCTGCTCATATCGCTTGATGTCGAGCCCCTGCTCGACGCAGGTCGGAACGTCGCCCCAGCCCTCGGTCGCGGTGACCTTGGCGCCCTGCGGCAGCCGCTTCGGGCTGAAAACGCAGAGCGGCCGCTGCGTGCCGCCGCGCCATTGCCCGAGGCTTTCGCTGGGATTGTTGACGTGGGAATCGAGATGTCCGCCGGCGAGCTGCACGGCGGTCTCGGCGCCGCTCTTGAAGGGGATGTAGGTCAGCTTGACCTTGCCGGCCTTCTCGATCATGCGTGTCAGCACCTCGTCGGTGTCCTTTGACTGGGCGCCGCCCATCTTGAACTCGCCCGATGCGGCCGCCTTCAGATAGTCGCCCGCCGTCTTGTAGGGCGCGTCCTGCTTGACCCAGAGCAAAAACTCGTCCTGCGCCATCGCCGCGATCGGAGTGAGATCGGTGTAGTTGAAGGCGACCTTGGAGACGAGCGGTTGCTGCCACGCGTTCGAGGTGCCGAAGATCACCTTGTAGGGATCGCCAGCGGAGGCCTTGCCATAGACATAGCCTTCGGCGCCGCTGCCGCCGCCCTTGTTGACGACGACGATCGGCTGCTCCGTCAGCTTGTGCTTGGTGATGATGTTCTGCACCGCGCGCGCGAGGTTGTCGGTCCCGCCGCCGGGCCCGGCGGTGGCGATGAACTCGATCGGCTTTTGCGGTTGCCAGGCACTGAGCGCCGGCATCGTGCCGGCAAGCATCGTCGCGGCTGCGGAGAGCATAAATATCGACGTCCGACCCATGATTTCCTCCAGCTGATTTTTGTCTCTTATTGTTGTCTGTCCTATCGACGTCCGATCAGGCGACGCGTTCCTCGCGCCTTCCCGATGCCAGGACGATTGCGCCTTCTTTTTCGAACGCTTCGATCTGCTTCTGGTCGAACCCGTATTCGGCCAGCACCTCGCTTGTGTGCTCACCATAGACCGGCGCGCCCGATAGCACTTTGCCTGGGGTCTCCGAAAACTTGACCGGAAGACCGATCGTCTTGACCGGGCCGAGCGTGGAATGCTCGACCTCGACGACCATCTCGCGCGCCAGAGTCTGGGGATCGCTGAGCGCCTCCAGCATGTCGTGCACGGGTCCGCACGGCACGCCCTTCCCGTCCAGCGCCGCGAGCCAATGCGCCCGCGACTTCGTGCGGAAGCGCTCGCTCAGCACCGCTTCGAGCACTTTGAGATTGGCCATGCGGTCGGCGCCGGTGACGAAGCGCGGATCGGCGGCGAGCTCACTTGCTCCGAGCGCTTCCAGCATCAACAACCAATGCTTCTTGTTGGCGCCGCCGACCACGAGCCAACCGTCGGAAGCTTCAAATGCTTGATACGGCGCATTAAGCGGATGGGCCGAGCCCATCGCGCGCGGTGCTGTGCCCGCGGCTAGCGCAATGGTCGATTGCCAATAGGTCTGCACCAGGGCGGCTTCATAGAGCGAGGTTTCGACCCACTGCCCCTCGCCGGTCTTGAGGCGGTGCGTATAGGCCGCGAGGATGCCCATGCTGGCGAGCAGGCCGGCGGTGATGTCGGACAGCGGCGGGCCGCATTTGACGGGCGGCCCATCCGGGCGTTCGCCAGTGAAGCTCATGATGCCGCTCATGGCCTGGGCGACGAGATCGAATCCCCTGCGGTGCTTGTAGGGACCGGTGCGGCCGAAGCCCGACAGCGAGCAATAGATCAGCGCCGGGAATTGCGCGTGCAGCGCCTCGTAGCCGAAGCCGAGGCGCTCCATCGCGCCCGGCGCAAAGTTCTCGACCAGCACGTCGGCGTCCGCAATCAACCGCCGCAGCACCTGCTTGCCGCCCTCGGTCTTCAGATCCAGCACGATGCCGCGCTTGTTGCGGTTCATCATCAGGAAGGAAGCCGCCTCCTCGCCGATCTTCGGCGGCACCGAATGACGGGTGTCGTCGCCGTTCGGCGATTTCTCGATCTTGATGACGTCGGCACCCATGTCGGCGAGCATCAGAGTGCAGGTCGGCCCGGCCATGACATGGGTGAGGTCGACGACCCTAAGGCCGGCCAGCGGTCCCGAACGGCGAGAGTTGGATTGCGATCGATCGCTTTGCATCGGGCCTGTCCTATTGGCCGCGCCATTGCGGGGCGCGCTTGTTGAGGAAAGCATCGAGCCCTTCGCGAAAATCCTGGCTCGTGTAGCACATCAGGATGAGGTCCTCGCCTTCGTCCCGGGTCAGCCGCCGTTGCAGGCGTGCCACCGCCTGTTTGGTCGCATTCAGCGTCAGCGGCGCGTGACTGGCGACGAGCCGGGCCACCTCGTCGGCGCGCTTGTCCAGCGCGGCAATGTCCTCGACCACCTCGCCGAGCAGCCCAACGCTCGCAGCCTCCGCGGCGTCGACGAGGCGCGCGGTGAAGATCAGGTCCTTGACGCGCGCAGCGCCAATCAGCGCGGTAAGACGGCTGACATTGGACATCGACAGGCAATTGCCGAGCGTCCGGGCAATGGGGAATCCGATCTTCGCGCTTGCCGTGCCGATGCGGAGATCGCAGGCCGCGGCGATGCCGGCGCCGCCCCCGGTGCAAAAGCCGTTGATCGCCGCGATGGTCGGCACGCGGCACTGCTCGAGCGTGGTCAGCACGCGATCAATCCGGTTCTCGTAGTCGATCGCATCCTGCGGCGTCTTGAACTCGCGGAACTGATTGATGTCGGTGCCGGACGCAAAGGCCTTGTCGCCGGCTCCGCGCAGCACCAGCACCTTGATCGCATGATCGCTGTTGGCCTGCTCGCAGATCGCGGCGAGCCGCTCGTACATGGCGAAGGTGAAGGCGTTGCGGGCCTGCGGGCGGTTGAAGGTGATCCGCCCGATGCCGTCTTTGCATTCAAAAACGAGGTCGTCTGCCTCTACCGCCAGGTCCATTTCCTCATATCCTCTTGTTTTTTACATTTTTGAATGCAAAATCTGGGATTAGCAAGCTGGAACTTCGAAGTTTCGATCGAATATCCAAGTTTTGCATTCAAATTGGAGCGCTGGTCCCCATGCTTCACGAGGAAGTCGTCGGCCGTATCCGGGCCATTCTGCTCGACGGCGAAATCCCGCCGGGCGCTCGGATTCCCGAGCGCGAGCTGTGTGAGCGGCTTGAGATCTCGCGCACGCCGCTGCGCGAGGCGCTCAAGGTGCTGGCCGCCGAGGGCCTCGTGCAGCTGCTGCCGCATCGCGGCTCGCGCGCGGCAAAACTGACCGACAAGGACATGCGCGACCTGTTCGAGGTCTGCCAGGGCCTGGAGGCCCTCGCCGGCGAGCTCGCCTGCGAACGCATCACGGACGCCGAGATCGACGAGATCGCCGCCGCGCATGCGGCCATGGTGCTGCATTATCGCGATGGCGATCTGATCCAGTACTATCGCGGCAATCGCGCCATCCACGAGGCCATCGTCACCGCAGCCGGAAATCCCGTGCTCGCGGGGCTCTACACATCAGTAACGGCGCGCATCCGGCGCGCGCGCTACGTCACGCCGATGACGCCGCAGCGCTGGGCGCTCGCCGTGAAGGAGCACGACGCCATCCTGAACGCGCTCCAGCGCCGCGACGGCGCCGGCCTCTCCCACATTTTGCGCGCGCATCTCCGCCACAAGCGCGAAGAGGTGTTGCGGGCGGGCTTTGCCGAGACGGAAGGGACCGATCTCACGCTTAGAATTGCGTAAGGCGCAATTCGCGTTGTCCTGGCCGGCGGAGCGCGCGTCCACACGCGGCCGGCCCGCTGCCGCGGCTCGTTCGCGCTCCGCGTGAATCTGCGCACTAATTCCACTTGCTAGCTTGTCGCGGCCGGAGCAGCATACTTCTCTGCCGACCAGCGGCCGCACGGCCGATGAGGCCGGTGCCAACGCGCGAACAATCGCGCAAAATAAAAGACAAAAGCGAGGAACGCATGACAATCGATGTCTCACGTCGGTCCCTTCTCACGCTCGGAGCGGGCCTTGGTGCCAGCGCCATGCTCGGCACCAGCGCGATGGCGCGGGCACCCAAGCTCGGCACCCAGACGCCCTACTGGCACCGCTTCGTTCTCGGCGATGCCGAGGTCACCGTCGTGTCCGACGGGCCGCTGCCGCTCGGCGATCCCTCCGGAACCTTCACCGGCGTGCCCAAGGAAGAGGTGAAGAAGATGCTGGCGGACAATTTCCTGTCGCCGGACAACGTCGTGCTCGAACAGAACTCCCCGATCGTGAACACCGGCGACAAGCTCATCCTGTTCGATACCGGCATGGGCTCATCGAAGATGTTCGGCGCCAGCACCGGCCGGCAACAGAAGAGCATGACCGAGGCCGGCATCAAGCCGGGGGACATCGATGCCGTGGTGTGTTCGCATGCCCATATCGACCATATCGGAGGCATCGTCGACGAAGGCGGCAAGCCGCTGTTTCCGAACGCGCAGATCTACATCTCGCAGACCGATTTCGACTTCTGGACCGACGAAGGCAAGCTCGGCAGCCCGGCCAAGGACTTCGTCGTCCACGCCCGCAAGAATCTGCTGCCGGTCCGTGACCGGATCGTATTCTTCAAGGACGGCCAGGAATTCCTGCCGGGGGTCCAGGCCATCGCCGCGCCCGGTCACACCGTCGGCCACACCATCTTCATGGTGTCGTCGGCCGGCAAATCCTTTGCCTTCCTCGGCGACCTCTCGCACCATTCCGTGCTGCTGCTCGAGCGGCCGCGCATGGAATTCTCCTACGACACCGACCCGAAGCAGGCGGCGGAATCGCGGGTGAAGTTGCTCACGATGCTCGCGGCAAACAAGGTCCCGGTGATGTCGTATCACTTCGCCTGGCCGGGCTACGGCCATGTCGCCAAGGCCGGCGACGGCTTCCACTATTATCCCCAGCCGATGCAGATGACGTTGTAGGTTCTCGCGATCAGGTCCGGGCGGCGCGCGCCGTCCGGACCATTGATGCGCCCTATTCCGCGGGCTCGGCAACCGCGCCGGCGCCTGAGGCCGCAGCGTCCGCCCGGGCACCGGGGAATATCCGCTTCACCAGCACGAACAGCGCGGGCACGAAGAAGATGCCGAGCACGGTTGCCGCGATCATGCCGCCGGCGACGCCGATGCCGACCGCGTTCTGGCTGGCCGAGCCCGCGCCCGTCGCCACCGCCAGCGGCAGCACGCCGAGGATGAAGGCGAGCGACGTCATCAGGATCGGGCGCAGGCGCTGGCGCGATGCGTGCAGGGTGGCATCGACGAGGCTGCGGCCGGAAGCGATCTGCTCCAGCGCGAATTCGACGATCAGGATCGCGTTCTTCGAGGCCAGCCCGATCGTCGTGAGCAGTCCGACCTGGAAATAGACGTCGTTGGCCTGATCGAACAGCGTCGCCGCGAGCAGCGCGCCGAGCACGCCGATCGGCACCGTTAGCATCACCGCGAACGGGACCGACCAGCTCTCGTACAGTGCGGCAAGGCTCAGGAAGACGATCAGCAGCGAAATCGAATACAGATACAGCGTCTGGCTGCCGGTGAGCCGTTCCTGGAACGACAATCCGGTCCATTCATGGCCGTAGCCCTTGGGCAGCTTGGCCATCTGCTCCTCCACAGCCTGCATGGCGACACCCGAGCTGATGCCCTGCCCTGCCTGCCCCTGCAGCTCGACGGCGGCGACGCCGTTGTAGCGCTCGAGGCGCGGCGAACCAAAACTCCAGCGATCGGTCGCGACCGCCGAGAACGGCACCATCGAGCCCGAGGCGTTGCGCACATACCAGCGGCCGATGTCGCTGGTATCCATGCGGAACGGCGCATCGCTTTGCACATAGACCTGCTTGACGCGGCCGCGGTCGATGAAGTCGTTGACATAGGCGCCGCCCCACGCTGCCGACAGCGTGGTGTTGAGATCGCTGAGGTTGACGCCGAGCGCGGTGGCCTTGGCCTGGTCGACGTCGAGGTTGAATTGCGGCGTGTCGTCCTGTCCGTTCGGCCGGGCCTGTGCCACGCGCTTGTCCGCCGCGAGCTGCCCGAGCAGCTGGTTGCGCGCCTGGATCAGCGCCTCGTGACCGTTGCCGCCGGTGTCCTGGAGATAGAGGTCGAAGCCGCCGGCATTGCCGAAGCCGGGAATCGACGGCGGCAGCACCGCGAACACCATGGCGTCGCGGATTTTCATGAACGCCCCCATGGCACGGCCGGCCACGGCCTGCGCCGAGGCTGCAGGACTCTTGCGCTCGTCGAACGGCTTCAGGCTGACGAAGGCAAGGCCAACGTTCTGTCCCTGCCCTGCGAAGCTGAAGCCACTGACTGCGAACACGCCGTCCACGGCGTCCTTCTCGTTGTCGAGATATTGATGCTCGACTTGCTTGATGACATCGAGCGTACGCGTCGAGGTGGCGCCGACCGGAAGCTGGATCAGCGTCATGATCGTGCCCTGGTCCTCTTCGGGCAGGAACGAGCTCGGCAGCCGCTGGAACAGGACGACCATGGCGGCGAGGATCGCCGCGAAGGCGATCATCACTCCCGCGATGCGCCTGATCGCACCGCCCGCGGTGCGCTGATAGCCGTCCGCCATGCGGTCGAAGCCGCGGTTGAACAGGCCGAAGAAGCCGCGCTGCGCGCCATGATGCTTCGGCGGCTTCAGGATCGTGACGCACAGCGCCGGCGTCAGCACCAGCGCCACGAGCACCGACAGCACCATCGCCGTGACGATGGTGAGCGCGAACTGCCGGTAGATGATTCCGACCGAGCCGTTGAAGAACGCCATCGGAATGAACACGGCCGAGAGCACGACGCCGATCCCGACCAGGGCCCCGGTAATCTCGCGCATGGATTTCTCGGTCGCCTCGCGCGGGCCGAGCTTCTCCTCGGCCATCACGCGCTCGACGTTCTCGACCACGACGATGGCATCGTCGACCAGGAGGCCGATCGCCAGCACCATCGCGAACATCGTCAGCGTGTTGATCGAATAGCCGGCAAGCGAGAGCACGCCGAAGGTCCCGAGCAGCACCACCGGCACGGCAATGGTCGGGATGATGGTCGCCCGCCAGCTCTGCAGGAACATGAACATCACGACGAAGACCAGCGCGATCGCCTCGAACAGTGTGTGAATCACCTTTTCGATCGACAGCTTGACGAAGGGCGTGGTGTCGTAGGGGTAGACGACGCGGAGCCCCTCCGGCATCGCGGCGCTGAGCTGGGCGACACGTGCCTTCACCGCCTCCGAGGTCGCGACGGCATTGGCGCCGGTCGCAAGACTGATGCCCATGCCCGCGGCGGGCTTGCCGTTGTAGCGCGCGGCGGAATCATAGGACTTCGAGCCGAGCTCGACCCGCGCGACGTCGCCGATGCGGACCGTCTGACCGGTCGTGGCCGTGCGCAGGATGATGTCCTTGAACTGCTCGACCGTCTGCAGGCGGCTCTGCGAGGTGATGGTGGCATTGAGCTGCTGGCCGCCGACGGACGGCAGGCCGCCGAGCTGGCCGGCGGTCACCTGGGTGTTCTGAGTCTGGATCGCCGCAGTCACGTCCCCAGGCATGAGGTTGTATTTCGCCAGCTTGTCGGGATCGAGCCAGATTCGCATGGCGTATTCGGCGCCAAACAACGTCACCTGGCCGACGCCAGCGACGCGGCTGATGGGATCGTTGACCGAGGACGCCACGTAATCGGCGATGTCGCTGGCGGCGAGCCGGCCGTCCTCGGAGACGAAGCCGAGCACCATCAGGAAGCTTGCCGAGGACTTCACGACCTTGATGCCCTGCTGCTGCACCACCTGCGGCAGCAGCGGCGTCGCGAGCTGCAGCTTGTTCTGCACCTGCACCTGGGCGATGTCGGCATCGGCTTCGTTGGTGAAGGTCAGCGAGATCTGCACTTGGCCCGTCGAGGTGCTCGACGACGACATGTATTGCAGATAGTCGAGGCCGGTCATGTTCTGCTCGATGACCTTGGTCACCGAGTTCTCCGCGGTCTCGGCATTGGCGCCGGGATAGGTCGCCGTGATCGTGACCACAGTCGGCGCGATCTGCGGATATTGCGCGATCGGCAAGCGCATGATCGCGAGAACGCCGCCCAGCATGATCAGGATGGCGATGACCCAGGCGAAGATCGGCCGCTTGATGAAGAAATGGGACATGACGGTTACTGCTCGGCTGCGGCTGCTGCAGGCCGCGCATCGGCCTGCCGCGTCGGATTCACGGTGAGGCCGGTTGCGGGATCGACCGCGACCTCCACGGACTTGACGGGCGCCCCGGGGCGGGCCTTCTGCGTGCCCTCGACGACCAGGCGATCGCCGGCCTTGGCGCCGGAGCGCACCAGCCAGTTGCTGCCGACATCCTCGCCGAGCTCCAGCATCCGCTGCTCGACCTTGCCGTCCTTGTCGACGAACATCGCCACTGCCTGCCCCAGCGGATTGCGCGAGACGGCGCGCTGCGGCACGAGGATCGCAGCCGGATCGACGCCGGCGACGACGCGGGCGCGCACATACATGCCCGGCAGCAGCGCCCGCTCGGGATTGGCGAAGACTGCGCGCGAGGAAACCGAGCCGGTGCTCTCGTTGACGCTGGCATCGGTGAAACCGTACTTGCCCTTGTGGCCGTAGGTCTTGCCGCTCTCCATCAGGAGCTCGACCTGCACACCCTCGGCGGGACGCTTGAGCTTTCCGCTCGCGATCTGGCTGCGCAGGCGCTCCATCTCCGAGGTCGACTGATCGAGGTCGACATAGACAGGGTCGAGCTGCTGGATCGTTGTCATCGCCGTCGCCTGGCTCGCGGTAACCAGCGCGCCGGGTGTGATGCTCGACTTGCCGATCCGGCCCGAGATCGACGCGGTGACCTTGGTGCGATCCAGCGAGATCGCGGCGGTGTCGCGGTTGGCTTGCGCCGCCTTCACGTCGGCCTCGCCCTGCTTGTAGGCGGCAACGGCATCATCGACGTCCTGCTGGCTCGCCGCGTTGGTCTGCAGAAGCTGGGTCTTGCGCGCAGCCTTCAGCTTGACGCTGACGAGCGTTGCCTCCGACCTCTGCACCGCGGCCTCGGCGCTCGCCAGACCCGCCTTGTACTGCACCGGATCGATCTCATAGAGCAGGTCGCCTTCCCTCACCTCGGCGCCTTCCACGAAGTCGCGCTTGAGCAGAATGCCCGTGACCTGCGGACGGACCTCGGAAACCTGATAGGCGACGACGCGGCCCGGCAGCAACGTCGAGATCTTCGCTTCCTGCGGTTTCAGGGTCATGATGCCGACCTCCGGCACCATCTGCGGCAATGCCGCTTGCGGGTTCTGCTCCCCGCAAGCGGCAAGCAGCAGGGCAATCAAGGGAACAGCGCGGACGATCGGGGGGCGCATGATGACGATCCATGGGTGAGTTGCGGCCCCTCGAGGAGGATCGCGCACGGAAACATTCGGAAACTATTCAGTTTCCATCTGGAAACTTGATAGTTTCCTTCCCCGAAGTCAAGTGCTAGGCTGCCTGCGCAGCAGCGTTCAAGCAGTCGTGAAACAGCTCAGATTCAACGGCGGGTGTGTCCATGGCGAGAGAATCCAGAAATCAGAGACGTATTGCTCCGCCGTCGGAGCGGACCAAGCCGGCCGTCATCCTTCCCGCCCCCGACGCTCGCATGACGCAACTGCTGGCGGCGGCGAAGGACACCTTCACCAGCAAGGGATTTGCCGCGACCACGATGGACGACATCGCCGGTGCCGCCGGAATGTCGAAGAAGACGCTCTACAAATTGTTCGAGAGCAAGACCGAGCTGTTTCGCGCCATGCTGCTGCGCAGCCTGCCGGAAGCAGACTTCGCCGATGCCCCTTCGGAAGGATCACCAGTGATCCGACTTCGAAACATGCTGCGCGAGGCGGCCGACGTGGCGCTGTCGCCTGGCGAGATCGCCCTGCAGCGTCTGATCATCGGTGAACGTCAGGCCTCGCCGGAGCTGGGGCGCATGTTCGCCGAGGTCATCATGGAGAGCGGCACAGAGCATATCGTCGAGCTACTGAAGGCCGTTCGCCTGGAGCCTCGTTTCGCAGCTGTGCCGCTCCGCCTCATCGCCGAAATGCTGTTCGGCATGGTGTTCAGCCACGATCATTTCAGGCTGCTGACCGACACCGGATTCAAGCTCAATCGCCGCGTGCTGGACCGGCGGATCGACCTTGCGATCGCGACGTTCTGTGCAACCGAAGAGGCGCAAGCCTCGTAATATTCTGGCCCTCCGCACCCCCGGAGTCGGACCAAACAGGTTCGAGGGAGCCCGAGCATTGCTTGACGCAAATCAACATCCGACCGCTCGCGGCAACAATGCTGGCCTACGGAAACTCGGGCGAGCCGCGTCATGGACGATCTCTCGAAAATGGGGATTGATGCCGCCAGGCTGCCGGGCTGGCTGCGCTTCGTGGTGGTGATCGTGATCGTAGCGCTTGCCGCCGGCGCGAGCCTCGCTGCCTATCGCTGGTACGCCCGGCCCGTGACACTGTCGATCGCAGTCGGATCCCTGGATGGCGACGCTCCCAGGATCGTCTCGGCGCTCGCGAGCAGGCTTGCCGTCAACAACGCGCCAGTGCGCCTCAAGCTGGTCGAGACCGGCGGGCCCATCGAATCCGCCGCGGCGTTCTCGTCGGGCAAGACCGACCTCGCCGTCGTGCGCGGCGATGTCGGCGATCTCTCTCAAGCGCAAGCGATCGTCGTGCTCACCGAAGCCGTCGCCCTGCTGGTGGCTCCGCCGGGATCGGCGATCTCGGATATCGCCGGCCTGAAACGCACGACGGTAGGGGTTGTCGCCGGCGACACGAACCAGAAGGTGGTCCGCGTCCTCACCAGCGCATACGACCTTGGCCGCGCCAATGTCGTCTTCAAGAACATCGCGATGGACGACGTTCGCCGCGCGCTGGACGCGAAAGAGGTGCGCACGGTGCTTTTCGTCATGCCGCTCAGCGAGCGGTATCTGTCGTTGCTACGCGGCCTGTTCTCACAGACTGCCAAGACCGCGCCGATTCTGATCCCGATCGAAAATGCAGGCGCGATTGCGGAGAAGGAGCGCGCCTATGAGAGCTTCGACATCCCCAAGGGAGCGCTGCGCGGGTCCCCGCCTGTTCCCGCGGACGACGTCACAAGCTTGCGCGTCGCCTTCTATGTGGTCGCCAAGAAGAGCCTCGACAACGACGTGGTCGCCAGCTTCACGCAGGCCATCACTGCCGCGCGCAGGGACATCCTGTCGGAATGGCCGGTCCTCGCCCAGTTCAAGGCACCGGATACCGATGCCGGCGCATATCTCCCGGTCCATGCCGGCGCCGCCGAGTTCTACAATGGCAGCCAGCTAGGCTTCCTCGACAAGTGGAGCAACGTGATTTTTCTGGCGCCGATGGCGCTGGGCGCGCTTGCATCGATCGCGGCGGCGCTGTGGCGGTTTCTCCGGTCGAGCGAACACCAGCCGCGCGAACCGGCACTCGACGCGCTGTACACGCTCGGCCGACAGATCCGCGAGGCCAAAAACGAAACCGACCTGCTGGCGATCGAAGACCAGATCGACAATGTGCTTCGTAGCCAGCGCGCGAGATTGGACGGCGACGACAACCCGCTGGATGCTGCCACCCTCAACGTGGCGGCCCACCGCCTCGAGAACCTCATTCACGAGCGCAGGGCCGTGCTGACTGCAGCGCCCGCCGAGTCGCGGTAGCAGCGCGCTGTCAGCAGCCGAGCCTGTCGGCGATCCCGCCAAAGTCCTTGGCGACGATGTCCCAATTGCCGGTGGCTTCGAAATCGACCTTCTGGAGCGGACCGTACTCCGTCGGCCGTGCGACGAACGCGGTCTTCAGCCCGTTCTTCTGGGCGGCCGCGAGATCGCCGTTGTGGGCGGCGACCATCATCACCTCCTCCGGCTTGAGGCAAAGCAGCTTTGCTGCGCCGAGATAGGTCTCGGGATCGGGCTTGTAGTGCTCGAACAGCTCGGCCGACATGATGAGGTCCCACGGCAGTCCGGCGAACTTCGCCATGTTGGTGAGCAATGCGACATTGCCGTTCGATAGCGGCGAGATCACGAATTTCGACTTCAGCCGCGTCAGGCCCGCGACGCTGTCCGGCCAGGGATTGAGGCGATGCCAGCCCTTGGTGAGATAATCGAGATCGGCGTCGGTGAGGCCTTTGATCGAAAACTGCGCGACCAGCTTCTCCAGCGAGCGGCGGTGCAGATCATCCAGCATGACATAGCCGCGCTCGGGATGTTGCCGCACATCGTCCATCGAGGCCATGTACATGCCGCGCCAGCCATCGACCAGAGCGGTCCAGTCGGCGCTGATGCCGCGCTGCCTGCTCCACCACATGAAGTCCGAGATCAGGCTGGTGCGCCAATCCACGACGGTGCCGAACACGTCGAACACCAGGGCTTTGACGGCGGAGAGTTCGGACATGGCGCTTCCCGATTATTCTTATTGTCATTCCGGGATGCGCTGTTAGGCGCAGGCCCGGAATCCATACTCCCGATCGTGGTTATGGATTCCGGGCTCGACGCTTTGCGTCGCCCCGGAATGGGGGCAGTTGTTATGCCCTACTCAGTCCAGATGGAACTTCGCGAGCTCACGATGCTCGGCCTTGATGTAGCGCACGGTGCCGGTGACCGAGCGCATCACCACAGTCTCGGTCTCGATCACGCCGTCCTTGCGGAATTTGACGCCCGAGAGCAGCGAACCCGTGGTGACGCCGGTGGCGGCGAACAGGCAGTCGCCGCGCGCCATGTCCTCGATGCCATAGATCATCTTGGGATCGTTGACGCCCATCTTGGCGGCGCGCTCGCGCTTCTCGTCGGAATCGAGGATGAGACGGCACTGCATCTGGCCGCCGATGCAACGCAGCGCCACGGCCGCGAGCACGCCTTCCGGCGCGCCGCCGGTGCCGAGATACATGTCGACGCCGGTATTGTCGGGATCGGCGCAATGGATCACGCCGGCGACGTCGCCGTCGGTGATCAGGCGCACGGCAGCGCCGGTCGAGCGCACGCTCTCGATGATGCTGGCATGGCGCGGACGATCGAGCACGAGAACCGTGATGCCGTCGGGCTGGACACCCTTGGCCTTGGCGAGACGGCGGACGTTGTCGGCCGGCGTTGCATCGAGATCGACGACGCCCTTGTTGTAGCCCGGCCCGATCGCGAGCTTCTGCATGTAGACGTCGGGCGCGTGCAGCAGCGTGCCGCCGTCGGCCATCGCCATCGTGGCGATCGAGCCCGGCATGTTCTTGGCGCACAGCGTGGTGCCTTCGAGCGGATCGACCGCGATGTCGACCTGCGGACCGGCGTTCAGGCCGACCTTCTCGCCGATGAAGAGCATCGGCGCCTCGTCGCGCTCGCCCTCGCCGATCACGATGGTACCCTCGATCGGGAGCTTGTTGAGCTCGCGGCGCATCGCATCCACCGCAGCCTGATCGGCCGCTTTCTCGTTACCGTGCCCGCGCAGCCGCGCCGACGACACCGCCGCCCGCTCCGTCACGCGTACGATCTCCAACGTGAGGATGCGCTCGAGCAATGCGTGCGGGGGGACTGAAATATGGGTCGACATCGGCTTACTCCTTCGAAACGGTTTTGGACAGAAGTCTCTGCCCGCATCAACTCTCAACGCCCACGGTTCGTTCGCTCAAACCGCCTCATTGTTTCAGCATGACCTTTCCGGAAAACCGCTTCAACGCTTTGCGCTGGCGCGGCCCTCTGGGCCGGGGGGCACGCTCTAGTTCTTCTCGATCCGGATCACCTGCGGCCGTCCGCTGATCACCTTGTCCTTCTGCACGGCGGCTAGCGCGCGGCGCACCGCATCCTCATGCGTCGCATAGGTGATCAGGATGACGGGCACGGGGACCGCCTTGCCGTCGGCTGGCGCAGCGCCGCCATTGGGATGACGCTGCACGATCGACTCGATCGAAATCTTCTGCTCTGCCAGCCGGGTCGCGATCGCAGCCGCGGTGCCGGGGAAATCGCGCGCCAGAAGGCGGATGTAATAGCCGCCCTCGTGCCGCTCCATCGGCGCCTTCTTGGTGTCGCGCAAATGAGAAATCGGCCGGCCGAACGGATTGGCGCGGATGCCGCGCGCGGCATCGGCGATATCGGCGACTACGGCGGATGCCGTCGCGGCACCGCCGGCGCCGGGGCCGACCAGCGTGATCGGCGGAATGCCCTCGCCGTCGATCGTGACCGCATTGGTGACGCCCATCACCTGCGCGATCGAGGAGGATTTCGGAACCATGGTCGGATGCACGCGCTGCTCGATGCCCTTGGCGGTGCGCACCGCAACGCCGAGCAGCTTGACGCGGTAGCCGAGATCCGCGGCCGCGCGCAGATCTTCCGGCGCGATGGAGGAGATGCCTTCGACATACACTGCGCTTTGAGCAACTTTCGTGCCGAAAGCGAGGCTGGCGAGAATGGCGAGTTTTTGCGCGGTGTCGTGGCCGTCGACGTCGAAGGACGGGTTGGCCTCGGCATAGCCGAGCCGCTGCGCATCCGCGAGGCATTCGGCGAAGGACAGGCCCTCCTGCTCCATCCGGGTCAGGATGTAGTTGCAGGTGCCGTTGAGGATGCCGTAGACGCGGTTGATGCCGGTTCCGGCAAGTCCCTCGCGCAACGTCTTGATGACGGGGATCGCGGCGCCGACGGCTGCCTCGTAATTCAGCGCGCCGCCGTGCTTTTCAGCGGCTTTCGCCAGTTTCAAACCGTGCCTCGCGAGCAGCGCCTTGTTGGCGGTGACCACTGACTTGCCGGCGCTGAGCGCGGCCTCGACCGCCGACAGCGCGGGATCGCCGGCGCCGCCCATCAGCTCGACGAAGCAATCGATGCCGGGATGCGTGGCCAGCGCCATGGGATCCTTGACCCATTCGACGCCGCGCAGGTCGATGCCGCGCTTCTTCGCCTTCGAGCGCGCGGTGACGGCAACGACACGGATGCCGCGGCCGCTGCGGCCTGTAAGCACGCGGGCCTGCGTTTCAATCAGACGGACAACTTCGGCGCCCACGGTGCCGAGCCCCGCTATGCCCACTTTCAGGGGTGCAACCATGATGACTTAGAAAACCTGCCGAAGAGAACTTAACGCCGATTGGCGAGCGGAACGACGTTGTGCAACGTTTCGATGCCGCTTTCAAGGAAGCGTCGCACGCCGCGCGCGGCCTGCCTGATCCGTTGCTCGTTTTCCACCATGGCGATGCGGACATATCCTTCACCATGCTCGCCGAAGCCGACGCCGGGCGAGACCGCAACGCCGGATTTCTCCACCATCAGGGTCGCGAATTGCATGCTGCCGACGCTGCGGAAGGCTTCCGGCAGCGGCACCCAGGCGAACATCGAGGCCTCCGGCGGCGGGATCTCCCAGCCGGCGCGGCCGAACGATTCCACCAGCGCATCGCGGCGCTTGCGGTAGGTGTCGCGCATCTCCTTGATGCAATCGTCCGGGCCGTTCAGTGCGGCAGTCGCCGCGACCTGCACCGGCGTGAAGGCGCCGTAATCGAGGTAGGATTTGACGCGGGCGAGCGCTGCGATCACGCGCTCATTGCCGACCGCAAAGCCCATGCGCCAGCCGGCCATCGAATAGGTCTTCGACATCGAGGTGAACTCGACCGTGACGTCCATCGCGCCCGGCACCTGGAGCACCGAGGGCGGCGGATTGTTCTCGTCGAAATAGACCTCGGCATAGGCGAGATCGGACAGGATCAGGATCTCGTGCTTCTTCGCGAACGCGACGAGGTCCTTGTAGAAGTCGAGGCTCGCCACATAGGCGGTCGGGTTCGAGGGATAGCAGACGACGAGCGCCAGCGGCTTGGGGATCGAATGCACGATCGCCCGCTCCACCGCCTCGAAGAACTGCGGCGTCGGCTCCGACGGCACCGAGCGGATTACGCCGCCTGCCATCAAAAAGCCGAAGGCGTGAATCGGGTAGCTCGGGTTCGGACAGAGGATGACGTCGCCGGGCGCGGTGATCGCCTGCGCCACGTTGGCAAAGCCTTCCTTCGAGCCGAGCGTCGCGACGATCTGGGTGTCGGGGTTGAGCTTCACGCCGAAGCGGCGGGCGTAGTAGCCGGCCTGGGCCCGGCGCAGTCCGGGGATGCCGCGCGACGCCGAGTAGCGATCGGTGCGCGGCTTTCCCAGCGTCTCCTTCAGCTTTTCCAGCACATGCGAGGGGGCCGGCAGATCCGGATTGCCCATGCCGAGGTCGATAATATCGGCGCCGGCATTCCGCGCGGCCGCCTTGGCCCGATTGACCTGCTCGAACACATAAGGCGGAAGGCGGCGGATGCGGTAAAATTCTTCCATGGCTCTCTGGGCTCCGGGGCAACCGGTCAGGACAGAATCGACAGGCCAGGACGGCGCTTCGGAAACGCGTCCATTTCCGTCGTGAAAATTACTCAAAATCAAATGCTTAGAGCAATCATCGACGACGAAGACTGAAGTCGTTCGCCCTGACTCTCGGCTGAACCGTGGTCTTTTAGCACGGCAAGGCGGGGGCGCCAGCGATTACCTTGGAGCGGCTCATTTCGCATCCTTGCCGGCGACGGCCTGGCGATCGCGCGCGGCGGCGAGCTCAGCCTCGATCTTGGCACGTTGCTCCGGCGGGATGACCGCTTGATCGCGATCCGGCGGCAGGTCGTGCACCGGCAGATAGGTGCCGGGCTCCCTGGGATGCGCCTGCGCGTCCGTGGGCGTCATATCCGCGAGCTGGCTCGAGCAGCCGCCGACGGCAAGCGCCGCGATCAGCAGCGCGCCGCGGATCGGCAGCGTCTTTTGCAGGTCCCACAACGCCAACACTTGGGAAATCCCCTACTCGTCCCAAAGCACGGCCCCGGGCAACCTTACCCAAGACCGTGCCCAAGCTCAAACCATTGCTGCCCAAATGGTGAGAGCGAGAAAACAGCCAATGCCCATCAAGCCGAGCGGTGCGGCCCGAATGTGACGGAACCAAGAAGATTTGTCGCAGTGCAACACATCTTCGAGAGTGTTTAACGCCAAACATGCGAGCTTCGCGGTGACGAATACGGAATGAATCGTTACTGTTCTGCTCATGAGTATGGCCACGACCGATACGCCCAAACCCGAGACGAAGTTCGATGCGGAAGCCTTCGCGATGAATGTCGCGCGGGCGATGGAGAGCGGCGGCAAAGCGCTGGCCGCTTACCTCAAGCCGCGCGAGAGCGGCGAGGTGCAGGATCGCCCGCCGCCCGAGCTCACCGAGGTCGTCAAGACCTTCACCTCGGTTGCCGAATACTGGCTGTCGGATACGTCCCGCTCTTCCGATCTGCAGACCAAGCTCGCCAAGGACTATCTCGACCTCTGGGGCTCGGCGGTGCGCCGCATGGCCGGCCAGGACGCGCCGCCCGCGATCGCGCCCTCGCCGCGCGACAAGCGTTTTGCCGACCCGGAATGGAAGTCGAACCAGTTCTTCGATTTCGTGATGCAGCTCTATCTGCTCACGACCAAATGGGCGCAGGAGCTGGTGCGCGATGCCGAAGGACTCGATCCGCAGACCCGCCGCAAGGCGGAGTTCTACGTCCAGCAGGTCATCAACGCGATCTCGCCGTCCAACTTCGTGCTGACCAACCCCGAGGTGCTGCGCGAGACCGTGACCAGCAGCGGCGAGAACCTCGCCCGCGGCCTGAAGATGCTGGCCGAGGACATCGCAGCCGGCAAGGGCATGCTGAAGATCCGCCAGTCCAATCCGGACAACCTCGTCGTCGGCGTCAACATGGCGACGACGCCGGGCAAGGTGATCTACCAGAACGAGATGATGCAGCTGATCCAGTATTCGCCGACCACGGAGACGGTGCTGCGCACCCCGCTCCTGATCGTGCCGCCCTGGATCAACAAGTTCTACATCCTCGATCTCAAGCCGGAGAAATCCTACATCAAGTGGTGCGTCGACCAGGGCATCACCGTGTTCGTGATCTCATGGGTCAATCCCGACAAGCGGCTCGGCAACAAGAGCTGGGAAGACTACATGAAGGAAGGTCCGCTCACGGCGATGGACGTGATCGAGAGGGTCACGGGCGAGATGAAGGTGCATACCGCCGGCTATTGCGTCGGCGGCACCATGCTCGCGACCACGCTGGCCTGGCTCGCCGAGAAGCGCCGCCAGCGCGTGTCGTCCGCGACGTTCTTCGCGGCCCAGGTCGATTTCACCCATGCCGGCGACCTCCTGGTGTTCGTCGACGAGGAGCAGATCACGGCGCTCGAGCAGGACATGAGGGCGGCCGGCGTGCTCGAAGGCTCGAAGATGGCGATGGCCTTCAACATGCTGCGCTCCAACGATCTGATCTGGTCCTACGTCGTCAGCAACTATCTGAAGGGGCAGCAGCCGAGCGCGTTCGACCTCTTGCACTGGAATTCGGACGCGACGCGGATGACCGCGTCGAACCATTCCTATTACCTGCGCAATTGCTATCTGGAGAACCGGCTCTCCACCGGCACGATGGTGCTCGACAACACGCTGCTCGACCTCTCCAAGGTCAAGGTGCCCGTCTACAACCTCGCCACCCGCGAGGACCACATCGCGCCCGCTGAATCGGTGCTGTACGGCTCGCAATTCTTCGGCGGTCCGGTGAAATACGTGCTGTCGGGCTCGGGCCACATCGCCGGCGTCGTCAATCCGCCCGCCTCGAACAAGTACCAGTACTGGACCAACGACAACATCAAGGACGTCAACGTCGCGCAATGGATGAAGGAAGCCGTCGAGCACAAGGGCTCGTGGTGGCCGGACTGGCGCCAATGGCTGGGCGAGCTCGATCCGGAGCAAGTCCCGGCGCGCAGCGTCGGCAGCGACGCCCTTCCCCCGATCGAGGACGCGCCCGGCAGCTATGTCAGGGTCCGCGCATAGCGGAATCTTCCGCGCTTTTGTATAGACTCGCGCTCAACGCAGCGACGACAGAGGGGATCGAACCATGACGCGCGAATTGTTCTGGCTGACACTGACTGTGATCCTGACCGGGATCCTCTGGATCCCCTACACCATCAACCGGTGCCAGGTCCGCGGTCTCAGTGGCGCGCTGGCCAATCCCTCGCGCGGCGACAAGCCGCAGGCGGAATGGGCGAACCGCCTGATGTTCGCGCACGACAATGCGGTCGAGAACCTCGTGCTCTTTGCGCCGCTGGTGCTGATCCTCAACGCGATCGACTATTCGACAAAATGGACCGTGCTCGCCTGCGCCGTCTATTTCTGGTCCCGCGTCGCGCATCTCATCGTCTACGCGATCGGCATCCCGGTGTTCCGCACGCTGGCCTTCACCGTCGGCTTCCTCGCCCAGGCCGTGCTGGTGCTGGCGATCTTCAAGGTGGTTTGATTTCGTGTCCCGGACGCGCGAAGCGCGAGCCGGGACCCAGATGGCCGCAAACGAAGCTGAAAACATGGGCCCTCGGCTCAGCAGCGCACCGCCAAGCGGCGCTGCGCTGCGTCCGGGGCACGATACTGCCCTACTCCTCCGGCAATCCCAGCATCAGCCGCATGTTCTGCACGGCTGCGCCCGAGGCGCCTTTGCCGAGATTGTCGAGCCGGGCGACCAGCACGGCCTGGTGATATTTGTCGCTGGCGAAGACGTAGAGCTCGAGCATGTTGGTCTCGTTGAGCGCCTCCGGCTCGATCCGGCCGCCCTTTGACGCTTCGTTCTGCAGCGGCATCACCGAAACGTATTTCGAGCCGGCGTAGCGCTTGGCGAGCGCGGCCTGGAGCGCCGCACCATCCGGCTTGCCGGGCAGCGTATCGAGTTGCAGCGGCACCGAGACCAGCATGCCCTGCCGATAGTTGCCGACCGAGGGAATGAAGATCGGCCGCCGCGTCAGGTTCGAATAGAGCTGCATCTCCGGCAAATGCTTGTGCTCGAAGCCAAGGCCGTAGAGCTCGAAGGACGGTGCGCTGCCGTCCTCGAAGCTCGCGATCATCGACTTGCCGCCGCCGGAATAGCCGCTCACCGCGTTGACGGTGACGGGATAATCGGGCGGCAACAGGCCGGCATCGACGATCGGCCGCAGCAGCGCGATCGCGCCGGTCGGATAGCATCCGGGATTGGAGACCTTCTTCGCCGCCTTGATCTTGCCGGCCTGGTCCGGCGTCAGCTCGGGAAAACCGTAGGCCCAGTCGGGCGCGACCCGGTACGCGGTCGAGGCGTCCAGCACCTTCGGGCCCGCAACGCCCATGCTGTCGACCAGCGCGACCGTCTCCTTGGCGGCATCGTCGGGCAGGCAGAGGATGACGAGATCCACCTCCTCCATCAGCGCCTTCTTGGCCGCTGGGTCCTTGCGCTTGTCGTCGGCGATCGTCTTCACGACGACGTCGTTCTGGAGCTTCAGCCGCTCGTTGATGCCGAGCCCGGTGGTGCCGGAGCCGCCATCGACGAAGACGGTCGCGGGCTTGGTGGCAGCGCCCTTCGGGGCCTGTTTGGTGTCAGCGAGGCTCATGATGCGCTCCCTTCGAGCATGTTCGTGTCGTCTGCAAAAACCTGCGGCCTTGCCTGCCGCATCAAATCTGAGATCTGCTTGGCGTCGGCATCGCCGGCGCTGAGCGCATTGGCGATCGCCGCATAGTCGGCGTCCGATTTGTGCTGGTTGAGCTTGAAGCTGCCTTCGACCTCCTCAACCGTCATCACCAGACCCACGATCGCCTTCTTCATCGTCTCGAGCCGTCCGGCCGTCATCTTGTCCGATGTCCACGGCTTCTTCGGCAGCAGCCAGTTCTCGAACTTGTCGCTGAGCGTGGCGATCTGCACCGCCAGCTCGTCGTCAGACAACATCCGCACCGGCCCGCTCAGATGCACCGACTGGTAGAGCCAGGTCGGCACCTGGTCCGGCGAGACGTACCAGTCCGGCGATACATAGGCATCGGGGCCATTGACCGCGAGCAGCCAGGACGCTGCGCCGTCCGCAAGCTTTAACAGCGGATTGTGACGGGCGACATGAAAGGCGGCCTGCGGCGTGCCGTCGGCGGCATAGGTCAAATAGAACGGCAGCGGGGAAGCGACCGGTTTCTTACCGTCAAAGGCGCACATGGTGCCGAAGCCGCGCTCTTCGGCGAACTTCAGGCTTGCGGCGCGGTCCTGCTTGAAAAAGGGTGGCGTGTACATCGTGGTCTCCTGCTGGGCCTCCTTGGGGGGCCGCCGGATCAGATCGCGCTGACAGGAGAGAGAGTGCCGCGGATCGGATCCAGCGGCAAAGACGATGATCTCAAACGCGATCGACCGCCCAAACCGCTAAAGAGCGGCGGCGGCGACGGGCGAACAGGATGGTCGCAGCGTTGATCATGGCGCGCGGCTATAAGGCCAGATCGGGTTTCCGTCAAGGTTTCGGCGTCAGATGACCCGCCAGATCCATTCCATGATCTTGGCGAGCACGTCGCCGAACATCAGGAGCACGGCCGACCAGATCAGGGCCGAGACGAAATTGGCGGCCTGGAAGCTCCAATAGGGCATCTCGAAGATGCCGGCCGCGAGCGGCACCGAGGCGCGCAAGGGTCCGAAGAAGCGGCCGATGAAGATGCTGGGGATGCCCCAGCTGCGCACGAAAGCCTCGCCCCTGGGCAGGAGTTCCGGATAGCGCGAGAGCGGCCACATCTGGGCGACCTTCTCCTTGTAGCGGTAGCCGAACCAGTACGAAACCCAGTCGCCGAGCGCCGCGCCGAGGCCGCCGGCGATCCAGACCGGGTAGAAGCTGATCCCGCTCGCCCCGATCAGCGCACCGATCGCGACCAGCGCGCCCCAGGCCGGGACCAAGAGCGAAATGAAAGCGAGCGACTCTCCGAAGGCGAGCACGAACACGATCGGGGCCGCCCAGGCCTGGTGAGCGCGCACGAATTCGGCCAGGGCGTGCGCATACTGCTCCATCAAAAAAAAGCCTTCCCGCCCCGTCTCAAGGTGCTGCTCGATGAAAAAGACTGGTAAGCCAAGGGCTTGTGTGACATCAAGTCACAAAACTCGCCTCGCCGCGGACCGGCCGGTCAAATTGCCGGGAATTGCAGGGGCTGCGGCGTAAAATCGCCGGGATTGGCTCCCAACGACACCGCCGGGCCTGCCCCGCGGTAACCTTTCCAAGTCAGAAGTGGCATAGTCGGCCTAACCGATTCGCCGCTTATGCGGCCCTCAAAGCGTATCAAGATATATGTCCAAGCAGTTGAAACCCAAAGCAAAAGACGATTTTTTCGGCGGCGACGAGCCGAAACCTCGGGCGCCTGCCAAGGCGGCTTCGCGCGGAACCGGCGGGGAAGCCGACTACACCGCAGCCGACATCGAGGTGCTCGAAGGCCTGGAACCGGTGCGGCGCCGGCCCGGCATGTATATCGGCGGCACCGACGAGAAGGCGCTGCATCATCTGTTCGCCGAGGTCATCGACAACTCGATGGACGAGGCGCTGGCGGGACATGCGACCTTCATCGGCGTCGAGCTCTCCGCGGATGGTTTCCTCACCGTCACCGACAACGGCCGCGGCATCCCAATCGATCCGCATCCAAAATTCCCGAAGAAGTCGGCGCTCGAAGTTATCATGTGCACGCTGCATTCGGGCGGCAAATTCGACTCCAAGGTCTACGAGACCTCCGGCGGCTTGCACGGCGTCGGCATCTCCGTGGTGAACGCCCTCTCCTCGTTGCTCGAGGTCGAGGTCGCGCGCAGCCAGAAGCTCTACCGCATGACGTTCGAGCGCGGACACCCCAAGGGCAAGCTCGAGGATCTCGGCAAGATCAACAACCGCCGCGGCACGCGCGTCCGCTTCAAGCCCGATACCGACATCTTCGGCGCCAAGGCTGCGTTCAAGCCGCAGCGCCTGTTCAAGATGACGCGCTCGAAGGCGTATCTGTTCGGCGGCGTCGAGATCCGCTGGAATTGCGCGCCCGAGCTGCTCAAGGGCGTCGAGGACGTCCCGGCGGAGGCGACGTTCCACTTCCCCGGCGGCCTCAAGGATTATCTGGCGGCAGCAATTCACGCCGACACGCTGGTGCACCCGGATATCTTCTCCGGCAAGTCCGGCCGCAATGGCGCGCATGGCGCCTGCGAATGGGCGGTGGCCTGGACCGCAGATGCCGACGGCTTCCTCTCTTCCTATACCAACACCGTCCCGACCCCCGATGGCGGCACGCACGAATCCGGCCTGCGCAGCGCCCTGCTGCGCGGCCTGAAGGATCACGCCGAGCGCGTCGGCCAGGGCAAGCGCGCCTCGTCCATTACGTCGGAAGACGTGATGGTCGGCGCCGCCGTGATGCTCTCGGTGTTCGTGCGCGAGCCCGAATTCCAGGGCCAGACCAAGGATCGTCTCGCCACCGCGGAGGCGCAGCGCATCGTCGAGCAGGCGATGAAGGATCCGTTCGATCACTGGCTCTCGGGCAATCCGAACATGGCCAACAGGCTGCTCGATTTCGTGATCGACCGCGCCGAAGAGCGGCTGCGGCGGCGGCAGGAGAAAGAGACCGCGCGGAAAACCGCCGGCAAGAAGCTGCGCCTGCCCGGCAAGCTCGCCGACTGCACCGACGCCGGCACCGAAGGCTCCGAGCTCTTCATCGTCGAAGGCGACTCGGCCGGCGGCAGCGCCAAGCAGGCGCGCGACCGCAAGACCCAGGCCGTGCTGCCGCTGCGCGGCAAGATCCTCAACGTCGCATCGGCCGGCAAGGACAAGCTGACGGCCAACGCCCAGCTCTCCGATCTCGTGCAGGCGATCGGCTGCGGCCAGCTCCTGCAATACCGCGAAGAGGATCTGCGCTATCAGCGCATCATCATCATGACCGACGCCGACGTCGACGGCGCACACATCGCTTCGCTGCTGATCACCTTCTTCTATCGGCAGATGCCGCGGCTGATCGACGAAGGGCACCTCTTCCTCGCGGTGCCGCCGCTCTACAAGCTCACGCACGGCACCAAGTCGGTCTACGCGCGCGACGACAAGCACAAGGAAGAGCTGATCAAGAGCGCGTTCAACGCCAACGCCAAGGTCGAGGTGAACCGGTTCAAAGGCCTCGGCGAGATGATGCCGGCGCAGCTCAAGGAGACCACCATGGATCCGAGCAAGCGCACGCTGCTCAAGGTGGTGCTGCTCGCCGACGATCGCGACACCACGGCGGATTCGGTGGAACGACTGATGGGCACCAAGGCCGAGGCGCGCTTCGCCTTCATCTCGGACAAGGCCGAGTTTGCCAGCGAAGAGCTGCTGGACGTTTGAGTCCTCGGCGCTGCAGCGCTTCATCGAGAGCCCCGGCGAAAAGCCGGGGCTCTTTTGCTTTGCGGGGGCGATGACGTCGCTGCGGTCCGGATGGCTTTGAGCGATTCCCGGCACCATCGTTGCGACTCGGCCAGCGACTCACGGCGCTCAGGCGGAGGCACGACTGCCTCCATTTCGGACAAGGCGGGATTTGCTAACGAAACCTTACCCGAGGTTGAATTCCAAAAATCTCAGTAAGGCTTTGAATTTATGTGGTTATTCCAGATCTCGACAACCGCGACCGAAATGCCCGCGTATCGGCGTTTTCCGGCGACTGTGCCTGCCCGGCAACAGCATTCCGGCGGGAAACGTCTATAGTCCGGACATCAGATGACACGAACTTCAGTGCGCTCGCGCTGCTACACAGACCAAGGTTGGGGATTTTTATCATGAAGAAGGTTTTGCTCGCTCTGACCGCGGTTGCCGCGATGACCGGTTCGGCCTCGGCGGCCGATCTCGGTGCCCGTCCCTACGTGAAGGCCCCGATGCCGGCGCCCGTCGCCAACTGGACCGGTTTCTACGTCTTCGGCGGCGGCGGCGGCGGCCTCTCCAATGCCGACCAGCACGTCCAGACCACTGTTGGTGCGGTTCCGCTGACGATCGACCAGCGCCAGGGCGGCTCCGGTTGGTTCGGCACCGTCGGCGCCGGTTACGACTGGCAGTTCAGCGGCACCTGGGTCGCCGGTGTGTTCGCTGACGGCCAGTTCGGCAGCATCCGCGCCACCATCCAGGATCCGATCGTCGGCATCACCGGCAACCAGAAGCTGGAAACCTCCTGGGCCGCGGGCGTGCGCCTCGGCTGGCTGGTCGCCCCGAACGTTCTCTCCTACGTCAACGGCGGTTACTCGGGCGCCCACTTCGGCCAGACCAACTTCACCACGCTGGGCGGCACCCCGGCCGGCATCCACCTCAACAGCTACAACCGCAACGGCTGGTTCGTCGGCGGCGGTGTCGAGAACAGCCTGAACATCTTCGGCGTCTCTTCGCCCGGCTGGTTCATGAAGACCGAGTATCGTTCGGCCTTCTACAACGCCAAGACCTCGAACGAGCTCTTCGACGGTACCAACGCGCTGGTCGGCCGCGACATCCGCGCCAACAGCTGGAACCAGACGATCTCGACCTCGCTGGTCTACCGCTTCAACTGGACCGGTCCGGTCGTCGCGAAGTACTGATCCGAACGCAAGCTCAGACGTCAAAGCCCCGGCATCGCCGGGGCTTTTTCGTTATGGACCCGTCAACGGCAAGCGCTAATCCTCACGCGGTGCATGCTTCGACGTGTCCGCGCTTCCCGCCGCCCCCACCCAGCATCCCCGATCGCTCCTGCTTCGCCCCGTCCGCGCGAGACCAGGACTTCTCCCCGCGCGACGGCTTGTGGCTGGCGCCGCCATTGTATCCGGACCGAAGCTACGGCTAGTGTGGGCCCAAGCTTTCGCGGCAGCGGTGATCTCTTCATCGTCGCAACGCGACGGAAACGGACCGACGGGAGGAATGCATGCGCAGATTTCTGCTTGTAGCAGGCCTGTTTGCCCTCGCCGTCGGGCTGCTCTGGATTGGACGGGGCACGGGTACGGTTCCGTGGCCGCGATCGAGCTTCATGGTCAACCAGCTGCATTGGGCCGGCTATGGCGCCGCCATGACCGGCTTCGGGCTGGTGCTGATCTGGCAGAGCAATCAATAAAAGAAACCAGGGAATACAAGCATGACATCCAGCCGGTTCGAGCTCCGCGGCAAGGTCGCGGTCGTAACAGGAGGTAATGGCGGCATCGGGCTCGGCATGGCGCGCGGCCTTGCCGATGCCGGCGCCGACATCGCCGTGGTCGGCCGCAACGAAGCGAAGTCCAAAGCAGCGGTCGAAGATCTCAGGCAGCGCGGCGTCAAGGCGATCGCAGTTGCGACCGATGTCACCGACAGGGCCGCGATCGAAGCCATGATCGCGCGCGTGGTGAAGGATCTCGGCCGCATCGACATCCTCGTCAACAATGCCGGCATGAGCATCCGCAAGCCGCCGCACGAGCTCGAGCTCGACGAGTGGAACAAGGTGATCGACACCAACCTCACCAGCGCCTTCCTGTGCTCGAAGCTCGCTTATCCGGCCTTGAAGGCGTCAGGAAACGGCAAGGTGATCAACATCGGCTCGATGATGTCGATCTTCGGTGCGAGCTTCGCCACCGCCTACGCGGCAAGCAAGGGCGGCATCGTGCAGTACACGCGTGCCTGCGCCAATGCCTGGGCGCCCGACAACATCCAGGTCAATGCGATCCTGCCGGGCTGGATCGATACCGACCTCACCCGCGGCGCGCGGCAGCAGGTATCGGGATTGCACGAGCGGGTGCTGGCGCGCACGCCTGCGGGGCGCTGGGGCGACATCGACGATTTCGCCGGCATCGCCGTGTTCCTGGCCTCGCCCGCATCGAACTTCGTCACGGGCACCGCGATCCCCGTCGATGGCGGCTTCTCGGTGATGGCCTGAGGCCACACCTTCCGGCCATTCAGCAACGCAAAAAAGAAGCCCCGGACAAGTCCGGGGCTTTTGAATTTATGCAGTGCTTTTTTTGATCGTTGGTCGCGTTGCGTCGTCGACGTGCTCAGTAACGGGCAATGACCGGTGCGTCGAACTTGTAGCTCGCGCGCACGACGGCCCATTGGATGTCGCGCGGCTTGGCGTCGAAGGTGTAATTCCCCGAGGTGCCGCCGAGCTGATAGGTCTGGCTGCCGAAGGCCGCGTAATTGTATTCGAGGCCGACGATCCAGTTGCGGGTGACGCCGTATTCCCAGCCCGCGCCGACAGTCCAGCCGTTGGCCCAGTGGGTCTGTCCGCCCGAGCCCGACACACCGACGGTGTCGCTGACCGACAGACGGTTGTTCGCGCCGGCATAGCCGCCCTTGACGTAGAAGAGGTTGTTCTGCACGGCGAAGCCGGCGCGGCCGACCACGGTCGCGAGCACGTTGGTGCGCCAGGAGAACACGTCGTCGCCCGCACCGAACGCGGTGTTCGTGAACGAGCCCTTGTTGTCGAGGCCGGAGATCGTGCCTTCCATGCCGAACACGTAGTTGTTGGCCTGCCAGTTGTAGCCGATCTGGGCGCCGCCCATGATGCCCGCGCTGCGCTGACGATAGCCTTCGCCCGGGACGAGATCGCCGAACGGCGCACCGATCCCATTGTTGATGAACTGCTGGTTGGTCCAGGCGCCGCCGATGTGGCCGCCGACATAGAAGCCGGTCCAGTTGAACAGCGGCTCGACATAAGCGGGCGCCTTCGCGTAGCGCGCGCCGAGATCGGCGGCAGAGGCCACGCCCGTCGAAACCAGAGCGGTCGTGCAGGCGAAGGCGGCAATCAATTTGTTACGCATGGTACAACCCCGTGTCCTTTGATGGACGCACGGTCACAGACGGGTGTTACTAAAATTCGAATCAACAGAGTTAACGTGGCGGATGGGCACGCGCAGGTCCGTGAATCCGTTGGCGCTGTTGCACGCCCGCAACGCCACATGCGCGATTTAACGCGAAATTATCCCTGCCGAACTCCTGCGCTACGATGCCGGCGTGGTCTTCGAATGCACGTGCTCGGGCCGCACGCCGAGCGCGAGCAGACGCGCGGGAATGCCCTGCAGCCATGGCAGCGCGGTGATGAGGCGCACGATCAGCGGCACCTTGAGCGGCCGGTCACTGCCTTGCAAGGCGCCGCTGATGATGTTGTTCTGCACGATCACCTGCATGCGCTGCGTCATCTTCACCGGGAACTCGCGGCGACGGCGCACGGCATCGAGCTCATCCTCGGACGGGCAGCCGTGCTGCATCTTGTCCGCCAGCAGATTGGCGGTTGCGACTGCATCCTGCACGGCGAGATTGACACCGACTCCGCCGACCGGAGACATCGCATGCGCGGCATCGCCAATGCAAAGCAGACCCGGCCGCGTCCAGCGCGCCATGCGGTTGATCGCGACGGTCAGCAGCTTGACGTCGTCGAAGCTTTTCACGTCGGCGATGCCGGAGCGAAGGATCGGCGCCATGCGCACGACGTCGTCGAGCAGCGCCTGCAGTCCCCTCGCCTTCACCGCCTCATGCTGTCCCTTGGCGATGACATAGGCGCACTGCCAATAGTCGCCGCGGTCGAAAGTGATCATCATCTTGCCGGGCTCGACGCGCGCGAACACGCTTTCCGTCTCGTCGGCCTTGCGGCCGGCGCGGAACCACAGCACGTCCATCGGCGCGCCGATTTCCTCGACGACGAGGCCGGCGCGCTCGCGCACCGTCGAATGCCGGCCGTCGCAGGCGATGGTGAGATCGGCTTCGATGTCGATGATGCCGTCGGGCGTTTTCGCCCGCGCGCCGGCGATCGTCTCGCCGCGGCGGATCAGATCGACCGCCTCAGTGCTCATCATCACCTCGAGCGAGGCAAAGCGCCGGCCGGCCTCGCGCAGGAAATTCAGAAAGTCCCATTGCGGCATGAAGGCGATGAAGGGGTATTTGGTGTGGAGCCGGCTGAGATCGGCGATGCGCACCGGTGTGCCGCCAAACAGGCCGTCCATCTTCTGTAGGCGCTGGTGCGGCAGCTTCAGGAAGCCGTCGATCAGACCGAGCTCGTCCATCACCTGAAGCGTCGAGGGATGCACGGTGTCGCCGCGGAAATCGCGGAAGAAATCGGCATGCTTCTCCAGCACCGCGACTTCGATGCCGGCGCGCCCCAGGAGATAGCCGAGCATCATGCCGGCCGGCCCGCCGCCGACGATGCAGCAACGGACTTTTTTCGTCCGGTTCGGTTGTTGGTCGGATGTCACTGCAGCCACGATCCGCGATGCGAGTCTCGATCAAGATATGGCGAGCAATGTAACGCCGATTCCGGTCGAATGGCGCTTGAATTTGGCTGTGCGACCTCCAACGCCGGCCGCTCAGATCGCACCAATCCTTGCGATCCGGAATAAGCGGCACCCCCTGCTGTTATCAGCAGATAAGACCCTGAAGGGCATCAGAGACCCGCACTGCGCGGGCCCTTTCATGGACGGAAGCCAAACTATTTCTGATCCTCATTGCTGGTCCCGGTGCCGGGACTGCCGATCGGCAACCCGTTCGGTGCATGACCGACACCTGCGTTCCGTCCAGCTTGCGCTGCCGCTGGCGATGTGCCGTTTGCAGTCGGGGACTGAACGTTCGGATTGTTCAGGCCGGTGTTGGTGTTGACGTTGGCCCCGGTGGTGGTGCCATGAATGCCCATTCCCGAAGGAGCCGACGGCCCCGAATTGGCGCTGCTGGATGAGGTGCCCATTCCGGCACCTGAGCTGGCTGCAGATCCCGCGCCGCCGGTCCCTGTACCGGCCGCGGCACTGCCACCGCCAGCAGCACCACCGCCGCCTCCGCCAGCACCCCCGCCTCCCTGAGCAAAAGCGGTCGTCGAAAGCGCAGCGCATGCGAAGGCGATGAGGATGGACTTGCGGATCATGGATTGTTCTCCCTGGTTTGGTGGACAATCCAGCGACCCAATGAGTTGTTCCTTCGCCTGGGTGAACACGGGTCCGCCGTCCTTGGGGAACGCCCACAATCCCGCCGTGTATTGGTCCCCTTTGGGGGCCTAGACGTACCAAGTCACCCCCCAATCTCCTTGAGCAAGGCACGGCGTTTGTCGTGAAGTTCGCGGAGATATTGCTTATTCGAACGCTGCGTCTCCTGCCACTCGATGCGATCTTCAGCGGTCCAAAGGAAGGACTCGCGTTCGAAGCGAGCTATCTCGGCCTCATCGAATTCCTTATAAAGCTTGATATCACGCTCCACCTCTTCCAGTTGTTCCTGGATCGTTTTTGGCATCAGCCGTTCCCCCGGCCTAGCCTCCAGCCTGATCCAGTCTTCGGCTCAAATTACGGGGTTAGCAACAGAGGTTTGCTCGGTTCGGTGAGCTCACGCATTGATAAAGGCTATTGCGTAAGATTTTCTGTATTGTTGCCGGATCCGAGCCTCGCTGCGAGAAATCCGCTCCCTCGGGTCACCACCCTGCTTTGACGGCTGCGCTCCGGCCAGCGAACGCCGTCAATCACTACTGCCGGTTCGCACTCCGAAAGCTCTTGATCTCCGAGACGCTGCCGTCGCGATAAGTCAGCTCCACCGAGACGGACTGCGTGGCGGGGGCAAGCTTCATGTAGAGCGGCATGCCGGCGGTAATCGCACTGGGGTCGCGCATGTCGCAAGCAGGCATCTTCAGCACCTGGTTGGGCACGGCAGTGTCGATGCCGATGCGCACCTCGCGGATGGCGCAGCGATAGGACACGAGGTGCGTGTAGTAGACCAGCAGCCCGTTGAACTCGCGGAACGACAGCCAGCTCGTCGACGTCATGTCGAGGATCTTGCGCTGGTCGCGGATCAGCGCGGCCTCGGGATCGAACCGGATCGGGAACGGCCCCTGCATGTCGCCGGATTGATCGACATAGCGGACCTCGATGGTGCCGGCCGCAGCATCCGGCGGCAATTCGATCGACGGGTTAGGCATCCGCTTGCGCGTGCGCGGATCGAGCGTGTCGATGAAGCCGGTCTCGCGGAAATCGCCCTTGCCGGCCATGCGCCAGGAAATGCCGAGCGTCGGGTCGGCGAACGAGAACACCACGCTCCAGCCGCCATTGTGCCGCGAGAAGCTCGCGATCGGCGCGTTGAGGGTCTCCTCCTTCGGCAGTTGCGGCACTGACACCGGCGGCAGCGCCGCGAGCTTCTGCGGCGGCGGATCAGCTGGCCGCGCGACGGCATCCTTCGCCATGCCGCTGAGGAAGACGTCGTCGACCATCTGGTCGAAATAGACCGGCACCTGCCTGTGCTTGACGGTATCGGCCATCTCGCTGACGGCACGGCGGGTGCGCTGCGCCACCTGCACGAGGTTCTCGCCGGGCTGCAGCAACTCCTTGGCGAAGGTGCGCGTGAACACCGAATTGGGATTGGCGTCGTCGTTGGAGAGGCGGTCGAGCGCGGTCTGGCGGGGACCTGCCGAAAACACCGAGAACACGCCTTCAGGCAGCTGCACCATCGGAGCAAGCCCGCCGCCACCGGCCACCGCGCGGGTGCCCTTGCGCTCGAACGGGTTGTTGCGGCAGGCATCGAACACCAGGATCGAGGTCCGCGCCTTCTTGTTCTGGAGGCGCTCGACGATTCGGTCGGCCAGGATCGATGCGTCACGCACCAGCTCTTCCTGCCCTTCGGTCGCTGCCGGCACGTCCGTCGGCAGCAGGTAGTTCTGGCCCGCGATCTCGAAGCCGTGGCCGGCGTAGAAGAAGAACGCGGTATCGCCCGGCTCGATCGCCTTATCGAAGGCGAGCAGGGTCTCGGAGAATTGCTGCCGGCTCTGGTTCTCTGCGACCATCACCGAGAAGCCGAGCTGCTTCAGCGTATCGCCCATGGTGCGGGCGTCGTTGACCGCCTTGAGCAGCTTCGGCACGTTCCTGTAGTCGTTATTACCAATGACGAGCGCGACACGCTTCTCGGCATAGGCGGGAGCTACGAAGCCGCTCAGGCTCGCCGCCAGGCCAAGGGCCGCCAGAATTCCGAAAAGCCGACGCGTCATCGCAAAATTCCCGTTGCAGAACGGCGCTAGGCCGCTTCCCTCGAACAGCAGTTCATTGGACCCCCCGCCGCTGTGTGATAGTCGGCCCAGACGTAACGAGGGTTCAAGGGCCCGGGCCCCGGTTCCACGATCTGCCTATGGCAGATTGCGCTGGAATCTGCTTTTTCTTTGGCATCAGGCAAACGCGCTCGAAGCGAGGGGGCTGCCGTGTATCGCTGGTGTACCGACGAAGTCGAGCCGCAGGATCGCTTCGATTATTGGCGCGAGGTGCGCTCCAAGGGATTGTTCGGCGTCACCGCCGAACTCGAGCGCGAACGGCGCGCGGACTTTTTCGGCGAATTCTCGCTGCGCCAGCTTGGCGGCGCCGGCCTCGTCGAGCTGAAGGCCTCGCAATATACGGTCGAGCGCAGCAGCTCCGACATCGCCTACGCACCCGGCGACAGCATCTGCGTCTACCAGCAGCTCGGCAGCGGCGGCTGGTTCGGCGGCATGCGCGGAAACGACTTCGCGATCGCCCCGGGCAGTTTCGCCACCAGCCATACTGACCTGCCTTACCGCACGGCGCCGCTGGGTGCCGGGGGCTTCCATTTGCGGATCCTGAAGATTCCGGTCAGCGGCATCCCGGCGCAGGACAAACGCATGCGCGAGCTTGCGCCCCGGACGTTCAGCGATCCCACCCTGGCGCCCCTGCTCGGGGCCTGCTTTGCCGAGCTCGGCGAAGCCTCAACGGATCAGGGCGCCAGCGATGCGACCTCCCTCGTCCAGGCTTTGGCCCATCTGGCGCTGATCGAACGCGGCATCGTCAGGCCCGGCAGCCGGCGCGGACAGGCCGCGCTGCGGACGGCCCGTCTCTCGCGGGCCCGGCGCCTGATCGCGGGCCACCTGCAAAACCCGGATCTGGCGCCGACGATGGTGGCCGACGAGCTCGGCGTGTCGGTGCGCCACCTGCGCATGCTGTTCGAGACCGCGGCGAAGAGCTTCTCGCAGACCGTGACGGACGAACGCCTGAAACAGAGCCGCCGCCTGATGCGTGAGGCACCGGAGCGGCTGATCGCCGACATCGCGACCTCCTGCGGCTTCGAGAGCCTGGCGACCTACTACCGGGTCTTCAATGCCGCCTATGGCATGGCCCCGGGTGACTTCCGGGCGCAGGGCTCGGATAGGGGTTAGCCGTCGTTTTGGCGGCTCCGGCCGGAGCGCGGGGCTGGGCGGAAAAACCCCAGTTGCACCCGCTATTTGGTAAAAACCTCAGGTTTTTTAGGACCTTCCCGCGCCCGCTCCATTGACTTTGGCCGATTCCCGCCTATGTTCCGGGGCGACGCGGCTCAGATCGAAGACCGATTCCTGAGCCTGGCGCTTTGTTCGCGTGAGTCAGCACCCCCAGCTTCTTTGAGAGCGCGCCGTTTCGGGGTGGAACGCGACAGCCTTATTACCCTCGATTCCGAACGGCGGTTTCGACCAGAGGCTCAATGTCCTTTTCAGATCTCGGACTGTCCGAAAAAGTCCTCGCCGCAGTGGCGGCCACCGGTTACACCACCCCCACCCCCATTCAGGAACAGGCGATCCCCCACGTCCTCGCACGCAAGGACGTGCTCGGCATCGCCCAGACCGGCACCGGCAAGACCGCGGCCTTCGTGCTGCCGATGCTCACCATCCTCGAAAAGGGCCGGGCTCGGGCGCGGATGCCGCGCACGCTGATCCTCGAGCCGACCCGCGAGCTCGCGGCCCAGGTCAAGGAAAACTTCGACCGCTACGGCGCCGGCCAGAAACTCAACGTCGCGCTACTGATCGGCGGCGTTTCCTTCGGTGACCAGGATGCCAAGCTGACGCGCGGCGTCGACGTGCTGATCGCCACCCCCGGCCGCCTGCTCGACCATACCGAGCGCGGCGGCTTGCTCCTCACCGGGGTCGAGCTGCTCGTCATCGACGAAGCCGATCGCATGCTGGACATGGGCTTCATCCCCGACATCGAACGCGTCTGCAAGCTCGTCCCGTTCACGCGACAGACCCTGTTCTTCACCGCGACCATGCCGCCGGAAATCCGGCGCATCACCGAAGCCTTCCTGCACAATCCGCAGAAGGTCGAAGTGTCCAAGCCTGCCACGACTGCCGTGACGGTCACGCAGTCGCAGGTGCCCGCGGGACGCGAGGCGCACGAGAAGCGCGAGTTGCTTCGCCGCCTGCTGCGCGAGGCCAAGGACCTCAAGAACGCGATCATCTTCTGCAATCGCAAGCGCGAAGTCGCCATCGTTCACAAATCGCTCCAGAAGCATGGTTTCAGCGTCGGCGCACTGCACGGCGACATGGACCAGCCGGCCCGCATGGCGGCGCTCGAACAGTTCCGCAAGGGTGAGCTCCCCCTCCTCGTCGCCTCGGACGTTGCCGCCCGCGGCCTCGACATTCCCGAGGTCAGCCACGTCTTCAATTTCGACGTCCCCCACCATCCCGATGACTACGTCCATCGCGTCGGCCGCACCGGCCGCGCCGGCCGCACCGGCACCGCGATCTCGATCGTGACGCCGCTCGACCAGAAGTCGATGGTGGCCATCGAGAAGCTGATCGGCCAGAGCATTCCGCGCGCCGAAGGCGACTTTGAAATCCACGCCGAAGCCTCCGATGGGGCCGAGCGTCCGCGCGAGTCGCGTGGCCGCGAACGTTCACGTGGCGGACGCGGCAAGCCGCAGCGCGGCCGTGATCGTGAGCGCAGCCATGAGCCGCGCGAGGCCCGTGGCGAAACAAGACATGCTTCCGAAGCAAGACATGCTTCCGAAGCAAAGAGTTCTTCGGAGGCAAGACAGCCCGCTGAAGCAAGGCATCGTTCCGACGACAAGCGCAGGGCCGAGCCGCGTCACGACGCGCGCCAGCAGTCCAATAATTCGCATGTGCCGTCGATCGGCCGTCCCGAGCCCCGCCGTCAGCGCGAGGCCGACAGCGAGCCGGGCGATCACTCGCATCTGCCGGCGTTTCTGCTGCGGCCGGTTCGCTCCTCCCCCGCCGGGGCCTGAGGCGCGAGGCGCCCCAGGTTTCGGTTGAGCAAAGCCGCCGCACAATTTTTTAGATGCATTCGTGAACGTATATTTACGGGGTGTTCACGATCGTCCGTTAGCCTACGAACATAATTTAAGCATTGCTGCGGTCGACGTCGCACCGACCGCTGTGGGGTATGTTCCGTGGTCAAGGTTCTCGACGAACACGAACGCACGATGGCGTTCGCCGAGGTAGCGCTCGGGCAGATCCGATCGCTGCGGCAGACGGCAATTCCCCGCAACTATGAGATTTGGTACGTCTACGCCACCGGCTACAACGCGCCTCTCAACAAGATCGTCAACGAGACGCTGGCGCGCAGCGGCAAGCTGACTGAAGCCGATCTCGAGCAGATCTACGAGACCTATCTCTCCCACATCAAGACCACCGACCGCATCGACAAGGTCGGCGCGCGCGTCATCGGCGAGATCGACGACGTGATGAAGGTGTTGAGCGATGCACTCGGCATGACCGGCTCCTACGATGCCAGCCTGTCGGGAGCCACCGAGAAACTGGCGTCGGCCGAGAACCGCGAGCAGATCAAGGCGATCGTCGAGACGCTGCTGCGTTCGACCAGCGAGATGCGCGAGACCAACAAGACGCTGGAAGACCGGCTGACGCTGTCGAAGAACGAGATCAGCAATCTCCAGCAGAGCCTTGAGGCGATCCGCGCCGAGAGCCTGACCGATCCGCTCACGGGCCTTGGCAACCGCAAATATTTCGACCGCATGATCGACATGGCGGTGCAGAGCGCCCTCGCCTCGGGCGAGCCGCTGTCGCTGCTGCTGTTCGACATCGATCATTTCAAGTCGTTCAACGATTCCTACGGCCATCTCACCGGCGACCAGGTGCTGCGGCTCGTCGGTCTGTCGCTGAAGCAGACCATCAAGGGCCAGGACATCACCGCGCGCTATGGCGGCGAGGAATTCGCGGTCGTGCTGCCCAACACCGCGCTGCGTCAGGCTCTCACGGTGGCCGACCATATCCGCCGCGCGGTGATGGCGAAGGAATTGAAGAAGAAGTCCACCGGCGAGATCCTCGGCCGCGTCACCATCTCCGTCGGCGTCTCCATGCTCAAGCCGGGCGACGACACCGACGCACTGATCGAGCGTGCGGATGCCTGCCTCTACGCCGCCAAGCGCAACGGCCGCAACCGCGTAATCTGCGAAGCCGATCCGGAATACGCGGTCGAAACCCACAGCCGGGTGGCGTAGATTTTCAAAGAGCTGCCGTAGGGTGGGCAAAGGCGCGTGAGCGCCGTGCCCACGATCTCGGCATGATTATTTCGAACCGTGGGCGCGCTTCGCTTTGCCCACCCTACAGCATCGCCGCTTGACATTATTCCGTGGCGAACAAAATCTGACAAGACAACATTGGCCGTCTGCACCCGAGCCCCCAAAGGACTTGTCGTCGTGCCCAATCCCCATGATTTTCACACGCCGCAATCGTCCTACACCAGGGATGAGCTGCTGAGATCGAGCGACGGCGGCTATTTCGGCCCCGGCAATGCGCAATTGCCCGCGCCGCCGATGCTGATGATGGACCGCATCCCGGAAATCAGCCTGGACGGCGGCGAATTCGGCAAGGGCCATATCGTCGGCGAGCTGGATATCGTGCCGGACCACTGGTTCTTCGATGCCCATTATTGCGGTGACGCGATGATGCCGCCGACGCTCGCACTGGACGCCATGTGGCAGATGGTGGGCTATTGGCTCGGCTGGTCAGGCTCACCGGGCAAGGGCCGCGCCATCGGCGTCGGCGAAGTCGAGTGCACGGGCACCGTCACGCCGGAGACGCGATGCGTGCGTTACGAGGTCGCCATGAGGATGGTCAGGCGCGGCAAGCTGGTGCTCGGGATAGCCGACGGCCGCGTGCTCGCCGACGGCATCTGCATGTTTACGGCGAAGGACATGAGGGTCGGCCTGACCAAGGCCGCAGACTGAGCTCTCGTATGGTGGGCAAAGGCGCGCACAGCGCCGCGCCCACGAACTGCGCATGATTATTTCGAACGGTGGGCACGCTTCGCTTTGCCCACCCTACGGACCGTCTTCTTGACTGGCTTCTTCGCCGACGGCTTCTTGGCAACGGACTTCTTCGACGCAACCTTCTTCGGCCGCGTCTTCACCTTGGCGCGCTGGGCGGCGGCGAGCGCCGCCCTCGCCCATTGCGCGAGCTCGGCGGAATCGTCGAACAGGCGCGCCGGCAGCTCCCAATAGGAGTTGACCAACACGGTCTTGGCGCGGGTCGAATATTGAAACGGTTTTGAGCCTTCGGCTTCAAAGTCCGGGATCGTCACCTCGTCTGCGCGCAAGAACAGGCCGGCACGCAGTGACAGCGCGAAGTTGATGCCGTCGGTGGAGATGCCGTAGCCGGAGAACATTTTTCGAATGGTGACGGGGCCGAAATCGGCGAAGAGGTCGATCAGGAATTCGCGGTCCATCGTGCGCTCTCTCTCCCCAACGTCGTCCCCGCGAAAGCGGGGACCCCAGCGCGAGCGCTTCGCGCTCGTCGCGATAATCACAGGGAGGAGTTTAGCGAAGACTGTTAGTCGTGCCAGCTCCGGTACTGGCACCTTCCGCTCAAGATAGATCCACGCGGTATGGATCCCCGCGTTCGCGGGGACGACGACCGAGCGCTTAGCGTGAGCCGGGCCTACCCGTCGATCTTGGCCGGCCGCAGCTCGACCGACTCGCCGCAGCCACAGGCGGAGATCTGGTTCGGATTGTTGAAGACGAACTGGGCCTGCATCTTGTCGGCCTTGTAGTCCATCTCGGTGCCCAGCAGGAACAGCACGGCCTTGGGATCGACCAGGATCTTGACGCCCTTGTCCTCGACGACCTCGTCGGTCGGGCGGACGTCGTGGGCGTATTCGACCGTGTATGACTGCCCGGCGCAGCCGCCGTTCTTCACGCCGACGCGCAAGCCGACGATCTCGGAATCGGCGCGCTGGGTCAGCTCGGTGATGCGCTGGGCAGCAGCGTCCGTCAGCCGCATCACCTGCGGGCGCGGCCGCCGCGGCTTCGGAGTGGATGCTGGTGTCGCCTGGGTCATCTTATCTATCTGGTCCGTTGCGGAGCAAATTCAATGCTGAGGTTACGCGTCACCACATGTTGAGCACGAGGCGCGCCTCGTCGCTCATGCGTTCCGGCGACCACGGCGGCTCCCAGACGACCTTGACGTCGACCACGCCGACGCCGGGGACGCTGGCAACCGCGTTCTCGACCATGGTCGGCAGCTCGCCGGCGGCCGGGCAGTTCGGCGTCGTCAGCGTCATCTGGACGTCGACGGAGCGGTCGTCCTTGATCTCGACCTTGTAGATCAGACCGAGCTCGTAGATGTCGGCCGGGATTTCCGGGTCGAACACGGTCTTCAGCCCGGCGATGATCTCCGTGGTCAGCCGCTCGGTCTCCTCCGGCGGCAGCGCCGAATGGGTCTCCATCGGACTAGCTTTGATTTCGGCCGTGTCACTCATGCGAACAAATCCCGCGCCTTCAAAAGCGCCTGTGCCAGATGATCGACTTCTTCCCGCGTATTATACATGCCGAACGAGGCCCGGCAGGTGGCCGTTACGTTGAACCGCTCTAAAAGCGGCATCACGCAATGGGTGCCGGCGCGCACCGCGATGCCCTGGCGGTCGATCACGGTGGCGACGTCGTGGGCGTGCGCGCCCTTCAGCTCGAACGAGATCACCGGGCCCTTGCCCCGTGCCGTGCCGATCAGCCGCAGCGAATTGATCTCGCGGAGCCGATCCTGGGCATAGGTGGTGAGATCGTGCTCGTGCGCGGCGATGCGCTCCTTGCCGATCGAATTGACGTAGTCGATGGCCGCGCCAAGGCCGACGGCCTCGACAATCGCCGGCGTGCCCGCCTCGAATTTGTGCGGAGGATCGCCATAGGTGACGACATCGCGCGAGACCTCGCGGATCATCTCGCCGCCGCCGTTGAAGGGACGCATCGCGACGAGGTGGTCGTACTTGGCCCAGAGAATACCGATTCCGGTCGGCCCATACACCTTGTGGCCGGTGAAGACGTAGAAATCGCAGCCGATGTCCTGGACATCGACGGGCAGATGCACCGCGCCCTGGCTGCCGTCGACCAGCACGGGAATGCCGCGCGCGTGGGCGATCTTCACGACCTCCTTGACCGGCACGATGGTGCCGAGCGCGTTCGACATCTGCGTGATCGCGACCAGCTTGGTCCTGGCCGTCAGCAGCTTCTCGAACTCGTCGATGAGGAAATTGCCCTCGTCGTCGACCGGCGCCCATTTGATCACGGCGCCATGGCGTTCCCTCAGGAAGTGCCACGGCACGATGTTGGAATGGTGCTCCATGATCGAGAGGACGATCTCGTCGCCCTCTTTGATGTTCGGCCCGCCCCAGGACGAGGCGACCAGATTGATCGCCTCGGTCGCGTTGCGGGTGAAGATCACTTCTTCCGTACGGGGCGCGTTGATGAACTGCGCCACCTTGGTGCGGCCACCCTCATAGGCTTCGGTCGCGGCATTGGCGAGGTAATGCAGGCCGCGATGCACGTTGGCGTATTCGCTCGTATAGGCCTGCGTCATGCGGTCGAGCACGGCGCTCGGCTTCTGCGCCGAAGCGGCGTTGTCGAGATAGACCAGCTTCTTGCCGTAGACCTGCATCGCGAGCGCCGGAAAATCCTGGCGCACGCGCGCGACGTCGTAGGCACCGTTGTTGACCGCCGGATGCGTGCTCATGACCGCCGCTCCAGCCAGCGCTCGGCAATGCCGATCACGTGCTCGCGCAAACCGTCATCGGCGATCTGCTCGATCGCCTCGCCGACGAAAGCCTGGATCAGCAGCGCCTGGGCCTGCTTCTCCGGCAGGCCGCGCGCCTTCAGGTAGAACAACAGGCTGTCGTCGAGCGCACCGGCGGTCGCGCCGTGGCCGCAGGAGACGTCGTCGGCAAAAATCTCGAGCTCGGGCTTGTTGTCGGCCTCGGCTTCATCCGAGAGCAGCAACGCGCGGGTCATCATCTTGCCGTCGGTCTTCTGCGCATCGGGACGGACGATGATGCGGCCCTGGAACACCGAATGGGCGCGATCGTCGATCACCGCGCGGAAAACTTCGCGGCTGACGCAGTTCGGCACGGCATGGTCGACCACCAGCGTGGTGTCGCCATGCTCGGTCTTCTGCAACAGGTTGACGCCGTTGGCGGAGAGCTCGCTGCCCTCGCCCGCCAGCGTGATGAAGCCCTGCAGGCGGCTGACAGCAGCCCCGGTCGTCATGTTGAAGAAATTCAACTTCACATTGGCGCCGACGGTGACGAAGTGCGACGAGACGTTCAAGGCGTCGGGTGCATCGTCCATCAGGCGAATGTGTGCAACGTCGGCGTCATCGCCGACAGAAACGATCACGGCGTCATTGACCTGGTAGGCCGCAGCGCCTGCCGCAACGAAGCTCTCGACGATGGTGGCGTGCGCGCCCTTGCCGATCGTGACCTGCGAGCGGGTGAAGGCTGACGCCGATGTGGCGGTGGCGATGTGGATGATCTGGATCGGTGCGGACAGCTGCGCACCGTCGGCGATATCAAGCACGACGCCGTCGGTCGCCATCGCCGCGTTGAGCGAGATCACGGCATCGGTGGACACGGTCTTCAACAGACCGGCATCCTTCTCCAGCGCATCCCGTAGCGTCTTGAAGCCGACCTCGGCGGCCAGCGCCTTGACGTCGGAAAGATCGGCTGCGAACACGCCGTCGACCAGCACCAGCTTGCGGGCGCCTGCGATCGCATGCGTCTTCACCGTGTCCGCGGCGCGCTTCAGCGCGGCCGCATCGGGCGCGGCTGCCAGCGGCAGCACCTCGCCGACCAGCGCACGCAGGTCGGTGTATTTCCATTCCTCGATCCGGCGGTGCGGAAGGCCGAGACGCTCATAGGTCTCGAACGCCTCGCGGCGCACAGCGGTGACCGCGGACGAACCCGGCAGCCGGCCCTCGGCGCTGGTGAAGAGATCGCTCACCGCGCGGCCCTTTCCGGTCTTTGCCACAGCAACGTTCATCGCAAAATTCCTTACGCGGCATCCTCGAACTGGGCGTAGCCGGATGCTTCCAGCTCCAGCGCCAATTCCTTACCGCCGCTCTTCACGACACGGCCCTTCGACATCACGTGCACGACGTCGGGCACGATGTAGTTCAGCAGCCGCTGATAATGGGTGATGACGACCATCGCGCGCCCCGGCGAACGCAGCGCGTTGACGCCGTCGGCCGCGATGCGCAGCGCATCGATGTCGAGGCCGGAATCCATCTCGTCGAGGATGCACAGGCTCGGCTCGAACAGCGCCATCTGCAGCACCTCGTTGCGCTTCTTCTCACCGCCGGAGAAGCCGACATTGACGCCGCGCTTGAGCATGTCCTGCGGGATGTTCAACGACTTCGAGACCTCGCGGACCTTCTTCAGGAAGTCCGGCGTCGAGTATTCGTCCTCGCCGCGCGCCTTGCGTTGCGCGTTCAGCGCGGTGCGCAGGAAGTTCATGGTGGCGACGCCGGGAATCTCGACCGGATACTGGAACGCCAGGAACACGCCCTTGGCGGCGCGCTCGTCCGGGCTCATCTCCAGGAGATCCTCGCCCTTGAACAGGATCTGGCCGTCGGTGACCTCGTAGCCGGGCTTGCCGGCGATGACGTGGGAGAGCGTCGATTTGCCGGAGCCGTTGGGCCCCATGATCGCATGGACCTCGCCCTCGTTCACGGTCAGCGTCAGCCCGTGGAGGATCTCACGCTCCTCGACACGAACCTTGAGGTCTTTCACTTCAAGCAAAGCCATTTTGGTGTCCAGTCTATTCAAATGATGCATGGAGCGCCTAAGCGCACCGCGAGGGTCGGTATTAACCGACCGACCCTTCAAGCGAGATCGAGATCAGCTTCTGCGCTTCCACCGCGAACTCCATCGGCAGTTGCTGCAGCACGTCCTTGACGAAGCCGTTGACGACGAGGCCGACCGCCTCCTCCTGCGAGAGACCGCGCTGGATGCAGTAGAACAGCACGTCCTCGGAGATCTTCGAGGTCGTCGCTTCGTGCTCGAACGTCGCCGAGGAGTTCTTGGCCTCGATGTACGGCACGGTGTGCGCGCCGCATTTATCGCCGATCAGCAGCGAGTCGCAGGCGGTGAAGTTGCGCGCGCCGGTCGCTTTCCGGTGCGCGGTAACGAGGCCGCGATAGGTGTTCTGCGACTTGCCGGCCGCGATGCCCTTGGAGATGATACGACTCGACGTGTTCTTGCCGAGATGGATCATCTTGGTGCCCGAGTCGACCTGCTGGAAGCCGTTCGAGATCGCGATCGAGTAGAACTCGCCGCTCGAATTGTCACCGCGGAGAATGCAGCTCGGATACTTCCAGGTGATCGCCGAACCCGTTTCGACCTGGGTCCAGGAGATCTTGGAACGGTTGCCGCGGCAGTCGCCACGCTTGGTGACGAAATTGTAGATGCCGCCCTTGCCTTCCGAATTGCCGGGGTACCAGTTCTGCACCGTCGAATATTTGATCTCGGCATCGTCATGCGCGACGAGCTCGACCACGGCGGCGTGCAGCTGGTTCTCGTCGCGCTGCGGCGCGGTGCAGCCCTCGAGATAGGAAACGTAGGCGCCCTTGTCGGCGATGATCAGCGTGCGCTCGAACTGGCCGGTATTGCGCTCGTTGATGCGGAAATAGGTCGACAGCTCCATCGGGCAGCGCACGCCCGGCGGCACGTAGACGAATGAGCCGTCGGAGAACACCGCCGAGTTCAGTGTCGCGTAGAAATTGTCCGAGGTCGGAACCACCGAGCCCAGATATTTCTGCACCAGTTCAGGGTGCTCGCGGATCGCCTCAGAGATCGGCATGAAGATCACGCCGGCTTTCTTCAACTCCGCCTTGAAGGTGGTCGCAACCGACACCGAATCGAAGACCGCGTCGACCGCGATCTTCCGGCGGGCGGGATCTTCTTCGCCTACCTTCGGCTCGACGCCTTCGAGCATGGCAACTTCCCGCAAGGGGATGCCGAGCTTCTCGTAGGTCTTCAGGATCTCCGGATCGATCTCGTCCAGCGAGGTGACCGTCTTCTTCGGCTTCGGCGCCGCGTAGTAATAGAGGTCCTGGAAGTCGATCTTGGGATAGTCGACGCGCGCCCAGGTCGGCTCGGTCATGGTCAGCCAGCGCCGATAGGCCTCGAGCCGCCACTGGAGCATCCAGTCGGGTTCGTTCTTCTTCTGCGAGATGAATTTTACGATCTCTTCCGAAAGCCCCTTGGGGGCCTTCTCGGAGTCGATCAGGGTCTCAAACCCATAACGATACTGGTCGACGTCGATGCGCTTCACGCGCTCGACCGTCTCTTGTACGGCTGGCATTCCATCCTCCGCTCGCGGTTTCAAGGACCGCGGTGGATCAAACTCGAACGATTATTACGGTGTCTATTACGATGTTTTTTGGCGGAAAGCACGTGCTTAGAACCGTTCAAGCCGTGTTTCATCGCTTAGCTCTTAAGTAGGGTATTACCGAGCTTTCGCCAAGCCTCTAACGCCCTATTGATGTCTTCGAGTTCCGTGGACCAGCCCAGACTGACGCGCACCGCTCCCTGGGCCACGGCGGGATCATACCCCATGGCCGACAGCACATGGGACGGCTGGACCTTACCCGAGGAACAGGCCGAACCCGAGGAGACTGCGATGCCCTCGAGGTCGAAGCCGATCACGGCGGTTTCAGCCTTGAGGCCGGGCGCGGTGAAAAGGACGGTATTTGGCAACCGCGTCACCTCGTCCGAGAAGATCGTTGCGCCGGCGATTGCTCGGATGCCGTTTTCCAAGCGAATTCTGAGGGTTGCCATCTGTTCCGCATCTTCGGAAAGAGTCTGAAGCGCGGCCTTCACCGCTGCGCCAAAGCCGGCGATTCCCGCAACATTCTCGGTTCCCGCGCGTCGGTTCAGCTCCTGGCCGCCTCCCCGCAACAACGGCTCCAGTCCCGTCAGTCCCTCCGCCACGACCAGAGCGCCGACGCCCTTGGGGCCGCCGACCTTATGTGCAGAAAAAGTCGCAAGATCCGCGCCCATGGCGTTGATTTCAAATGGGATTTTGCCAAGCACCTGGATTGCATCGACGTGCAGGAGGCCGCCGGCCTCGTGGACGATCCGGGCGACCTCGGCGACCGGCTGGAGCGCGCCGGTTTCGTTGTTCGCGGCCATGACGGAAACCAGTGCCGGGGCGCCGCCACCGAGCAGACTAGTGAGATGGTCGAGGTCAACCACACCGGAACGCGTCACCGGGATCGGGCTGACCCTGTCCGCCGGGAACCGGCCACCGGCCAGCACCGAAGCGTGCTCCACGGCCGAGACCAGCAGCCGCTCGACCGGGCCGCCGGATGACCGCCGCAGGCCAGGCGACAGCGCCAGCGCGTTGGCTTCCGTGCCAGCGGAGGTGAAGACGACGTTCCGCGGCAGCGCCCCTACCGCCACCGCGAGCGCGGCGCGGGCCTCCTCGACCAGCCGTCGCGCCTCCCGCCCCTCGGCATGGACTGAGGACGGGTTGCCGACCAGGTCCCAGGCGGCGAGCATCGCGCGTCGCGCTTCGGCGCGCAGCGGTGTGGTCGCATTCCAGTCGAGATAAACGCGGTTCTGCATCTAGTATTATATTACCTTGCCTGGGAAACTTGGCCCGTGGGGCCCCTCCAGCTCGACATGGCGCCCCGACATGCGCTTGGCAACGGGCGATTCCAGATCCGCGGCAGCCGATGACGCGACCATGACACGCTAACGCCTTGAGCCCATTGGGTGATGTTCAAGATGCTTGCTTTTTGACCCTCTGCCTATGTTAGAACCCGCACCGTCAAGTCACCGCACGCCTTCAGCGCATCACCGCAAGGCGCGCCTTCTCACCCTTCATTCGCGCTTCCGTCGGCACCTGCCGATGAGGCCACAATCGGTTGATTGCCGAGGATCGTCTCTCCAGCAAGTCAATCAAGAGATCATCGATGCCTGAAGTTATTTTCACTGGCCCTGCCGGCCGTCTCGAAGGCCGCTATCACCCGGCCAAGCAGAAGAACGCGCCGATCGCGATGATCCTGCATCCGCATCCGCAGTTTCACGGCACGATGAATCATCAGATCGTGTACCAGTGCTATTATGCGTTCGCGCATCGTGGCTTCTCGGTGCTGCGCTTCAATTTCCGCGGCGTCGGCCGCAGCCAGGGCTCGTTCGACCACGGCACCGGCGAATTGTCGGACGCCGCCGCAGCCCTCGACTGGGCGCAGACCATCAATCCCGAAGCGCGCGCTTGCTGGGTCGCCGGCTTCTCCTTCGGCGCCTGGATCGGCATGCAGCTTCTGATGCGCCGCCCCGAGGTCGAGGGCTTCATCTCGATCGCGCCGCCGGCCAACCTCTACGACTTCTCGTTCCTTGCGCCCTGCCCGTCGTCGGGCCTGATCGTGCATGGCGAGAAGGACGCGGTGGTGCCGCCGAAGGACGTCAACACGCTGGTCGAGAAGCTGAAGACGCAGAAGGGCATCGTGATCGACCAGCAGGTCATCCCCGGCGCCAACCATTTCTTCGACGCCAAGCTCGAGCCGCTGATGGAAACCATCACCGCCTATCTCGACATGCGGCTCGCGAACGTGCGCTGAGATTTTGTAGCCCGGATGGAGCGAAGCGAAATCCGGGAAACTCCATCCGCGGATACACGGCCCCGGATTGCGCTCCGCTCCATCCGGGCTACGAAGCCAAGGCTCGCAGCTCAAGCCAGCTTGAGCGCGGCGATCCCCGTCAAGACGAGCGCGATGCCGGCAAGCTTCATCGCGCTCAAGGTCTCGCCGAACAGCACCACGCCCATGACGAAGGTTCCGGCAGCCCCGATGCCGGTCCACACCGAATAGGCAACGCCGACCTCGAGCACCTTCAAGGCGCGCCCGAGCAGGAAGACGAAGGCCGCGAGCAGCACGAGCGAAGCAATGCTCCAGCCCACCCGCGTGTAGCCTTCCGCGTACTTCATCGAGATCGCCCAGCCGACATCGAGCGCGCCGGCGATCACCAGCATCAGCCAGGCCATGGATTGTGACATCGGCTCGCCTCAGGCGGCGAGCTTGAGCAGATGGGCGTCGTGCCGCACCAGGAAAGCCCGCAGCAATTGCGGATAGTCGGCGCCGACCGCGGTGCGTACGCTCGGACGCTTCGCCAGCTCCGCACGCCACGCCCGCATCTTCGGCAGATCGCTGAAGATGCCGAGCTCGGTCAGTTCGTCGAACACATCGAAATAGCGGAAGACGGGTGCGAACACCGCATCGACCAGGCTGAACGCATTGCCTGCGAAATACGGGCCTACGCCAAGCGCTGCCTCGACGCGCGCGAATTTCGCAGCGAGCGCCTGGCGCTTGGTTTCGAAGGTCGCCGGATCCGTCGTCGTCTCCAGTCCCCAGAGGTCGCCGAGGATCGCCGAGCCGAACTCCATCCAGGCGCGATGCTCGGCACGGTTCAGCGCATCCGCCGGATGCAGCTTGAGGCCTGCTTGCGTCTCCTCGATGTATTCACAGATCACGTTGCTCTCGAACAGCGCGACCTCGCCCTTGTCGGTCGTCACAACCAGCACCGGCACCTTGCCGAGCGGCGAGAGCTTCAAGAACCAGTCCGGCTTGTTGGCGAGATCGATATCGACCCGCTCGAACGGAACGCCCTTCTCCGTCAGCGCGATCACGGCGCGCTGCACGTAGGGACAAAGCTTGTGGCTGATCAGTTTGAGCGAAGCGGGCGTCTCAAGTGCGGTCGTCATGGCAATGATCCCGGCGATTGATGCGACTACATCCAATATAGATGCAGTTGCATGCACTCGTCAAGTTCAATGCATCTGCATTGATCGCCCGTCCTCAGGGCCGCGCGATCACCCCGCCCGTCATCGGCATCGGCACGCCCGTGGTGGTCGGATAGGACAATGGCAGGCCCTTCAGCCCGCGCGCCGCGAGGAAGCCGAAGGCCTGGGCTTCGATGGCGTCGGAGGCCCAGCCGAGCGTCTCGGCGGCCTCGACTGTCGCCGATCCCACCCGCTCCCGCAACATGCGGAGCATGGTGAGGTTGCGGGCGCCGCCGCCGCAGACGATCCAGCTGCGCGGCCGACGCGGGAGCAACGGGATGATGCGGGTGATCGCCGTCGCGGTGAAGGCGGTCAGGGTCGCCGCACCGTCGGCCGGCGCCACGTCGCCGAGTCTCAAGGCGGCAAAATCGTTGCGATCGAGCGATTTCGGCGGAGGCAGCGCAAAGAACGGCAGCTCCAGCGCGCGAGCGATCCAGACCTCTTCGACCTTCCCGAGGGCTGCGAACTTTCCTTCCGCATCGAACGCCTGGTTCATGGTGCGGTACATGAAATCGTCCAGCAGCGCGTTGCCGGGGCCGGTGTCGCAGGCGATCAGCGTATCGTTGCCGTCGATATAGGTGATGTTGGAGACGCCGCCGATATTGACCACGACGATCGGCCCCTCGCGATCCAGCGAGTTGGCGAGCGCGCGGTGGTAGACTGGTACGAAGGGCGCCCCCTGCCCGCCGGCCTCGACGTCGGCGGCGCGGAAATCATGCATTACTGGGATATGGATCGCCTTCGCCAGCGCCGCGGCGTCACCGATCTGCACCGTCAGGCGCCGCTCGGGGCGGTGCAGCACGGTCTGGCCGTGGAAGCCGACGATGTCGACATCCTCGGGCTTCATTCGGTTCTGGGCGAAGAAGGCGGCAACCGCCTCGGCATGGGCCCGTGTCACCGCGCGCTCGGCCTCGGCCAGGATGCCTGGCCGGGCGTCACGTTGCGCCAGGTGCACAGCCTCGGAGAGGGCCTGACGCAACAGATTGCGCTCCGCAGGGCTATAGGCCCGGTAGCCGGACGGCCCAAATGCCTTCACCTGTTTTCCATCGGTTTCGATCAGCGCGACATCCACCCCGTCCAGCGAGGTGCCGCTCATCAAACCGAGTGCCGTCAACATCATGGATCAGCGTCCTCAAAAGACCCCCTCCGGCATGCCGATCTTGTGCCAGAGGGACACATCTTATAATGCCACAGCGCCAAGTGGCGGGCAGCAATCGGGTTCCCACGGAAGACCCTTAAATTGCTCCCGAAACAGTAAACCAAGAATTGTTGGGCATGCCGACAGATGACTGCATTTAAATCGGATTTCCTCAATATCCTGCAGGAACGTGGTTTCATCCACCAATGCTCCGATTTCGAGGGGCTGGACGCGCTCGCCGCCAAGGGCGAGGCGACCGCCTATGTCGGCTACGATTGCACCGCCCGCTCGCTGCATATCGGCAATTACCTGACCATGATGATGCTGCACTGGCTGCAGCAGTCCGGCAACAAGCCGATCACGCTGATGGGCGGTGGCACCACCATGGTGGGCGATCCCTCCGGCAAGGACGAGACGCGCGCGATGCGCACCATTGCCGAGATCGAGGCCAACAAGGAATCGATCCGCGGCGTGTTCGCGAAAGTGCTGCGCTACGGCAGCGGCGCAAGCGACGCCGTCATGCTCGACAATGCGGAGTGGCTGACCAAGCTGAACTGGATCGAGATGCTGCGCGACGTCGGCCGGCACTTCTCGGTCAACCGCATGCTGACCATGGACTCCGTCCGGCTGCGCCTCGAGCGCGAGCAGGAGATGAGCTTCATCGAGTTCAACTACATGGTCTGCCAGGCCTACGACTTCGTCGAGCTTGCCAAGCGCACCGGCTGCAAATTGCAGATGGGCGGCTCGGACCAGTGGGGCAACATCATCATGGGCGTCGATCTCGGCCGCCGCATGGGCACGCACCAGCTGTTCGCGCTGACGACGCCGCTGCTGACGACCGCATCGGGCGCCAAGATGGGCAAGACCGCGCAAGGCGCAGTCTGGCTCAACGCCGACGCGTTCTCGCCCTATGATTTCTGGCAGTACTGGCGCAACACCGAGGATGCCGACGTCGGCAAATTCCTGAAGCTGTTCACGACGCTGCCGATGGCTGAGATCAGGAAGCTCGAAGCGCTCGGCGGCTCGGAGATCAACGAGGCCAAGAAGGTGCTCGCCACTGAAGCGACCGCGCTGCTGCACGGCCGCGAGGCCGCGAACGAGGCGGCGGAGACCGCGCGCCGCACCTTCGAGGAAGGCGCGCTGGCCGAAACCCTGCCGACGGTGGAAATTCCGCGGGGCGAGATCGACGCCGGCTTCGGCGTGCTCAACGCCTTCGTCAAGGCGGGCCTCGTTGCTTCCAACGGCGAAGCCCGGCGCCAGATCAAGGGCGGCGGCCTTCGCGTCAACGACGAGCCGGTCACTGACGAAAAGATGGCACTGTCGGCAAACAATCTGACGCCCGAGGGCGTGATCAAGCTCTCCTTCGGCAAGAAGAAGCACGTCCTCCTTAAGCCTGCATAGGCGTATGAGCTTTTCGCTGCTTGTCAGGGCGCACGGATGCGCGCTCCCTGACAGGCAATGGATCAGAACACTCCCAGGGAGAACGTCGCGAGCGATCAGCGGGACGCTGTTCGCACCGCGCTCGTCGTGCTCGCGCTGTGCTTCACGCTGGCCGTGCTCGGCCGCGGGCTCGGCGACAGCTTTACGGTGTTCCTGAAACCGATTTCGGAAAGTTTTGGCTGGGACCGCGCGCAGATCGTCTCGGTCTATTCACTGACCTGGCTCGCGAGCGGTCTCACTGCGCCCTTCGTCGGACGCCTGTTCGACCATTCCGGACCACGCATCGTCTATGCGCTCGGGCTGTTGCTGCTGGGCGCGGCATTCCTGGTCGCAGCCCACGCGCAACATCTCTGGCAGTTCCAACTCTCGATCGGCCTCTGCGTCGGCATCGGCGTTGCCTTCATCGGCATCGTGCCGAACTCGATCCTGCTCGGCCGCTGGTTCGGGCCCCGTCTGCCGACTGCAATGTCGGTGGTGTATTCGGCGATGGGCGGCGGCGTGCTGGCGCTGCTGCCGGCCTCGCAGCTCCTGATCGATCACGTCGGCTGGCGAGACACCTACCAGCTATTCGGCTTTACGGCACTCGGCCTGTTGCTCCCGCTGATGCTGCTGCCGTGGCGGCTGTTCGCTGCAGGTTCGCCGCATGTCGTGAAAAGGACCGATCCTGATTTCGTCGACAATGGCTGGACGCTGCTCCGTGCCATGCGCCATCACGCCTTCTGGGCGCTGTTCTGGACCTTCTTCTTCACTGCCGTCGGCATGTACTCAATTGCCGCGCAGATCGTGGCCTATCTGATCGACGCCGGCTTCCCGCCGCTGCAGGCTGCGACCGCCTGGGGCTTCTCCGGCGTCGTGCTTGTGTTCGGCATGCTCGGCGTGTCCGCGCTCGACGGCCTGATCGGGCGCAGGCCGTCGGTGCTGCTGAGCTACGCGATCTCGATCCTCGGCATCGTCCTGCTGTGGCTGTTGCAGTATTCTCCGAACATCCTGCTGCTCACCGGTTTCGTCGTCTGCTTCGGCAGCATGATGGGCTCGCGCGGCCCGCTGATCAGCGCCACGGCGATGAGGATTTTCCAGGGCAAGCGGGTCGGCACCATCTACGGCACCATCTCGATCGGCAGTGGCCTCGGCTCGGCGTTCGGCTCCTGGAGCGGCGGCCTGATCCATGACGCGACCCACGGGTATAACGCGCTGCTTGCTTTCGCACTTGCGAGCGTGGTGCTCGGGATGATCCCGTTCCTGATCGTGCCCGCCTTGCGGCGGTAAGTTTCCTGGAGGTAACTTGCGCGCATCCGCGTCACCGGCAAATTACGGATGGGCGCGACGGGGAACACGCGCAAAAAGTGCGGTCGCACGGGGCTGAAATCCTGGCCTGCGGTGTTTTGTCCGACATGACGAAAATGTCAGGACGAATCGAGTGTGCACGGCTTGCAGGGCGAAACCGAATGCGGTCCAAGTCGCAGCATTGGATGGAGGGCACAAACCAATGAACTTTCCGTATCTCACTCGCTTTCAACCGGTTCTCTTGAGCCTGTTTCGCTTCGTCACCGGACTGCTGCTGTTCCAGTACGGCATCGCAAAGATCTTCAAGTTTCCGGTGCTCCCCTACTTCGCGAACATCCCGCCGCTGATCTGGACGGCCGGTGCGCTCGAGCTCGTGCTCGGCGCGCTTCTGATGCTCGGCTTGTTCACCCGCCTCACCGCTTTCATTCTCTCGGGCGAAATGGCCTTCGCTTACTTCATGGGCCACATGCTCAAAGGCGAATCGCCTGTGTTCCTGCCGCTGCTCAATGGCGGCACCGCAGCAATCCTGTTCTGCTTCGCCTGCCTCTACCTCGCGGCCGCCGGCGGCGGTTCGGTCAGCGTCGATGCGCTGATGGGCAAGGAGAGCGACGCGGCGGGCGACGCCTACGCACGGCGCTGAGGCGCTCGCTAGTTAACCTGAAAGCAAGTCGGCACTGGCGGATCTGCCGGTGCCGACTCAGCGCGCGCCCAGCACGTTCCAGATCAGGACGAGGGCAGCCACGAGCAGCACGGCCATGACGACGCGGTGAACGAATCGGTTCATTGCCGCTCCGGCCCGGCTCGGTCACCACCAAATTCCGACATCATCTGTCTCGACGACCTGACGCGCCACGCACTGGCACAGCGCGATTCCGCCTGCATGCTTGCGCATCCGGCTGCGGACGCTGCGCGCGCGGCAGCACGTCGCACGCGTCCATTCATGATTGGTAAGAACTTCATGCTACCGACGCGAGCAATAACAACCATTTCTTTCGAGGCCGCGATGAAGCTGATGAGTCATCTCAAGATCCGGACCAAGCTCGCCAGCATGGTCTGTCTTTCAGCTCTCACAGTCACGGCCATCATCGGCGTATCGTCCGTCCTCAGCAAGAGTCGCATGATGGAGGATCGCGTCCAGCAGATGCGGACTGCGGTAGAGCTGCTCTACAACTACGCGCAATCGCTTCAGGAAGAGGTTGCTGCCGGCAAGCTGACGCCGGCCGACGCCAAGGCCCAGTTCCACCAGCGTGGCCGCCGCATGAACTTCAACGGCAACCAAGGCTACCCCGTTGTCTACAACCCCGACACCTCCATCCTGGTGAACGGCGCCAACCAGCAGCTGGAAGGCAAGATCACTGGGGCCAAGGACTCCAACGGCGTCTTGATCGCCGACGCCATCATCGAGGCCGGCGGCGAGACCGCACAGGGCGGAGTGACCTCCTATCTTTACCCCCGCCCCGGCCAGACCGAGCCCGTGCGCAAGACCGTCTTTGCGCGCAAATTCGCGCCCTGGAACGCGACCATCAGCTACGGTCTCTATGTCGACGACATCGACGCCGACGTGCGCGCGCTGACGCTGGAGCTTGCCGCGATCGGCATCGGCCTGATGCTGCTGATGGCGACGCTGTCCTGGCTGATCGCCCGCGACGTGCTCGGCGCTCTCGACCGCCAGAAGAACCGCATGCAGGAGATTTCGGAAGGCGCCATCGACAAGCCGGTCGAGGAGACCGACCGCGGCGACGAGATCGGCCGCATGGCCGAGACGCTCGAAGTCCTGCGTCAGACTGCACTGACGGCGCGTAACCTGGAAGCCGAGCAGGTCGCCACCAAGACCCGCAGCGAGCAGGAGAAGCGCGACGCCCTGATCGCCCTCGCCGATCGCTTCGATGCCTCCGTCGGTCAGCTCGTCGGCCTGATGGCCTCGGGCTCCGGCGAGCTCGAGATCACCGCCAAGTCGATGTCATCCACGGCCGAAGGCACCAACCGCCGCGCCGCCGTGGTCGGCACGGCCGCCACCGAGGCGAGCCAGCGCGTCCAGACCGTCGCGGCTGCCGCCGAGGAGCTCTCCTCCTCCATCACCGAGATCAGCCGCCAGGTCGCTCAGTCCGCAGAAGTCACGGGCCGCGCGGTCGACAGCGCGCGCCGCACCGACACCATCGTGCGTGCGCTCTCGGACGGCGCCCAGCAGATCGAGCACGTCGCCGAGCTGATCTCCAGCATTGCCGCGCAGACCAACCTGCTCGCACTCAACGCCACCATCGAGGCCGCGCGCGCCGGTGAAGCCGGCCGCGGCTTTGCCGTCGTCGCTTCCGAGGTGAAGTCGCTGGCGAGCCAGACTGCCGAAGCCACGCGCGAGATCGGCGACAAGATCGCCCAGATCCAGGGCGCGACCAAGGAGGCCGTCGACGCCATCGGCGGCATCACCGCCACCATCGAGGAGGTCAGCCGCATCGCCACCTCGATCGGGGCTGCCATCGAGGAGCAAGGTGCCGCAACCGCCGAGATCGCCCGCAGCGTCTCGCAGACGGCGGAAGCCACCAAGGAAGTCACCACCAATATCGGCGGCGTCTCGACCGCCGCGAACGAGACCGGCAACGCCGCCGGCATGGTGCTCGCCGCCGCCTCGAACCTCTCCAAGCAGGCCGAGCAGCTCTCCGGTGAAGTCGGCACCTTCCTGGCGGGCGTGCGCGCCGCCTAACGCGTCACTCCAGAATCAAGACATTTGGCGCGAGAGCGTCGCCACATGGCCGGGCTTGTCCCGGCCATCTACGTTTTTGGCCGCGACGAAGAATGTGGATGCCCGGCCTTCGCCGAGCCGAAGCCGCTCCGGCCGCGCAGGCGGGACAAGCCCGGGCATGACGGGCACTTGGGACTATGGGTGGTTACCGCCGCGTCAGGCTGCAGCCGCTCGAGAGCTGGCGCGTCGAGCCGGTCGAACCGTCGTTCGACTGCGAGGGGAATTCCTCGAACGGCGAGTTCTGCTTGCCGGTGTTGAACTCGAAGATCTTGCGGAACAGGCCGGGGGCCATCGCCGAGATCGGATTGACGCGCATCACGGGCGCAGCCGGTGTGCCGACGACCTCATAGGTCACGCCGATCAGCCCTTCATTGTTGCCGCCGCCGAGGAAGATGCCGAACAACGGGATCTGGCCGAAGATGTTGTTGACGCCATACATCGGCACGAAGGTGCCGCTCATGCAGACCTGGTTGCCGGGATAGTCGATCGAGCCCTCGATGGTGGCGCCGATCATGGGACCCTTGACCACACCGTCGCGGACCGTCAGCGCACCGTTCTGCCGCGTGAACTCGGCGCGGAGCGCACTGAACGAGACGCCGTTGCCGGTGCCGTTGGGCGCGCCAGCGGCGACGCGTTCGAGCTGCGCCTCGCCCTTCACCGTGAAGTCGCGGACGTTGATGAGGCCCTCGCGCGAGGTGTTCGGCTCGGATGTCGGCGGCTCCATCGCCACCACCATCTGGCCGCCGACCGCCTTGGTGTAGGTGTCGGTGAAGCGCAGCAGCGCGCCGGCATCGTTGGTCTGGAGGTAGATCACCTCGCGGTTGCCCTGCGCACGGCCGCCGCGCAGGTCAGCCGCCACCGGCGTGTCTTTGCCGACCTTGCCGCTCAGCGTGAACGCCTTGATGGCACCATTGCGTTTCGACATCTTGGCATCGACACTGCGCATCGCCTCACCGTTGAAACCGGCGACGGCGCCGAGCTTCACGTCGATGTCGAAATCGACGTTCTTCATCTTGTTCTTGTCGTCCTTGGAATTGCCGGAGATCGCCGACTTCAGGAAGCCGCGACCGTCGAACACGTCGCCGCGCATCGTGCCCTTGATGACGCCATCCTGGCTGCGCTCCACCTTCAGCGACGCCTTGTCGCCATCGGACGGCGAATAGGTCGGGAAGTTCGCGTTCATGAGATCGCCGTTCGCGTCGACCTCGAGCGAGCCCTTGATCGAGGCGCCACCGCCTTCGATGACGATGTCTTCCAGACGCGTCGATTGCGCGGTCGGCACGACCTTGAAGCTGGCCTTGCCCGACTTGCCCGGCAGCTTGACCCAGCCGGGCAGGATGTTGTCGAGCTTGACCGAGGTCAGGTCGGCCTCGACGCCGAGCTTCGTCGTCTGATCGGGGCTGCCGGCGATCTTGCCCGACAGCTTGATCGGCAACGATCCGCTGACGGCGGGGCTGAGATCGAATCCCAGGCGCGCCCGGCTCGCATCGTCCAGCGTCGCCTGCAACCTGACATCCGCGTCGCCCTCGGCGGGCTTGCGATAGTCGAGCGAGGCCGCCTGCCCGTTGATCTTGACGTCGCCCTTGACCTGATAACCCGTGTTGCTCGCGACGATCTTGAGGCTGTTGGCCTCCAGCTTCTGGTTCATCACCAGCTTGTCGGCGGCAAAACCGTTGAGATCGGCGGTGACGGCGTAGGTCGTGTCCGCCTTGGTCAGCTCGCCCTTGACCGGCAGGCCGAGCTGGATGTTCGCCGTGAACGTCCCCTTGCTGGTGTTGGGATCGACGACGGTCGATGACAGATCACTCAGGCGATCATTCGAGAGCATCTCGGCCGCCGCAGGCACGGGTCCGTCGACGCGGAACCTGGTCCGCGACGGCGACGGCTTGGGCGCCATATCCGGCACCTCGAAGACGAAATCGGAAATCGTGACCTTGCGGCCGGCGGGCGTATCGGCGATGCCCTGCCCGATGGTCACGGTCGCGGTGCGGCCGGTCACGCGCGCCTTCAGATCGGCATCGTGCACAACGGGCATGCCGTCTACGGGACGGACCGCGACGCCGCTCGCGACGATGTTGACCGAGAGGCCGTCGTCGGGAATCGGCGGGCCCTTGCGCGGAAGGTTCTTCGTCGGCGAATTGACGCCGATCTCGATGCGCTGGAGCGTACCGCGCTCGATCCGCTCGATCACCCATTCGCGCAACTCGGGAACGACCAGCGTCGGCCACATCCGCTTCAGCGCGGAGGCCGACATCGGCGTTCCCGCAAAGCCCAGCGTCAGCCGCGGCTCGCCGGAATAGTCGATCGCACCCGTGCCGGCGACACCGATCTCGCCATTGCTGATGTCGGCCTGCGTCAGCAAGAGGCGCTTGTGGTCGGTGTCGAAGCGGAAGCCGATCGCGATGCGGTTGAAGACGAGCGGCGGCTCGTTGTCGATGCCGCCGAGCAGGATCGAACCGCCGCTGAAGCCGAGCTGCCAGTCATTGATGGTGCCGTTGGGCGGCTCCAGATGAGCCAGAAGCGTCAGGCGGTTCGCGCCCGACAGGATCTTGAACGGTGCCACCAGCACCCGCCGATTGGCGTCCCACTCGACGTTGATCTCGGCCTGGTCGATCGCCATCGGATAGTCCGGCGTGTCGGTGTCGATGATATTGCCGGCGCCGACCGCGATCTTGCCGCGGAAGAAGGTCGGCACGCCATCGCGGCCGAGCTCGCCCTTGAGCTCGCCCGTCAGCGGCAGGTCGGCGGTGTAGGTGAGATCCTTGACCCGCAGTGCCAGGAGGATGTTGGAGGTCGAGACCTTGTCGGCCTTGATGTCGACCGAGCGCACGCCGTTCTCGGCCGGTCCGATCGTGGCACGCAGCATCCACGGGCGCGCGCCCTCTTCGCCCAGGCTGAGCGTGACGCCACCCCGGCTAGGCCGACGCAGGCTGAGCGTGATGTTCTCAAACGACCATTTGCTGCCGCGCTGCTGATCGTCGACGATCAGATTGCCGTTCTTCAGGCCGATCTCGTTCAGATTCTGGCCGTCGAGGCCGGTCATGCTGAGACTGTCGAGCCAGTCGAGGCCCTGAAGGATGCCGCTTTGTGCCGTCGCCTGAGGCGGGCCTTGAGAGGCAGCTTGGGATGGATCCTGGTTCGCAGGCGCCGTGGCGAATGGCGGCGGCGGGACGCCGTTGCGCGGGAATGTCGGCGGCAGACCCGCGTCCTTCTTCGAGGCGACGCCGGTTGCCAGCGGCTTTGCGGTATCGCCGGCGGACACGGTGACGGTACCGTCGGGCGCGATGCGGATCGCGAGTTCGGCATCGACCAGATTGAGACTCTCGGCGCGCAGGTGACCCATCAGCAAGCCGGCACCCGATAGCTTCACTTCAGCCTTCGGCGCGCTGGCAACGATGGCGTGATCGCGATCGCGGACGATGATGTCTCGGATGCGGACGGCGATGCGAACCCGGCCGGCGCGCTCGATCTGGGTGCCTCCGATCTCAACCGTATTGCCGTGACCGATATTGTCCTCGATCGCGGCCGCCAGCCATGGCGTTGCAATGTCGAGATTGATGGGGCCGGCACCGAGCCGCCACCACAGCGCGCCGAAGCAGCCGATGAAGATGACGGCGAGAGTCCCGACGACAAGGACGACGCGCTTCAGCCAGCGATCGGCCGCCAGCCAGCGGCGTAGCGCCCCAAACCCGTCACCGAAGCGATGAAAGCCCGAATTGGAACGCGACAACAGCCGGCGCGCGCGATGGCCCGCGGCCGCCTCCTGATCCGGATCCCAATCGGCATCGTCCCATTCCTGCGGCTGTTGCTGAACGCCGCGCCGATCGAAGTCCCGATTATAATCCTGGGGCGACTTATTCCTTGCCATTGCCTCTCGATACAGGCGCCCGTCATAGGATTGAGCGCCGCCGGGACCGCAGCCGTCCGCGGGAAGCGAAGCTCCCTGCGCCGGCATTGCCGCCATACCTCGAATATTCCTGCTGTTCGTCATTTCGCCCCGGGAGCGCGTTCAACGAGCAGTGGGGTGGTGCGTGGAATTCCTTGTAACCATACTCCGGCGCCGCCAGACTTGCCCAGCCGAGGGCGCGATTCCGGCACACCGGACGAGAGCTGCAATACCGTTTCGGTTGACCCGCCGAAAGCGTCGAAAGGAAGGCGTATGTCCAAGAAATCCCGAACGAAATCGTCCAAAACGCCCTCCGGCAGTCCGACGGCTAAAAAGCAGGTCCCGAAAACGCGGGCCTCTACTCCGACAAAGTCCGCGAAAACGCCGCGGACACCGGCGAGCAAATCAACCGGGACCTTAGCAAAAGCAGGATCACATACGGCCGCATCGAAACAGTTAAATTCCTCCAAATCGGTGTCTCCGCCCGCCAAGGCGAAGTCGGGCCTGACCGAGGGCCAGAAGGCCCCCGCCTTCCGCCTGCCCCGCGACGGCGGCGAGGTCGTCACATTGGCGGACTATGCCGGCCGAAAGCTCGTCCTGTTCTTCTACCCCCGCGCCGACACCCCGGGGTGCACCCGGGAGGCGATCGACTTCACTCGCCTCGCCGGTGCCTTCGCGGCTGCCGACACTGCCGTGCTCGGCGTCTCCGCCGATCCGTTAAAGGCTCAGGAGAAGTTTCGCGACAAGCACAAGCTCGGTATCCCCCTGATCTCGGATGAGACGCACCAGTTGCTGGAAGCCTATGGCGCCTGGGGCGAAAAGTCCATGTATGGCAAGAGCTTCCTTGGGATTCTTCGCACCACGATACTGGTCGGGGCCGATGGCAAACTGGCCAGGATCTGGCGCAATGTCCGGGTCGACGGTCATGCCGACGAGGTGCTGGAAGCGGCAAGAAGTCTTTAACCAGTCCTTTAAATTCGCGCGTTCCCGTTTCCGGAAAATTAACCATGACCGCCCAGATTGCTGCGGCAATTAGGCCGTACGGACTCATCCGACCGGCGCGGGAGTGCCGATGTCGAAAAGTTCTGCCCAATACTCGCAGTACGCCCAACATCATCCTCACGACCGCGGACGGGCCTCCCAACGCCGTCCTGCCCCCGCGGCAACCGCAGCGATTCCCCTTCCCGCGACCGACGACGCCTACACCATCGTCCATGCCGGCAAGCAGGTTCGCTTCGGGCCCGTGGTGTTCTGGATCGTGGTTGGCACGGTGGTGCTGCTCGGTCTCTGGTCGGCGGCAACCGCTACCTATTTCGCTTTCCGTGACGACGTCCTGACCCGGCTGATCGCCCGCCAGGCCGAGATGCAATACGCCTATGAGGACCGCATCGCCGAGCTGCGCGCCAAGGTCGACCGCACCACCAGCCGCCAGTTGCTCGACCAGGAACAGTTCGACCAGAAACTCGACCAGATCATGAAGCGCCAGACGGCGCTGGAGTCCCGGGCGACGGCGCTCGGAGCCATGCCTGATGTAACCGGCTCGATTCCGCGTGCGACGCCCCAGCGCGGCGATTCGAGCCAGAGCACGCCTAAACCCTCGCCGATCAGCGACACCGTGATTTTCGTGGCGCCTCCGGACCGTGAGGCCCGCCTGGAATCGCGCGCACCCACTGTCGCAGCGCCCCCGACCAGCCAATTCGCCAAGAACCAGGGTTTCGACAACGTCCTGGTCCGGCTCACGACCTCGCTCGACCAGGTTGAACGGCGCCAGATGGCGGCGCTCAGCGCCGTCGAGGAAGGCATGGATTCACGGATGCGCCGGATGCGCGGCGTCGTCAGCGATCTCGGCCTGAATCTCGCCAATCTCGAATCCGCCGTGCCGCGCACCGCGATGGGTGGTCCGTTCGTGCCGGTCAAACTGACGGCCAATGCCGGACCGTTCGAGAAGCAGCTCTATCGCATCAACACCACGCGCGCCGAGATGGACCGTCTCAACCGCACGCTGGCGCTGGTGCCCTACCGCAAGCCCGTCATCGGCGAGGTCGAGTTCACCTCCGGCTTCGGCGTCCGCAGCGATCCCTTCCTCGGCCGGCCCGCAATGCATACCGGGCTCGATTTCCGCGCCGCCACCGGCGATCCGGTTCGCGTCACCGCCAACGGCAAGGTGGTGTCGGCCGGCTGGTCCGGCGGTTACGGCCGCATGGTCGAGGTCGACCACGGCAACGGACTTTCGACCCGTTACGGCCATCTCTCCGAGATCAACGTCAGGGTCGGCGAGACCGTGAAGATCGGCCAGGTCGTCGGTCTGGTCGGGTCGACCGGTCGCTCCACCGGTCCGCATCTGCACTACGAGACCCGCATCGAGGGCGAAGCGGTCGATCCGCAGAAGTTCCTCCGCGCCGGCGTGCGTCTCAGCGCGGGCTAAGCCCGCGACAAAAGGCGACTGTACATCATCACTGGCTGCGCTCGTGGCCGACCTCGCCGGTGATGACGTCGCCGAACAGCTCCCAGGCTTGCCCGTTGAAGCGCATCAGCTGCATCTGCTCGATCGGGAAATAATCGTCCGGTGAGGTGTTGACCATGATGCCCGGCAGCATCAGGTCGGTGTGATAGTCCTTCAGGTTTGCCGCCTGCTTCATGACGTTTTCGCGGGTGAGATTATCGCCGCATTGCTTCAGCACCTGCGCCATCGCCTCGGCCTGGACATAACCGTAGACGTTGTTGGAATTGGTCTTGTCGCCATCGGGGTAATATTTGTCCATGAACTCCCGCCATTTCACCACGGCCGGATCCTTGTCCCAGGCCGGGTCGGTCGGATCTTTCAGATAGATGGTCGAGATGATGTCCTTGGAGTAGTCGAGCCCGGCCGGCTTGAGTACCGAGGCGACGGAGGTCGCGGTGTTGGCCAGGAAGAATTTTGGCTTCCAGCCGAGCTCGCCGACCTTCCGGATCGCCTGCGCCGAGCCTTTCGGCGCGGCCCATGAGAAGAAGATGTCCGCACCGGAATCGTGCAGGGCGACGATCTGCGAGTCGATCGAGGGATCGCTGACCTCGTAGGACTTGTCGGCGATGATCATGCTGGCCTTGTCGCCGAGCCCGTCCTTCAGGCCCTTGAACTGGTCCTTGCCGGCGTCGTCATTCTGCCAGAAGACGGCGATCTTGCTGCTCGGGAAATGATCGCGAATGTACTTGGCGTAGATGCGTCCTTCGCTCTGGTAGTTGGGCTGGAAGCCCATGGTCCACGGGAAGTTCTTGGGGTCGCCGAACTTGGTGCCGCCGGACGCGACGAACAGCTGCGGCACCTTCTTGGCGTTCATGTATTTCATGATCGCGGAATTCGAGGGCGTGCCGAGCGGCTGGAAGATCAGCAGCACCTCGTCGCTCTCGACCAGCTTGCGCGCCTGCTCGATCGCCTTCGGCGGCGAATAGGCGTCGTCATAACTGATGAAGTTGATCTTGCGGCCGTTGATCCCGCCCTGATCGTTGATCATCCTGAAATAGGCGGCCTCGGTCTTGCCGATCACACCGTAGGACGACGCCGGCCCACTATAGGGCATGATGTTGCCGATCTTGATTTCGGTGTCGCTGGCGCCGGGGTCGTATTTTTTCTGCGCCGAGACCGGTGTCGTGGCGAGCACTCCGGCAGCAAGCATGGCGAGGGCAGCAAGGTTTTTGCGACGACCCGGCATCGGTCTCTCCCCTGTTTTATAGTCTTGTTTTGTGGGGAGTGTCGCAAGGCCGTTCGCGGCTGGCAAGCGCTTCGATTTTCCGCGAGATGAAACCGCGAATCCGGAATTTACTCGCTGCGCCGCAGCAGGTTCAAAATGCGTCCGTCGATCACGAGCAGCGCGCTGCCAATGACGATGGCGCCTGCGATCTCGCGCATCGAGATCGGCTCCCCCAGCACCAGCCATCCCAGCAGGATGGCGGTGACGGGAATGAGCAGCGTCACCAGCATGACATTGGTCGCACCGGAGCGCCGTATGATCTGAAAGAAGACGATGTAGGCGAGCGCCGTCGACAGGGCCGCAAGGCCAAGCACCGCGGACCATGTCGCGACACCCGGCACTGCGAGGCGCCATGGCTGCTCCACCACGCCAGCGATGATTGCCATCATCACCGTCGATGCCATCAGTTGAAACGTTGCCGTGCCCAGCGGCGGAGAGTCCTTCAGCATTCGCCGCGCTGCCAGTGCGGCGAATCCATAGCTGAAGGCTCCGCCAAGGCAGAGCAGGATGCCAAGCCCCTGCCCCGACCTCGTCTCGATTCCCCATCCGCGCAGGATGATCACGCCCGCAAGGCCGAGCCCCACACCGGCCACGCGCCGCAGCTGCAAGGCCTCTTCGCCCGCCGCGGCCGTCACGACCACCGTAAACAGCGGTGTCGTCGCATTCAGGATCGACGCGAGTCCGCTCGGGATGAAAGTCTGCCCGGCCACGATCAGCGAGAATGGAATGACATTGTTGAGCAACCCGATCGCAACGAAGGGCTTCCAGCCCACAATGCTCTTGGGTAAGCCGATCCCCTGCATGCGCAGCAGCGGCAGCAGAATGGCCGCCCCGAGCGCGACCCGCAAGAACACCAGCGTCAACGGCGGCAATTCACGCAAGGCGGCGCCGTTGAAGAAGAACGAGCCGCCCCAGAGAACGGAGAGCACCGCGAGCAGCGACCAGTCGCGCGCGTCGATCCTGTTGTCGGTTGGGGGCATGCGTTTCACCTCGGCGCGGCTGCTCGCCTAGGACAACGCGGAAAATCTCGCCACCCGGTTTCCGACAAAATTGCTCGAGATCATCCCCGTGACTGGCGATCGCCCGCGATATCCGCAACTACCGCCCCAATCACCAACGCGCCGCCAATGAGCGCGTGGACGGCGGGTATCTCGCGGAAGGCAACCCAGATCCAGAACGGCATCAGCGGCGTTTCCAGCGTCGCGATCAGGGAAGCCTGCCCTGACGGCAGCAAGCGCGAGCCGAGCATGTAGAAGGTCAAGCCCAGCGCGACCTGAAGGCAGCCGAACATCGCGAGGATCGCGAGGCCGTTGCCGCCGACATGAGCGATGTCATGGGCGAATGGAAGGCTGACGAGGCTTCCGATGAAATTCGACAGCGCGGCTGCCGCCACCATCGACGTCTCGCGATGGCGCCGGACCACCACTGTCATGGTGGAGATGGCGAGCACCATCAGGCAACTGAGCGCGATGCCACCGAGATCGGCACCGGCTTGCACACCGCCGACCGTGATCACCACGCCGGCAAAGGCAATCAGGCTCGCGATCAGCGTGCGCCATGTCGCGGCCTCATTGAGCCACAGCCAAGCCAGCGCGGCCGCGACGAACGGCTGTGTTGCGATCAGCACCGCCACGTTCATGACGTCGGTCATCTGCAGCGCGGGAATGAACGAAATCATGCCGATCGCGGACAATGAGGCCACGAGCAGGCCTGCCTTCCCCGGCACTAGCAACTGCCGCAGCCCGGCGCGGCCTTGCATCACGACGAGGAGCATGGTGACCAGGCTGCCGGCGAACAGGCCGCGCCAGAACAGAATGGTCCAGGGATCAAACGGCAGAAGGCGCGTGAAGAACGGCGCCGTGCTCCACGCAATCGCAGCGGCGACGACGAGGGCAATGCCGAGACCGCGTTCCGAACGAGGCTGCCCCATGTGGATGCGACCGGCTAAGACGGCTTCTTCGGCCGCGACACCAGCTCGATCATCTTGCCTTCATCATCATCCGGCATCGCAGCCTTCGCCTGCGCGTAGGCTTCCACCGCGGCGCGCGAGACCAGCGGCTTGTCCGCCAAGAGGCTCTCGGCGAGCTTCACGGCGTAGGCCGCATCCTTGTGCCGCAGTGCCGCCGTGAAGGTCGCGCCGGAAAAATCGCGGGCGACCATGCGCTTGGAGTGACGCGTTACCTGCGGGCTTGCGGCCACCCCTGCCTGGATCGACTCCAGCACGAGCTTCATGTCGAGCCCGGCCTGCTCGGCGATCGCAAGGCCCTCGGCGAGGCCGGCGATCTGGATCGCCCCCATGAGATTGTTGATCAGCTTGTAGACGGTGCCGGAACCGACCGCGCCGAAATGGCGGATGGTCGAACCAATCGGTTCGAGGTAGGGCCGCGCACGTTCGAGATCGGCGGCGTCGGCGCCGACCAGCAGCGTCAGTTTCCCGGCGGCTGCCGCATCCGGCAATCCCGTCACGGGGCAATCGATGTAGATCAGCCCGCGCGCGTTGAGCTCGCGGCCCATCTCGCGGGCGTGGTCATAGGAGACGGTCGAGCATTCGATCGCGATGGTGCCGGCCTTGGCGGTTTTGGCCGCGCCCTCAGGCCCGACCCAGACCGCGCGCGAGGCCTCGTCGTCGGCCACCATGGTCACGACCGCGTCGGCATCGATGGCGGCGTCCTCGGGCGAGGTCGCCCAAAGCGCGCCGCGCGCGATCAGCTCTTCAGCCTTGGCCTTGCTGCGATTCCACACCGTCACCGTGAAGCCCGCATCGAGGTAGCGCCCGGCCATGCCATGACCCATTCGCCCCAATCCGATGAAGGCGACGCGGGGCATGGCTAGTCCACGTCCTCGATGTCGGCACCCGTGGTGCCGAAGGCGCGCTGCGCCAGCGTCGCGGCCATGAAGTCGTCGAGATCGCCGCCGAGCACGCCCGAGGTGTCCGAGGTCTGCACGCCCGTGCGCAGATCCTTCACCATCTGGTAGGGCTGGAGAACGTAGGAGCGGATCTGATGGCCCCAGCCGATATCGGTCTTGGCGGCCTGGTCGGCGGCGGCCTTCTCCTCACGCTTCTTCAACTCGATTTCATACAGGCGCGCGCGCAGCATGTCCCAGGCCTGCGCCCGGTTCTTGTGCTGAGAGCGGCCGGCCTGGCAGACCACGGCGACACCGGTCGGAATGTGCGTCAGCCGCACCGCGGATTCGGTCTTGTTGACGTGCTGGCCGCCGGCGCCGCCCGAGCGCATGGTGTCGACGCGGACGTCGGCTTCCTTGATATCGATCTTGATGCTGTCGTCGATGACCGGGAACACCTGCACGCTCGAGAACGAGGTGTGCCGCCGCGCGTTGGAATCGAACGGCGAGATGCGCACCAGGCGATGCACGCCCGCTTCCGTCTTCAGCCAGCCATAGGCGTTGTGGCCCGAGACCTGGATCGTCGCGGACTTGATGCCGGCCTCTTCGCCCTCGGACTCTTCCAGCACCTCGACCTTGAAGCCGTGGGTGTCGGCCCAGCGCGTGTACATGCGCAACAGCATCTGCGCCCAGTCCTGGCTCTCGGTGCCGCCGGCGCCGGCGTGGACTTCGAGATAGGAATCGAACCGGTCGGCCTCGCCCGACAGCAGCGCCTCGAGCTCGCGCCGCGCCACTTCCTTCTTGAGATTCTTGAGAGCCGCTTCGGCTTCCGCGACGACGCCGGCATCGCCCTCGGCCTCGCCGAGCTCGATCATGCCAATGTCGTCTTCAAGCTCCTGCTCGACCTTGCCGATGCCCGAGAGCGAATCCTCCAGCGAGGTCCGCTCCTGCATCAGCTTCTGGGCTTTCTGGGGATCATTCCAGAGATTGGGATCTTCTGCGAGCTTGTTCAGCTCGGCGAGGCGCGCCGTCGATTTCTCGACGTCAAAGATGCCTCCTCAGCAGCCCGACTGACTGCTTGATCTCTTCTACCAACCGTTCGATTTCGGCGCGCATGTCGTTCTCTGGTCTCGCGGAATCCCGCGTGCAATTGAGTGGGGGATGTAGCGGCGGCGGCTGCAAAGCGCAACCGCTGACGCGATAACGTCCCTATTGTTCTAGCCTCAGTACAGCCTGCCGGTGCCCGGCTGCATGAAGAAGCCGGAATCCGGCTGCTGCTGCTGCGAGGCCGGCATGCCGCCGCCACGCCCGTCAGCGTCGGCAACGCCAATGACCGAATAATTATCCGGCGGCGCCGTGCCCGGCTTGAAGGCCTCCAAAATGGTTCCGCCGGTCTCGCCGGGGCCGGCGCGCATGCCGGTCTTGGAGACGACGCGGACCAGCTTGATGCCGGCAGGCACCTTGAACGGAACGGCGGGCTTGTCGGCGAGCGCGAGCTTGAGGAAATCGCGCGCGATGGGAGCGGCCAGATGGCCGCCGGTGGCGGCATTGCCTTTACCCAGCGGACGCGGCTTGTCGTAGCCCATATAGATGGCGACGGCGACGTCGGGAGAGAAGCCGACGAACCAGGCGTCCTTGGCCTCGTTGGTGGTGCCGGTCTTGCCGGCGACGGGTTTGCCGACTTCCTTGATGACCGTGGCCGTACCGGCCTGCACCACGCCTTCCATCAGCTCGGTGATCTGATAGGCGGTCATGGAGTCCAGCACCTGCTCGCGGCGATCGATCAGCTGCGGCTCGGCCTGGTTCTTCCAGCCGCCCGGCGCGTCGCAGCCGCGGCATTCACGCTGGTCGTGCTTGAAGATGGTGTGTCCGTAGCGGTCCTGGATGCGATCGATCAGCGTCGGCTTCACCCGGCGGCCGCCATTGGCGAGCATCGAGTACGCCGTGACCATGCGCATCGCCGTCGTCTCGCCGGCGCCCAGCGCATAGGAGAGATAGTTCGGCAGTTCGTCATAGACACCGAAACGGCGGGCATATTCGCCGATCAGGGGCATGCCGATGTCCTGCGCGAGCCGCACCGTCACGGTGTTGAGCGATTGCCGCAGCGCGTTGCGCAGCGTCACCGGTCCCTGGAATTTGCCTGAGGAGAAGTTTTCAGGCCGCCACACGCCGGCGCCCTGCCCCTGGTCGATTTCGATGGGGGCGTCGAGCACGACGGTCGAGGGTGTATAGCCGTTGTCGAGGGCGGCCGAATAGACGATCGGCTTGAACGACGAACCTGGCTGCCGATAGGCCTGAGTGGCGCGGTTGAACTGGCTCTGGTCGAACGAGAAGCCGCCGACCATGGCGAGCACGCGGCCGGTCCAGGGATCCATCGCCACCATTGCACCGGACACTTCGGGGATCTGGCGCAACCGGTACTGGCCCTCGACCGGCTGGCCATCCTTGTAGAGCGGATCGGCATAGATGACGTCGCCGGGCTGCAGCACCTGCGACACCGCTGTCGGCGTCTTGCCTTTGGTTCCGCCCTGCACGGCTCGCGCCCACCGCACGCCGTCAACCGTGACAATGCCGGTCTCGCGCTGCTTGCTCACGGCTCCGCCAAGCTCGCGGTTCGGCTGGAAGCCGATCCGCGCCGACTGATCGCTGGTCTCCAGCACCACCGCCATGCGCCAAGGCGAGATGTCGGACAGCGACTTGATCTCGGCGAGCTTGACGCCCCAATCGCCCGAAATATCGAGCTTGCTCATGGCGCCGCGATAGCCCTGCTGCTCGTCATAGTTCACGAGGCCCGAGACCATGGCCTTGCGCGCCATGACCTGGATCTTCGGATCCAGCGTGGTGCGGACGGACAGACCGCCCTCATACAGCTTCTTCTCGCCGTAGCGCTCGAAGATGTCGCGGCGGACTTCCTCGGCAAAATATTCGCCGGCGAAGGTGTGGGCGCCGTTGGACCGGTTGGTGACGGCCAGCGGCTCCTTGCGGGCCTTGTCGGCGTCGGCCTGCTTGATCCAGCCGTTCTCCACCAGACGGTCGATGACGTAGTTGCGGCGCTCGATGGCGCGGTCGCGGTTGCGGACCGGATGCAGCGTCGCCGGCATCTTCGGCAACGCGGCCAGATAGGACGCTTCCGCCACCGTCAGCTCGTTCACCGACTTGTCGAAATAGACCAGCGAGGCGGCTGCAATGCCGTAGGCACCCAGACCGAGATAGATTTCGTTCAGATACAGCTCGAGAATCTTGTCCTTCGAGTAGGTCTTCTCGATCCGCATCGCGAGCAAGGCTTCCTTGATCTTGCGGGCGAAGGAGACCTCGTTGGTCAAAAGGAAGTTCTTGGCGACCTGCTGAGTGATGGTGGAGGCACCCTGCGGACGCCGGTTCGAGCCGTAATTCTGGATGTAGACCACGCCCGCGCGCGCCATGCCGGTGTAGTCGATGCCGCCATGCTCGTAGAAATTCTTGTCCTCGGCCGCGAGGAACGCGTTGATCACGAGCTTCGGCACCGCCTGGATCGGCAAATACAGCCGCCGCTCCTTGGCGTACTCACCGAGCAGCGAGCCGTCGACCGCGTGCACGCGGGTCATCACCGGCGGCTCGTAATCCTGAAGCTGAGAGTAGTCGGGCAAGTCCTTGGAGAAATGCCAGATCAGGCCTGCCACGGCCCCGACACCAACAAGGAACACCACCGTTCCCGCGGCGAACAGGAAGCCCATGAACCGCACCAGCAAGCGCATTATGTGTTTATCCGTTCAATCTCTGGATCAGCTCAGTATCAGCCCCTTGGCACCCAAACAGGGGCCAATCTTCACGTCACGAATTCACCGGCTTACGCAATACCATCAGTGCCGGACTTTAGACGCTTGCCGAGCGGGATTCTCTCCGATTCCGGAACCCCCTGCGGCATTTTTATAAAGCGCCGGCTGTGGCCAAACTAGGGCTTTTGCGGCGGGACGGAAAAACCCTTTCAATGCGACGATCCCCCCCGGTCGTCAATTTGACGATCCCGCCGTGGCCATCCGCTTGGTCAAGAACCCGTCGATCGCCTGCGCCATCGAGCCCACGGCACGCGACCGCCAGCCCTCGGAGACCAAATGCTCGAGATCGCCCTTATTTGAGACATAACCGATCTCGACCAGCACCGAGGGCACGTCGGGCGCCTTCAGCACCCTGAAGCCCGCCGACTTCAGGGGATGCTTGTGCATCCGTACCGTCGACTTCATCTCGCCCATCAGAAGACGGGCAAAACGGTTTGAAAAGGTGCGGGTTTCCCGCTGCGTGAGGTCGATCAGGATGTCGGCGACGTCGGTCGGCTCCTCGGCGAGGTTGAAGCCTGCGATCGCGTCCGCCCGGTTTTCCGCGTCCGCCAGCCGCTGGGCTTCGGCGTCGGACGCCTTGTCGGACAGCGTATAGATGGTCGCGCCCTGCGCATCGCCCTCGGCACGGGGCAGCGCATCAGCGTGAATAGAGACGAACAAGGCGGCCTTCAGATTCCGGGCGATCTTGGTGCGGTCATTGAGGGGAATGAAGGTGTCGTCGTCCCGCGTCATGACCACACGGTATTTGCCGGCCTTCTCCAGCTTGTCGCGGAGCGCCAGTCCAAAGGCCAGCACCAGGTTCTTCTCGCTCTCACCGCTCGACTGCGTGCCGTTGTCGATGCCGCCATGGCCGGGATCGATCACGACCACCGGGCGGCCATCGGCCTTCTGCTGCGCCGTGTCCGGGGTTGTCGTCGCGGGAGCCGTTGCAGGCTGCGCCTCGGCGATCGTGGGTCGCAGCTCGGGGCGGTTCTCAGGTGCGAGCGACTGCACGAAGGCGGTCCGGTCGACCTCCTCCAGCTCCAGCACGAGCCGGGCCGGCTGGCCGTTGGCCGCCTCCAGCACATAGGAATTGGCGATCCGGGCCGGTCCCGTCAGGTCGAACACGATTCGCGAGCCGCCGGGCATGACGAGCCCGTAGCGGAAGGCCTTGACCAGGCCGCGCCCCCCGACCCCCGTGCCCGCGGGCAGCTGAAAATTGACCTGCGGCACGTCAACGACGACCCGGTACGGGTCTGCGAGCGTGACCGCACGGAAGGTAACGGTCTGGTCGATGTCGAGAATGAAGCGGGTCTGCTTGCCGTCGCCGGCCAGCCGGGCGGCGGAGGCGACTGGAAAATTCGCTACCGCAACAGTGGGTTGCGCCTGGCTTTCTGCAGCGCTCAGGCGCGAGGAATCAGCGCACGGCAACGCTGCGGCGCACAGAAGTGCGCATCCCAGCAAAACCCGTTGATTTGTGCGGCTCGCCACCGATTCCGTGCCTCCGAGCAGCCCTTTTAACGCAATAGAACCACAGGGTTAATTGATCCTTAATGACAGAAACGCGAAACTCGCTGACTGTGACCGCCGTGCGACGCTCCCTTGCACCGATGGCTCATTCCTCGTATGTACGGAATGCTGACGGCCGATATTTCCGGTTGTGTCGCATTCAGCCTCCCGGTGCAGCGCCGGAACTCTCAAGGTTTGGGAATTCCAGCGTTTTTCCGTTCCCCTCTAAGACCAGCGCGGTGCGCGGCAGCGAGGTGGAGCGGGTCAAGCGCCGGCGGCGGACGGTCCTGGGTTACCTCTCGCGTTACCGGGACAGTTCTGACAGCGACGTAACCCATTACCCGGTCCCTTGATCCCAAGGGAGCGGTTCGTGATCCTCAAGGCGAGCGCGCTCGCGCCATGCCTGGCCAGCAGCAACTGATTGAAGGGCGGCCTCGCCGCCCAATGTTTCATACGGGCCGACGCTTGATGCGCCAGACTGTGCCGACGAATTCTGAAGGATCATTCGCGACGCTGCGGAGTGAAAATCCCGCGCGCCGCCTTGGTCCTGAAGCTTCCGGTTCGGCAAGGCGCGAGAGACGGCGTTTCGGCCTTCCCCTCACCCCCGAATCAGGTGGACCGTCGCGTCACCCGGCAGCGCAGCTAGCGCCCACGGTGAATCGCGCCCGCCGCCGCCAAGAGTTAAGACATGCCCAACAAGATGTTGATCGATGCCACCCACCCGGAAGAGACCCGGGTCGTCGTGGTCCGCGGCAATCGCGTCGAAGAGTTTGATTTCGAGACCGCGCAACGCAAGCAACTGCGCGGGAATATCTACCTCGCCAAGGTCACAAGGGTCGAACCCTCGCTCCAGGCCGCCTTCGTCGAATATGGCGGCAACCGCCACGGCTTCCTCGCCTTCAGCGAAATCCATCCCGACTACTACCAGATCCCGGTCGCCGACCGTCAGGCACTGATCGAGGCCGAGGAACAGGCCCATCGCGAGGCCGAGGAAGAGAGCGAGAACCGCTCCCACGGCCGTCGCCGTTCGCGCCACCGCAACGCCCGCCGCCGCGGTCATGGCGAGCGCGTGCGCAGCGACATCGTCGAAGGCGCAGATCCCGCGGCCCAGCCGATCGAAGGCGCGGCGCTGCCGGAGCACGCCGAGGGCGCCCTGCACGAAGGCGAGCATCTGCACGCCGACGTAGAGCATCACGGCGAGCACGAAGCTCACGATCACCACGATCATGATCATGGCGAGCATGATCACGACGATCATCATGCCCATGATGACGGGCACCTTCACGCTCACGATCATGACCATGGTCACGATGGCGAGCATGATCATCACGACCACGATCACGCCGACGAGACGCCCGCGCCTGTCGCAACGATTGGCGCCGAGCCCGTGGTCGCTGCCGAGCTGCAGGAGACCGCCGCCCCCGAAGCGCATGCGGAAGCTCTGGCTGAGGCCGTGACCTCCGCCGCTGAGCCTGCCGATGCCGTGTATGCTGCGGTCGAGAGCGCCGAGGCGCCGCATGCCGAGGCTGCGGAAACAACCGGCGAAGACGACGAGGACGAGGACGAAGACGGCGAGGAAGCCGAAGACGAAGTCGTTGAATCCGTCGGCGGCGACGACGTGCTGGAGGAGGTGCCGGAGCGCACCTTCCGCCCGCGCCGCCAGTACAAGATCCAGGAAGTCATCAAGCGCCGCCAGGTGATGCTGGTGCAGGTCGTCAAGGAAGAGCGCGGCAACAAGGGCGCGGCGCTGACCACCTACCTCTCGCTCGCCGGCCGCTATGCCGTGTTGATGCCGAACACCGCACGCGGTGGTGGCATCAGCCGCAAGATCACCAGCGCTCAGGACCGCTCGCGCCTGAAGGAAGTGGTGCAGGATCTCGACGTGCCCGAGGGCATGGGAATCATCCTGCGCACCGCCGGCGCCGCCCGCACCAAGCCCGAGATCAAGCGCGACTTCGAATACCTGATCCGGATGTGGGAGACGGTGCGCGACCTGACGCTGAAGTCGCAGGCCCCGACCCTCGTCTACGAGGAAGGCTCGCTGATCAAGCGCTCGCTGCGCGACCTTTACAACAAGGAGATCGACGAGATCTCGGTTGCCGGTGAAGCCGGTTACCGCGAAGCCCGCGACTTCATGAAGATGCTGATGCCCGCCAATGTCAGTGCGGTGAAGCAGTATCGCGACGGCCAGCCGCTGTTCTCGCGCATGGGCGTCGAGAGCCAGCTCGACGCGATGTTCTCGCCGACCGTGCAGCTGCGCTCCGGCGGCTACATCGTGATCAACCAGACCGAGGCGCTGGTCTCGATCGACGTCAACTCGGGACGATCGACCCGCGAGCACCATATTGAGGACACCGCGCTCAAGACCAATCTGGAGGCGGCCGAAGAGGTCGCCCGCCAGCTTCGCCTGCGCGACCTCGCCGGCCTGATCGTCATCGACTTCATCGACATGGACGAGAAGCGCAACAACCGTGCGGTCGAGCGCAAGCTGTCCGATTGCCTGCGGCAGGACCGCGCGCGCATCCAGGTCGGCCGCATCTCGCATTTCGGCCTGCTCGAGATGTCGCGCCAGCGCATCCGCGCCAGCGTGCTCGAGAGCTCGACCGATCCGTGCCCGCATTGCGGCGGCACCGGCCATGTCCGCTCGGTGTCCTCGGTGGCGCTGCAGCTGCTGCGCGGCCTCGAAGAGATCCTGATGAAGGGCGCGACCCACAATCTCGTGGTCCGCACCCGCACCGACGTCGCGCTGTATGTGCTGAACCACAAGCGCGGCCATCTGCGCGATCTCGAGAACGGCTTCAAGGTGACGCTGTCGGTCATCGCCGACGCAAGCGTCAGCGGGCCGCAGGCCTATCTCATCGACCGCGGCGAGCAGGTCCATACGCTGGAAGCCGCCAAGGCGCTGCTGGCGGCGCAGGCGGCAGCAAGCCCGCCGCCGATCGTTGAAGACGCCTACGACGACGAGGAATTCGATTCCGAACTCGAATCCGAGGTCGAAACCGAGGAGACCGAAGGTCTTACGGAGGAGCAGGCTGCGGGCGAGGCAGCTTCCGAGCAGGACGGCCAGCGCCGCAAGCGCCGCCGTCGCCGGCGCGGCCGCGGTGGCCAGCGCGACGGCGAGTTGCGTGAGGATAGCCCTGCCGCCCTCCCCGAGGCGGCCGTTGCGGCCGGCGAAGGCGAAGAGGATGCCGAGTCCGAGCAGGATGGCGAAGAAGGCGAGGAACAGGCGGCCCGCGGCGAGCAGCAGGGCAGCGGTGACCGTCGCCGCCGGCGTGGTCGCCGCGGCGGACGCCGTCGGCGTGGTGGCGGCGAGGACGGTCTCGCCGGCTCCATCAGCGACGAGCTCGCGGCAAATGCACCGTCGGAAGCGTCCGACGCAGTCGCCGATTTCGACGGCTTCGGCGGCGAGGCTGCGCCCTCGATTGCCCAGGCCGAACACACCGCTGAGCCTGAGGTCTCGCAGCCTGAGCCGCGCGCCGAGGTGCAGACCGAGGCGGTGCCGGCCCAGCCTCAGCCGGTTGCCGCGGAGGAAGAGCCCGCCGACGACAAGACCGCGCGGCGCCGCTCCACGGTCCGGGAAAAGGTGAGCTTCCTGTCGAGCAGCCCGATCGAGCCCGCAGCCCCGATTGCGCAGGCGCCTGAGCCGGCCGCCCCGCCGGCAGCTGAACCCGTGCCGGAACCGGCAAGCGAAACACCGGCGGCGCCACGCCGCGCCGGCTGGTGGTCGCGCCGCTTCGGCGGCGGTGAATAAAGCCGAACACTCAAGAGAAAACGCCCGGGTCAAGCCGGGCGTTTTTTGATTTGGCGAGGTCAGTTCCAATGCAAAGCGCAATTGTTCTCGGCGGCGGCATGATCGGCGTGAGCGCGGCGCTGCACCTCCAGCAGCGCGGCTGGGCCGTCAGGCTCGTCGACCGCAGGGAGCCGGGCCGCGAGACCAGCTACGGCAACGCCGGGATGATCCAGGCCGAAGCGGTCCGCCCCTATCCGATGCCGCGCGACCTTGCGACGCTGCTGAAGATCGCGACCGGCCGCACCAACGATGTGCGCTACAGCCTGTCTTCGCTTCATCTCCATATCGAGCCCCTGCTCCGCTACTGGTGGCATTCGGCCCCGAAGCGCCATCGCGAGGCCGTCGACGCATGGGCGCGGCTGATCGCCTACGCGACGAGCGAGCACGACATCCTCATTCGCGAAGCCCATGCCGACAATCTCATCCGCCGCGCCGGCTATCGCATGCTGCATCGCGATGCCGCTTCATTCGATCTGGCGATCAAGACGGCGGAGGAAGACCGCCGCGAGTTCGGCGTGAATTTTCGCGTGCTCTCCGGCAGCGAGCTTGCCAGGGTCGAGCCGGTCCTGCGCGACGATCTTCCCGGCGCGATCCATTGGCTCGACACCTGGACCGTGTCCGATCCCGGCGCGCTGGTCACGGCCTATGCCGAGCTATTCGAGCGCCGCGGCGGCGCCATTGTGCTTGGCGATGCGCAGTCGCTGCGGCAAACCGCGACCGGCTGGTCGGTCGATACGGACCAGGGGCGTCTCGACGCCGCCAACGCCGTCGTGACCCTCGGGCCGTGGTCGCCCGATCTCCTTCACAAATTCGGCTATCGCATTCCCCTGGTGCGCAAGCGCGGCTACCACATGCATTACAGCGGCGGCGCGTCGCTCGACCTGCCGCTGATCGACAAGGCCGGCGGTTATGCCATGGGGCCGATGGCCAAGGGCATTCGCATCACCACCGGAGCCGAGCTGACGAGCCCGGATGCACTCGCGACGCCCGTGCAGCTTGCCAGCGCCGAAGCATCCGCACGCGAACTGATCGACCTCGGCAAGCGCGTCGAGCCGGATCCGTGGTTCGGCACCCGCCCCTGCACGCCCGACATGCTGCCGGTGCTCGGGCAAGCTCCGCAGCATCCCGGCCTCTGGATGAATTTCGGCCACGGCCACCAGGGCTTTACCCTCGGACCTGCGACCGGGCGCCTGCTCGCCGAGATGATGAGCGGCGAGACGCCTGCGATCGATCCGATGCCGTACCGGCCGGAGCGGTTCTAGCCGAAAGAAAAAGGGCTGATCGAGCAGCTCGACCAGCCCTATGACTTCAAGGTCTGACAGCGCAGCTCGCGCCGTCAGGTCCAGATCAGTCCGTCGTGATCGCCGTCTCCATGTCGGTCGGATCGATCTGCTTGGAGAGGTTGGCGTTGAGCTTGTCGCGGTCGAGCTCACCCTCCCACCAGGCGACGATCACGCAGGCCACGCCGTTGCCGCAAAGATTGGTCAGCGCGCGGCACTCGCTCATGAACTTGTCGATGCCGAGCACGATCGCCATGCCCGGCACGAGGCGCGGATCGACCACGGCCAGCGTCGCCGCCAGCGTGATGAAGCCCGCGCCGGTGATGCCGGAGGCGCCCTTCGAGGTCAGCATCGCCACGACCAGGATGGTGAGCTGCTGGCTGAAGCTGAGATCGACGCCGAGCGCCTGCGCGATGAACAGCGTCGCCAGCGTCATGTAGATGTTGGTGCCGTCGAGGTTGAACGAGTAGCCCGTGGGCACTACCAGACCGACCACCGACTTGGAGCAGCCGAGCCGCTCCAGCTTCTCCATCATGGACGGTAGCGCGCTCTCCGAGGAGGAGGTGCCGAGCACGATCAGCAGCTCGTCCTTGATGTAGGCCAGGAACTTGAAGATCGAGAAGCCGGCCAGGCGCGCGATGATGCCGAGCACGACGAACACGAACAGCGCCGCGGTGGCATAGAAGGTCGCGATCAGACCGATCAGGTTGAGGATCGCACCGGTCCCGAACTTGCCGATGGTGTAGGCCATCGCACCGAACGCACCGATCGGTGCCGCGCGCATCACGATCGAGATGACGCCGAACACCGCATGCGCGGCATCGTCGATGAAGCTGCGGATGGTGTGGCCGCGCTCACCTAAGCTCATGATGGCGAAGCCGAACAGCACCGAGAACAGCAGCACCTGCAGGATCTCGCCCTGCGCGAAGGCGCCGACCACGGTGTCCGGAATGATGTGCAGCACGAAGTCGACGGACTTCTGGCCGGCGGCCTGCTTGGCGTAGTTCGCAACGGCCGCCTCGCTCGCCGCAGCATTGCCGAAGCCTGCGCCCGGCTTGACGAGATTGCCGACGACCAGGCCGATCACCAGGGCGAAGGTCGAGACGACCTCGAAATAGACCAGCGCCTTGACGCCGATGCGGCCGACCTTCTTGGCGTCCTGGATGTGGGCAATGCCGGAGACCACGGTGCAGAAGATGATCGGGGCGATCACCATCTTGATCAGCTTGATGAAACCGTCACCGAGCGCCTTGATCCATTCGTTGGTTGCGAACTGTGGCCACAGCCAGCCGACGATGGCGCCGAGCACGATGGCGATCAGCACCTGGACGTAGAGAACCTTGTACCACGGCTTTGCTGCGGGCGGCGCGATCGGCGCCTCTGCCATCGTTGTCGTCGTCATTGTTTCACTCCCCCTCAAAACGCTGGGCCAGCCAAGATCAACTTGGCCGGCCCTGTCAATTGGAACCGCGAACTCTTTGCGCGCTTTACCGGCGGCGCTCGATCAGCCTGCGCGCCGCCGGCATCAACGTCGCGCCAAGCGCATTCTTGACCAGCGAAGCTGCAATGAACGGCACGATGCCGACCTGCCAGGCCTTTCCAACGCCCAGCCCGAGGCCGAACGCCAGCCAGCCGAACCCGGCGGCCAGAATGACGATATGACCAACCGCCATCGCTGCAAACAGCAGCGCCACGCTGCGATCCCAGCCGCGCTCGGCGAGCCAGCCGGTCACGAAAGCGGCAGCGACGAAGCCGAACAGATAGCCCGCGGTCGGGCCAACCAGCGGTGCAATCCCACCCACCGGTCCGGCGAATACCGGCACGCCAAGCGCGCCCTCGGCGAGGTAGGCGATCATGGTTGCGCTGCCAAGACGCCAGCCATAGGCCGCGCCGATCATCAGCACGACCAGCGTCTGTAATGTCATCGGGACATAGGGCAGCGGCAGGCTGACCTTGGCTGATAGCGCCATCAAAGCGGTGCCGAGCGCAATCAGCACGACGGCACGCATCGCGCCGACGGTTTCGCCCGGCCGGGTCGGCCACATCAATGCGGCGAGAGAAGAATGTGGCGCAGCAGCGGTCGAGACAGATCGGTCAGACAAGTTGAACTCCGGTGGTGGTCGAAAACTGGCGGCTATTTAAGCCAGTGAGCGATCCGGTCAACTGCGTCGCGCATCTCCCCGGGCGAGCGTGCATAAGAAAAGCGAATGAACGATCGGCCGTGAACGGGATCGAAATCGACGCCGGGCGTGGCCGCAACGCGTGCCTGTTCCAGCATCTGCTTGGCGAACTCGAAACTGTCGGAGGTGAAGTCCGAGACGTCGGCATACAGATAAAATGCACCATCGGCCGGCAAGAACTTGCTCAGGCCGGCTTTCGGCAATCCCTCGATCAGAATTCGCCGGTTTTCCTGATAGCCGTGCTTGATCGTCTCCATCTCGGCTGCGCCGTCGAAGGCGGCCTCTGCCGCGATCTGTGACAGCGACGGCACCGAGATCGATAGGTTCTGCTGCAGCCGCTCGATCGGCCGCACCAGAATTTCGGGCACGACCATCCAGCCAACACGCCAGCCGGTCATGCAAAAATATTTCGAGAACGAGTTGATCACGAGTGCGTGCTTGGAGAGCGCGGCCGCGGTGACCGCCGGAAACGCATAATCGAGCCCGTGATAAATCTCGTCCGAGATGAAGCGGATGCCTGCGTCTTCGGCCGCCGCCATCAAGCCGGCGAGCGCTTCGCGGGACATCATCGTCCCCGTCGGATTGGCGGGGCTTCCGACCAGCACGCCCTTCAACGGCGCCTTGCGATGCGCCGCGAGCAACGCCTCGCCGGTGAGCGCATGGCGCGTCTCGTTCGTGGTCTCGATCAGCACCGGCTCGCAACCGAGCGCGGTGAGGATATGGCGATAAGGCGGATAGCCCGGCACCGTCACCGCGACGCGGTCGCCCGGCTCGAACATCGACAGGAAGGCCAGGATGAACCCGCCGGAGGAGCCGGTGGTCACGACGATCCTGTCAGGGCTGACGTCGCAGCCATAGGCATCGCGATAATGGCGCGCGATGCGCTCGCGCAGACCGGGAATACCGAGTGCGGAGGTATAATCGATCCGCCCGGCCTCGAGCGCCGCGTGGGCGGCCGCAATCGCGGTGCTGGGCGCCCCGGCCGCGGGCTGGCCGACCTCCAAATGGATGACATGGCCGCCGGCGGCCTCGATTCGGGCTGCCGCGGCCATGACGTCCATCACCATGAACGGGGGAACATCACTGCGGCGGGAGGGCTCGAGCCACTGCCCCAACCGGTTCCTCAATGTCGCATCGTGCATCGATTTCTGCTATTTCGCTGGCGGGCCGGTGCGTCCGGTCCGGGAAACGGGGCGCTTGCGCCCCAGACTGGCCGCATTGTACGGCTCATAAGGGGTAAGGCTCATAAGGGCATATCGCGTATCCGGTCCGCCGCCAATCGCCAAAACCAATCACGAAACTGCTCTCCAGACCGTTTGATGTTGCTTCAGATCGCATTGCGCAAGAAGGCCACCGCCCTCACCGCCCTCGTCACGGCTGCGGCGATCGCGCTGCTGCCGCTCCCGGCGGCGCGGGCGCAGCAAAAGGGGCCGCCTGTCCTGCGCGACACCGAGACCGAGCAGCTGCTGCGCGAATATACGCGCCCGATCCTGCGCGCCGCGGGTCTGGAGAAGCAGAACATCCAGATGGTGATCCTGAACGACGGCTCGTTCAACGCGTTCGTCGCCGACGGCCGCCGCATCTTCGTCAATTACGGCGCGATCCTTCAATCGGAAACGCCGAACCAGATCATCGGCGTGCTCGCGCACGAGACCGGGCATCTGGCCGGCGGCCATCTGTCCAAGCTGCGCGAGCAGCTCGCCGCCGCCCAGACCCAGATGATCATTGCGATGCTGCTCGGCGCCGGCGCGATCGCCGCGGGCAGCACCCAGCGCAGCAGCGCAGGCAACAACGGGCTGGCCAATGCCGGCGCCGCCGCGATCTCCGCTCCGCAGGAGGTGATCCGCCGGACGCTGCTGTCCTACCAGCGCCAGCAGGAGGAGAACGCCGACCGCGCCGGCGTGAAATTCCTGACCGCGACCCAGCAATCGCCGAAAGGCATGTACGAGACCTTCAAGCGCTTCACCAGTGAGAGCCTGTTCGCCGCGCGCGGCGCCGATCCCTATCTCCAGTCGCATCCAATGCCGGCCGAGCGCGTCGCCGCGCTTCAGGAATTCGCCAGCTCCAGCCCCTACTGGAACAAGAAGGACGATCCCGCGCTCCAGCTCCGCCACGACATGGTGCGCGCCAAGATCTCCGCGTTCATGGAGCGGCCCGAGACGGTGTACCGACGCTATCCCCAGACCAACGACAGCATGCCGGCGCGCTATGCCCGCGCCATCAGCACCTATCTGCACGGCGATCTGCGCAGCGCGCTGGCCCAGATCGACGCGCTGATCCAGGTGCAGCCCAACAACCCGTACTTTTACGAGGTGCGCGGCCAGGCCCTGTTGGAGAGCGGCAAGCCGGCCGATGCGGTCGCTCCGCTGCGCAAGGCCGCGCAGCTTTCCAACAACGCGCCCCTCATCGAGATGTTACTTGGGCAAGCTCTGGTTGGAACCGATAATAAGGCCTACACCGACGACGCCGTTCGGATTCTCCGCGCCGCGGTGGCGCGAGAACCGGAAGCGGTGCTCGGCTATACCCAGCTCGCGATGGCCTATGGCCGGAAGGGCGACTATGCCGAAGCGGATCTCGCCTCGGCGCAAGCCGCTTACCTGCGCGGCGACAACAAGACCGCCCGCGAGCTCGCCACGCGCGCGAAAACCCGTTTCGCTGTCGGCACACCCGGATGGGTCAAGGCCGACGACATCGTGGCGGCGAAGCCGCCGCGCAACTGAACGACGCCCGATAACACGACGTCACGACACCGAGCTTAAGTCCGCCGGGACGTATTCCGAAACCTGCTTTGGATAAAAGGATTTACCTATGCCTTCGCTGCGCCTGCTTGCTCCCGCGTTGTTTGCGCTCGCCCTGTTCGGCGCAGCCGTGCCCGCGTCGGCCGACAATTTCTCCGACACCCAGCGCACCGACATCGAGAAGATCATCAAGAACTATCTCATCAGCCATCCCGAGGTGCTCGAGGAGGCGATGGCCGAGCTCAGCAAGCGGCAGGCCGCGGCCGAGACGCAGAAGCACGAGGCCAGCATCGCGCAGAATGCGGACGCGATCTTCAACTCGCCGCGCCAGGTCGTGCTCGGCAACAAGGACGGCGACGTCACCTTCGTCGAGTTCTTCGATTACAATTGCGGCTACTGCAAGCGCGCGATGGACGACATGCTCACCATCATGAAGGCCGATCCGAAGCTGAAGGTGGTGCTGAAGGAATTTCCGGTGCTGAGCCAGGGCTCGGTGGAGGCTGCGCAGGTCGCGGTCGCCGTGCGCATGCAGGACCCCTCCGGCAAGAAATATCTCGACTTCCACCAGAAGCTGCTCGGTGGCCGCGGCGCGGCCGACAAGGCGCGTGCGCTTCAAGCCGCCAAGGAAGCCGGCCTCGACACCGCAAAGATCGAGAAGGACATCGCCAGCCCCGAGGTGCGCGCCACCATCGAGGAGAACTTCAAGCTCGCCGAAGCGATGGGCATGAACGGCACGCCGAGCTATGTCATCGGCAAGCAGATCGTGATCGGCGCGGTCGGCGTCGAAAGCCTCAAGGAAAAGATCGGCATTGCCCGCTGCGGCAAGGCAACCTGCTGATCATACGTTTTACGATCCTGAAAACCCGAAAAGGCCGGCTGACAAGCCGGCCTTTTTCTTGCGCCGAACGTTGGCGTCTTCGTGCAAAATCATTCATCTGGCATTCAACAAACAAATGCCGCGGAACAGGCGAAGTTCCGGAACAACTCAAATCTCCTTTCGTTGTCGGCGCGGGCAATGACGCAAAGAAACACGTGAGGAGAATTCGATGTTGAACCGCTTTATGATTTCGGTTGCCACGCTCGCGCTCGTCGCCGGCGCCGGTCTGGCGAACGCACAGAACACCATGGGCCGTGACAGCGGCGGCGGCGCCGGTGGCGCGCAGATGCAGCATTCGCAGCCTTCCGGCGGCGCCGCCGAGCGCGGCGCGACCGGCCGCGATTCCATGAGCCATGACAAGGGCACCGTCGGCCAGGCCGGTGGCGCTGGCACCATGAAGTCCGATCGGGCTTCCGAAGACAAATCCGGCGCGATGAAAGACGAGCGCTCCCCGGGCGGCGCGATGAACAAGAACGCGGCCGAGGACAAGGCCGGCGCCACCAAGGGCCAGCGCACCGACGAACGTGCGCAGGACAAGTCCCAGCAGGACAAGTCGAAGAGCATGAGCTCGGACTCGACGACAAAGTCGGACCCCGCCAAGTCTGCCAAGGACATGAAGGCTGAGGACAACAAGGCGGGCGGCGCTGCCAAGACCAACAATGCGGCTACGACCGACAAGTCCCAGACCACGACCGGCACCGCCTCCGCGACGGCTTCCGCGCCGCCGGCCGAAAAGCGGTCTGAAATCTCGACGGCGATCAAGTCGACCAAGATCGAAGAGACGACGAACGTCAACTTCAACATCTCGGTCGGCACCGCGATCCCGGCCTCCGTCCGAGTCCATCCGCTTCCGCCCCGGATCGTGGAGATCTACCCGGAGTGGCGTGGCTATGAGGTGATCTTCGTCCGCGGTCAGTACGTGATCGTCCGTCCGCAGACGCGCGAGATCGTCTACATCATCGAAGGCTAAGCTGCTTCGCTGATCCCCAAATGGGCCCTTGCCGAGAGATCGGCAGGGGCCTTTGGCCTATGCGTCGCCCTCCCCTGCGAGCCTCCCTCCGGCAGCCACGATTAGAACTGGTTAACAAGCGATTTCCGTAGCTTCCACACAGGTTTTTGCACCGGGGATGAGGTACTTGAAGGCCCCTGGGAGGCCCTTCAAGGCTTCCCCTAGGCCGCTTTGTTACCTATAACCCCGCCACGCCGAGCACCTCTTCCCGGGATTGGAATGGCAGAACCTGCAACCGATACGATCCTCGTCCTGAACGGGCCGAACCTCAACCTGTTGGGAACGCGCGAGCCCGAGAAGTACGGCCACGCCACGCTGGCCGACGTCGAGGCACTGTGCCGGGAGACCGCGGCAACGTTCGGCCTCAAGGCCGATTGCCGGCAGTCCAACCGCGAGGGCGAGCTGATCGACTTCATCCACGAGGCGCATGCGCGCAAGATGAAGGGCATCATCGTCAATGCCGGCGGCTATTCGCACACCTCGATCGCGCTGCACGACGCGCTGCTCGCGGTGCAGATCCCGACGGTCGAAGTGCATGTGACCAACATCCACGCCCGCGAGAGCTTTCGTCACCACTCCTACACCGCACGCGCCGCTTTCGCCTCGCTCTGCGGTTTCGGCATCGAGGGCTACCGCCTCGCCATCCAGGGCCTTGCCGCCAAGCTTGCCATCAAGCCCAAAGCCTGAAGCCCCCTCATCAAACAGAACATTCGGATCAAACAACATGGCGCGCCAGCCAGACGACAAAGCAGCCGCAAAGTTTTCCAGCGAGGATTCCGCGCTCGTCCGCGAGCTCGCTTTGCTGCTCGATGAGACCAGTCTCACCGAGATCGAGATCGAACGTGCGGGCCTGCGCCTGCGCGTCGCCCGCAACGTCAGCGTTGCTGCGACCATGCCGATGCAGATGGCAGCCGCTCCCGCCGCCCTGCCGGTCGCCTCCGCCGCGCCTGTCGCCGCCGGACCCGACCTGTCGAAGCATCCTGGCGCCGTCAGCTCGCCGATGGTCGGCACCGCCTATTGGGCACCGGAGCCCGGCGCCAAGCCGTTCATCGAGGTCGGCAGCAAGGTCTCGGTTGGACAGACCCTGCTGATCATCGAAGCCATGAAGACTATGAACCAGATCCCCTCGCCGCGCGCCGGCACGGTGACCCAGATCCTCGTCGAGGACGGCCAGCCGGTCGAGTACGGCGAGCCGCTGGTGATTATTGAGTAAGCGAATGGGGAATAGCGAATAGCGAATGGTCCATCCCTTCCCTACTCGCCATTCGCCACTCGCCATTCGCCACAGGACACCATGTTCGACAAGATCCTCATAGCCAATCGCGGCGAGATCGCCCTTCGCATCCTCAGGGCCTGCAAGGAGCTTGGCATCGCGACCGTCGCCGTGCACTCCACCGCCGACGCCGATGCCATGCATGTGCGCCTGTCGGACGAGAGCGTCTGCATCGGACCGCCGGCATCCAAGGACAGCTATCTCAACGTGCCCGCGCTGCTCGCGGCCTGCGAGATCACCGGCGCCGATGCCGTGCATCCCGGTTACGGCTTCTTGTCCGAGAATGCCCGCTTTGCGGAGATCCTCGCCGAGCACAATCTGCATTTCATCGGCCCCAAGGCCGAGCACATCCGCCTGATGGGCGACAAGATCGAGGCGAAGAAGACCGCCAAGCGGCTCGGCATCCCCGTGGTGCCCGGCTCCGACGGCGCGGTCGGTCCCGATGACGACGCGCTGGCGATCGCCAGGAAGATCGGCTTTCCGGTGCTGGTGAAGGCGGCGGCCGGCGGCGGCGGCCGCGGCATGAAGGTGGCGCACAGCGAGGCCGACCTGCAGGTCGCGCTGTCGACGGCTGCCAACGAGGCCAAATCGGCCTTCGGCGATGCCTCGGTCTATCTGGAAAAATACCTCCAGAAGCCGCGTCACATCGAGATCCAGATTCTCGGCGATGGCCGCGGCGGCGCGATCCATCTCGGCGAACGCGACTGTTCGCTGCAACGCCGCCACCAGAAGGTCTGGGAAGAGGGCCCCTCGCCTGTCCTTGCCGCCGCCGCGCGCGCCAAGATCGGCGAGACCTGTGCGAAAGCCATGCGCGAGATGAAATATCTCGGCGTCGGCACCATCGAGTTCCTGTTCGAGGACGGCGAGTTCTACTTCATCGAGATGAACACCCGCATCCAGGTCGAGCATCCCGTCACCGAGAGCATCACCGACATCGACCTCGTGCTGGAGCAGATCCGCATCGCCGCCGGCGGCGATTTGCCGGCCAGGCAGGAAGAGGTCCAGGTCATCGGCCATGCGATCGAGTGCCGCATCAACGCCGAGAATCCCCAGACCTTCCGTCCCTCGCCCGGCCGCATCCTGCAATACCATCCGCCCGGCGGACTCGGGGTCCGGATCGATTCCGCGGTCTACCAAGGCTACACGATCCCGCCCTATTACGATTCCCTGGTCGGCAAGCTGATCGTGCACGGCAAGACCCGCGCCGAATGCCTGATGCGGCTGCGCCGGGCGCTGGACGAGATGGTCGTGGAAGGCATCGAGACCACGCTGCCGCTGTTCCGCGCGCTGGTGCGTGAAGACGACATCATCAACGGCGATTATCACATCCACTGGCTGGAACAGTATCTGGCCGGCAAGACGGAACCCGCTCCGCGATAAATCCACTTTCGTCGTGGAACCCTTTGGCCCCCCATCGCGTTCTCGACGCGGGGACAGTTCCAAGGGGGCGTTTTGACTTCCGCTGAACGTGACAGAGCGAGGCCGTCGTGACGGCCGAGGCCCATCGACGGCGCGCATTTTGGCAGATCCTGCTGATTTCGGCGGGTCTTCTGATTCTGACCGTGATCAGCGCCGGCTCGGTCTATCTCGTCAACAAGGCGAGGGAAGACAGCACATGGGTGCTTCACACGATCGAGGCGGAGAGCCAGATCAACGCCCTACTGCTTGAAATCCGCCGCGCCGAGAGCAGCGCCCGCGGCTTTCTGCTGACGCAGGGACCGGATTTCCAGTCGGACCACGAGAAGGCCGTCGCAGCGATCATTCCGGCGCTCGACAAGCTCACGCGCCAGATCGGCGACAATCCGGCGCAACGCGACAGCATCGAAAAACTGAGCGCGGCGATCGAGACCCGACTCGACCAGTTCTCGCGCGAAATGAAGTTCGTGAAGGACGGCCAACCGGACCGGGCCACGGCGCTGATCCGCGAGGCCGCGGCCGGCAACACCACAACCACCATCAGCAACCTGGCCAACGCGATGATCCGCGAGGAGGAGCGGCTGTTCCGGGTCCGAACGGCCAACTCCGACCGGAGCCAGACCCTGGCTGCATCGATGACCGGCATCGGCTCCGGCCTCGTCGTGCTGCTGGCCCTGATCTCGACCTGGCTGGTGCGGCGCTCGGCCCGCGCCCGTGACGAGGCCGAAGCGCGCCTGCGCGATGCCAACGTCAATCTGGAGTCCGTCGTCGACGAGCGCACTGCGGATCTGCGCGAAGCCAACGCAGAGATCCAGCGCTTTGCCTATATCGTCAGCCACGATCTGCGCTCGCCGCTCGTCAACATCATGGGCTTCACCAGCGAGCTCGAAGAGCTCAGCGGCGATGTCTTCCGCCGCATCGGCAGCCTCACCCAAGTCCCCGCCGGCGGGCCGCCGCTGGCGCCAGGCGCGCCCGGCGAGATCGTGCTCGAAGGCGCCGACAAGCAGCTCTCGGAGGATTTTTCCGAGGCGCTCGGCTTCATCAAGACGTCGATCGCCAAGATGGACCGGCTGATCTCGGCCATCCTCAACCTCACCCGCGAGGGCCGACGCGAATTCCAGCCGGTGAAGATCGACACCAGCGAGCTGATCGAGGCCATCGTGTCGACGCTGGCGCACCAGGCGGCCGAGGCGCAGGCCGAGATCCACCTCGAGCCGCTGCCTGACATCGTCAGCGACCGGCTCGCACTCGAGCAGATCTTCTCCAATCTGATCGACAATGCGATCAAGTACCTGAAGCGCGGGGTGCCCGGCGAAATTAGAATCCGCGGGCGCACCAAGCTCGGCTACGCTATCTTCGAGATCAGCGACAATGGCCGCGGCATCGATCCGAAGGACCATCAGCGGATATTCGACCTGTTCCGCCGTGCGGGAACCCAGGACAAGCCCGGCCAGGGCATTGGTCTTGCGCATGTGCGTGCACTTGTGCGTCGCCTCGGCGGCACCATGTCGGTATCGTCGGAACTGGAGGCGGGCAGCACCTTCACGATCACGCTGCCGATCGCCTGGAATGTGAGCAACCGGAACTGAGATCGATGACCCAGCCTGTCACCATCATCATGATCGAGGACGATGAGGGCCACGCCCGCCTGATCGAGCGCAACATCCGCCGCTCGGGAGTCAACAACGAGATCGTCTCGTTCCCCAACGGCACGGACGCAATGCAGCATTTGTTCGGCGCCGACGGCTCAGGGCTCGTGCAGAAGGGTAATGCACTGCTGATCCTGCTCGACCTCAACCTGCCCGACATGACCGGGATCGACATCCTGAGGCAGATCAAGGAAAACAAATATCTGAAGGCTTCGCCCGTGGTGGTGCTGACGACCACCGACGATTCCCAGGAAATCAAGCGTTGCTACGAGCTCGGCTGCAACGTCTACATCACCAAGCCCGTCAACTACGAGAATTTCGCCAATGCCATCCGGCAGCTTGGCCTGTTCTTCTCGGTCATCCAGGTCCCTCCCGCCGCCCCATGAACCAGCGCACGCCAACACTGCTCTACATCGACGACGACAGTGCGCTGGCGCGCCTGGTCGATCGCGGCCTGACGCGGCGCGGCTACAGGGTCGTCCATGCCGCGAGCGGCGAGGAAGGCCTGGAGCGCATCCGCCGCGCCGCGGCCGAGGGCGGCATCGACGTGGTGGCGCTCGACCAGTACATGCCCGGCCTCGACGGGCTGGAGACGCTGGAGCAGATCATGGCGATCCCGGGTGCGCCGCCCGTGGTGTTCGTCACGGCCTCGCAGGATTCCAGCATCGCGGTGACCGCGCTGAAGGCCGGCGCGGCCGACTATCTCGTCAAGGACGTCACCGGCGATTTCATCCCCCTGCTCCACGTCGCAACGGAGGGCGCGCTGCGCCAGGCCGAACTGCAGAAGGCGCGCGAGGAAGCCGAGGCCGAGATTCATGCCTCGCGCGACCGCTACGCCGCCCTTGCCGCCGAACGCGAGCTGCTGCTGCGCGAGGTCAACCACCGCGTCGGCAACTCGCTCCAGATCATCGCCTCGTTGCTGCACCTCCAGGCAAGCTCCGCCGCGCAGGACGAGGTCAAGGCGGCACTGACCAACGCGATGGGCCGCGTCGCCGCGGTCGCGCAAGTGCACCGCCGCCTCTACACCTCGCAGGATCTGAAGAGCGTGGTCCTGAACCAGTATCTGGACTCGCTGCTCGAGGATCTCCGCCGCTCCGCCGAAGGCAACCGGATGTCGCGCCTGACGCTGAAGGCCGAGCCGATCGAGATCGATCCCGACCGCGCGGTCGCCGTCGGCATCATCGTCAACGAGCTGGTGATGAACGCGGTGAAATACGCCTATCCCGACGGCGCCGGCCCGATCCATGTCGAGCTGCACGCGCAGGGCGAGGATGTCCTGCTGTCGATCACCGACAACGGCGTTGGTGACAACGTCAAGGCCGATCCGCGCTCCACCGGCATGGGCCAGCGCATCGTTGCGGCCATGGCCTCCAAGCTCGACGCCACGGTCGAGCGCGATCCCGCCCATTCCGGAACCCGGATCGTGCTGAAATTCGCGCGCATGCCGGCAGCCCCCGGCAGGACCAGCACCGCGGCCGCGAGCTGATCTCGCTGCCCTTCTCACCCCCATCGCAACCGCGTCGCGATCCTGCTATGGTTGCGAACCATGACTTCGCGCGACTCCGCCCCGTCTGAAATCACACCGGCCGTGCTGCTGCGCGCCTATGCCTGCGGCATCTTTCCGATGGCCGAAAGCGCCGAAGATCCGACCCTGTTCTGGGTCGAGCCGGAGCTGCGCGGCGTCATCCCCCTCGACGGATTTCGCGTCGCCTCGCGGCTCGCGCGCACCGTGCGCTCGGATGTGTTTCGCGTAACCGTCAACACCGCGTTCAAGGCGACGATCGCCGGCTGCGCCGCGCCGCAGGCCGGACGCGAGGACACCTGGATCAACAAGCGCATCCGTGACCTCTATGGCGGCCTGTTCGAGCTCGGCCATTGCCATAGCGTCGAGGCCTGGCAGGGCGAGGACCTCGTCGGCGGGCTGTACGGCGTCAGCCTCGGACGGGCCTTCTTCGGCGAGAGCATGTTCCACACCGCGCGCGATGCCTCGAAGGTCGCTCTGGTGCATCTGGTCGCGCGGCTCATCCATGGCGGCTTCGAGCTGCTCGACACCCAATATGTCACCGAACATCTGAAGAGCTTTGGTGCGGCCGAGATCTCGCGGCGGCGCTACACCGCGCTGCTCGACAAGGCGCTCGCGGGCGAGCCGGGCGATTTCCTGAAGCTCTCGGCGGGTGAGGCGATCCCAGGCGCACGGGCGCTCGAGATCATCGCCGCGCGGCAATAATCGATAGCCAGAAGGCTTAGCGGCCAAACCCTGGGATACCGAACAGACCTGGTCGCTGCTCCGGCGGCGGAGGCGGCGGCGGTGCCGGTTGCTGCTGCTGGATCGGCGGCAGAGGCTGCGGCGGACGCTGCTGCACCTGTTTCGGCGCGGCCTTCTTCTGCGCGGGCGGCGGCGGAGGTGCAGGCTTGGTCGCCGGATCCGGCGCTGCGGTCGCAATGGTCTGCTGCGGCTCTTTGCAGTCGGTGAGCCAGATGTCGTAGATCGGATGCTCGACGCCGTGCAGGCCCGGGCTTGCCGCGTACATCCAGCCCGAGAAGATCCGCTTCACCTCGCCCTGCAAGGTGATCTCGTCGACCTCGACGAAGGCGTCGGTGTTGGTGGCCTCGGTCGCCGGTCGCGTGTAGCAGGCGTCGGTCTTGACCCTGAGCGCGCCGAACTGGACGGTCTCGCCGATCTCCTCGTCGAAATTGATGATGCGCCCGGTGATCTTGTCGAGCCCCGAGAAGGTCGCCTTCTTGTTCACGATCTTCTGGGCCGGCGGCTCGGTGACGACCTCGTCGCCCGGCTGCAGGCTCGCCGGGGTCTGCGGCACGGCGCCACCCGGCCCGCCCTTCTGCTGCGGCTGGCGACCCGGCGCACCCGGCTGGCCGGCGCCCGGCGGCGCGACCGCCACAGGCGGCGGCTGGTTTGGCGGGGCGACGGTGGAGCCCGGCGGCGGCGCCAGCGGCTGGGTCTCGACTGGCCCCGGCATCACATTGCCCTGCCGGCCCGGCGGCGGAGGCATCGGGCGCGACGGCAGCACGCGGCCCTGCGGCGGCAGCTCCGGCACCTCTTCGTCGTCATCGGGAATCTGCTGCGGCTGGGGCTGGCCGCGCGGAATGTTGCCGGGCGGCCGCAGCGGCGGTGGATCGGAAAAAATCGTGCCGATCTGCGCCTGAGCCGGCGTCGCAACCGTCAGTGCGGTGGCGGCCAAAAACGCCGCAAGACCTGTCAGGGTAATGGTTCGAAACATCTCGCGCGGCTTCAACAGCGAATCGGGCTTGTTGGACATTCTACAGGGGATACCGCCGCTCGCAGGCCCTCCGGTTAACACGGGGAATACGGCGGGGGAAGGGCGGCATCCCTGCCCTGCCCGCTGCCCGCTGGCCAGGGCGGCTGACGGGTGGGATAGTCGGAAAGCCCCTCCTTGGGGGCGCGCGGCGGGCATCGCCCCGAAAATCACATTCAACGATAACCGGAAACCCCGAGGTGCGCCGTTCCATGCCCGTTATGCTCGATCCCGATGCCGCCGCCGTCTATAGGGCGTTCCAGGAGGCCGGCCGCCCCGCTTACGAGACCCTGACCGCGGACCAAGCGCGCGCCTATTACGCTCAGGCCCGCTTTGCCACCAACCCCGAGCCGCCGGAGCTCGCGCGCGTCACGCCGCTATCGATCCCGGCGCCGCACGGGGTGATCCCCACCCGCCTCTACGTTCCCAAGGAGCCACGCCGGCACGACGGCCTGTCGCCGGCGCTGGTGTTCTTCCATGGCGGCGGCTGGGTGATCGGCGATCTCGACTCCCACGACGTCGTCTGCCGCCAGCTCGCGGTTGAGGGCGCGCTGATCGTGATCTCGGTCGACTACCGTCTCGCGCCTGAGCACAAGTTTCCCGCGGCGACTGAGGACGCCATCGCCGCGACCCAATGGATCGCCGCGAACGCACGCGAGCTCGGCATCGACGCCTCGCGCCTGTCGATCGGCGGCGACAGCGCTGGCGGCAACCTCACCGCGGTCGTCGCGCTCGCCGCGCGCGAGGCTGGCGGTCCCGCACTCGCAGGCCAGGTGTTGATCTACCCGGCGACCGACTTCGCCATGGCCCACGGCTCCCACAGCGAGCCCGAGACCAGCGTGCTGCTGACGCATTCGGTGATCCGCTGGTTTCGCGACCACTACCTCAATGGCGCCGCCGACATCCATGACTGGCGCGCTTCGCCGGCGCGTGCGCAAAACCTGGCCGGCCTGCCGCCCGCCTATGTGCTGACCGCCGGCGCCGATCCGCTGCGCGACGAAGGCAACGATTATGCCGAGCGCCTCAGACAGGCCGGCGTATCGGTCACGACCAAGCACTATCCCGGCCAATTCCATGGCTTCTTCACGATGGGCAAGTTGTTGCAGCAGGCCAATGTCGCCGTCGGCGAGATCGGCGCATGGTTGAAGGGATTGGGATGACAGTCCCGTAGCCCGACGCACCAACGATACCGATGCCTGTCCTTCTCCAAACCATCATCACCTTCCCGCTGCGCGTCCTGACATGGCTCGGCAGCCAGGGCACGCGCGGAGTCGCGGCTGTCGTGTTCATCGCGGCTGCGGTGCCACCGCTCGGCGCGCTGCTGCGTCCCTATCTCACCGAGGCAATCCTCTGCCTGCTCTGCATCTCCTTCATGCGGGTCGATCTGGCCGCCCTCTACGGCCATCTGCGCCGGCCGGCGCTGGTTGCAACCGCCACGGCCTGGACCACGATCGGCGTGCCGCTGATCGTCGGATTGATCGCCCACGCAACCGGGCTCACGGCTCGCGCGCCCGGGCTTTCGCTCGCGCTGATGCTCCAGAGCATGGCCTCGCCGATGATGGCCTCTCCGGCACTGGCCGCACTGATGGGTCTCGATGCCACGCTCGTGCTGATCACGCTGGTGACCTCGACCGCGCTGGTGCCCTTCACGGCCTCGCTATTCGCCGGCCTCTTCCTCGGCGACATGCTCAGCGTCACGCCGCTGACGCTGGGCCTGAAACTGCTCGGCATCCTCGCAGCGTCGCTGCTGGCCGCCACAGCGATCCGATGGATCTTCGGCGCGGAGGCGATCCAGCGTCACAAGACGCCGATCGACGGCCTCAACATCATCATCCTCTTCATCTTCGCTGCTGCGATCATGGGCGATGTCGTCAGCGACCTTCTCGCACAGCCGCTGTTCACCCTCGGCCTCGCAGCTCTCTCATTCGCGATCTATTTCACCCTGCTCGCGATCACCACGCTGCTATTCCGCCGCATCGGCACCGAGCGCGCGCTCGCACTCGGGCTGATGGTGTCACAGCGCAATCTGGGCCTGATGCTGGCGGCCACGGCCGGCGCATTGCCGCCCACCACCTGGCTCTATTTCGCGATGACACAGTTTCCGATTCATCTTGCGCCATACATGCTGATGCCGATCGCGCGGCGCCTGACGGTACGCGCGAACACCTCCAGCTCTGCTGCGACGAGCATCCCCTAACCCGCCCGCGCCGCGCGCCGCAGCGCCTGGGGCGGCTGGCCGAAGGCGCGGATGAAGGCGCGGCGCATGCGCTCGGGATCGCCGAAGCCGGTCGCCTCTGCGACCAGCTCGATCGCTTCGCGCGAGGACTGCACGCGCTCGCGCGCGACTTCGAGCCGCAGCCGCTCGATCGCTTTCGACGGCGTCGCGCCGGTCTCGGCGGCGAACGCGCGGGCGAAATGCCGTGCGCTCATGCCGGCGCGATCGGCGAGGTCCTCCACCGTCAGCGGCGCGTCGAGATTTTCGCGCGCCCAGGACAACAGCGCGCCGAAGCGGCCGTTCGGTGTCTTCAGCTCCAGCAGCGAGGAGAACTGCGACTGGCCGCCGCTGCGGCGATGGTAGAGCACGAGCTGCCGCGCGGCCTGCTGCGCGATCTCCTCGCCATGGTCCTCGGTGACCATCGCGAGCGCGAGGTCGATGCCCGCCGTAATTCCTGCCGACGTCCAGACATTGCCGTCGCGGGTGAAGATCTGGTCCGGCTCGAACTTCACCTTCGGATAGCGCGCGACGAAATCGCGCGTCCGTCCCCAATGCGTGGTGGCGCGGCGGCCGTCAAGCAGTCCCGCCTCGGCAAGCACATAGGCGCCCGAGCAGACGCTTGCGACCCGCACGCCGCGCCGCGCCAGCCGCTGCACGAAGGCGCGCGTGACCTCGCAGCGCGCGGCATCCGCAACGCCCGCGCCGCCCGCGATCACCAGGGTCGTGATCGCATTCGCCGACCTGAAATCACGCGCCATCATCTCGACGCCCGACGAGCTGCGCACCAGTCCCGCGCTCGCGGCCAGCACGCGCAGCGCAAGCGTCTTGCCAGTGCAGCGCGCCGCGACCTCGAACACCGAGATCGGGCCGGCCGCATCGAGCAGCTGGAAGTCCGGGAAGATCAGGATGCCGATCATAGGGTATGTCCGAAATAGAGGGAATTACGCCATTTCAGACACAACCGCACCATGCCAATCTTCGCCCGTCAAGCTCATCTTTGGAGGACCTGCCGATGTCGTCACCGCTCCAGATCGGTCTTCTGGTATTTCCGCGCGTCACCCAGCTCGACTTCACCGGTCCCTTGCAGGTGTTTGCCATGGTGCCCGGCGCAAAGCTGCATTTGATCTGGAAGCGGATCGAGCCGGTGCCGAGCGATTCCGTGCTGACGCTGACGCCGACCACGACATTCGCCGATTGCCCGCAACTGGACGTGATCTGCGTACCCGGCGGCCGCGGCACTGACGACCTGCTCAATGACGAGGAGGTGCTCGACTTCCTGCGCCGGCAGGCCGAGGGCGCAAAATACGTCACCTCCGTCTGCACGGGATCGCTGGCGCTCGGCGCTGCCGGTCTGCTCAAGGGCTACCGCGCCGCCACCCATTGGAGCGCGATGGAGATGCTGAGCCAACTTGGCGCCACGCCGACCAAGACGCGTGTCTGCATCGACCGCAACCGCATCACCGGCGGCGGCGTCACCGCGGGAATCGATTTCGCGCTGACGCTGGTGTCGATCCTCGTCAATCGTACCACCGCGGAAGCGATCCAGCTCCAGATGGAATATAACCCCGCCCCGCCGTTCAATTCGGGCTCGCCCGATACAGCGCCGGCCGAAGTAATGACCTTGCTCCGGGAGCGCGGCGCGCAAAACCATGCACGGCGGCTCGAGGCGGTGAAGCGCGCGGCGGAGCGGGTGGTGTAGACGTTCCACTTTCGGCGACGGAACCGAGGTTTCGGGTGACGAGTTGAATGCGCACGAAACTCACAGCATCCGGAGCGCAATCATGGAGCATCTCCACTACCCCAACGAAAGCACTGAGTATCGTGCCGCGCGAAATGCATTGCTGGATGAGGAGATTGCCCTCCGGGCTCAGATTGAGGTCGTTTCTGCCAGGCGTCGCGCGCTGCCGCTCGGTGGCGAGGTGCCCCAGGATTACGTCTTCGAACGCATCGGCAAAACGAACATGCCGGAACAGGTCAGGATGTCGGAGCTGTTCGGCCCGCATGACACGCTGATCCTGTACAGCTTCATGTATGGGCCGGAGCGCGAGCTGCCGTGCCCCGGCTGCACCCATTTGCTTGACGGGCTCGACGGCGCCGCAAGGCATGTCGGCGAGCGTGCCGCGCTTCACATCGTTGCAAAATCGCCGATCGCGCGTCTCGCCGCCTGGGCCCACGAACGCGGTTGGGAGCATCTGTCGCTGCTGTCCACCGCTGGCAACTCCTTTGACGCGGATTACTTCGGCGACACATCGAAGTTCTCCAAGGGTATGCGCGCGCAGCACCACGTTCCCGACGGGCAGAATTGGGACGAGACGATCTTCAACGTCTTCAAGAGAGCGAACGGCAAGATCAGGCACTTCTGGGGCTCGGAGATGAGTTTCGCGCCGCCCGCGCCGAAGCAGCATCATCGCGCCGGTGATCTGGTCGATCCGCTCTGGGGCCTGCTCGACATGACACCTGAAGGCCGCGGCGACTTCTTCCCGAAGGTGCGCTACGACTGAGGCGCACAAACCGGCCGACGAAGCGCCTCAAAGAAAAAGGCCGCTCGGTTTCCCAAGCGGCCTTTCCTGTCTTACGGCGGCTGCACATTCACATCGGGCGATTTCGGACCTTCCAGACCGGGGGCCTATCTCCCGATCGAGTCCTTGTCGGCGGCCGCTGCATTTCGGGACAGTCGCGAGCTGTTGCCCGAACCGAACGCGATGGTTTCCCATCTCCGTAAGATGGGATCATTGAGCCACATGGCTTGCGCGGCTGCAACGCCCACGCAGAAGGCATCCCCGCTGTTCCCGTTGTCCACAGCAGGGTGAGGCGGATGCGCGTGCATCCAACCGAACGATCGAGATTCGAGGAAGGACCGAAAGCCTAGCCAGGCGTCCAGGGCTGATAATCGCCGGTCGCCTTCGGACGCCTGCCGCTGGCAAGGGTCGAGCCCGAGGGCCGATAGGCCTTTGCCGTGCCGGTAAGATTCGGCTGGTGCGGCTTTTCCCATTCGCGCGGCTGATAGTTGGCCTCGGTCGGCGGCACATCGACAACGTGATGAATCCAGCCGTGCCAGGACGGCGGGATCCGGCTGGCTTCCGCATAGCCGTTATAGACCACCCAGCGTCGCTCGAAGCCGAGCGTGGGATCGACCGCCCCGCCGCGGGTGCGATAGTAGAGATTGCCCTGCTCGTCCTGGCCGACCAGCTCTCCGTACCGCTTGGTCCAGAGTTGGGTGCCAAAAGTCTGGCCGTTCCACCAGGTGAAGAACTTGAGGAAGAATTGTTTCATGCGGCAAGGGCCCTGCTTCGTCGGGTCCTGATGCCATCCGGGCGGCGAAATGTCCAGTTCGGCGGGGCGGCGGTGCCCTCGGCAAATGCGCCGGCCTCGCCATGAACGCTGCCGCAAATCGGACGCGATCCGTTCATGCGGGGTACAGCCATTGAGAGCGAGGCTCCGTTCACGCGCAAACCGGCGTGATCCCAGGAACTCCAGCCCTTTCATAGGGTTTGCTTCCGGGAAAGGAGTTTTATCATGAAAAGTCTGAAAGTTTTGAGTGCCGCCGCAGCGCTGGCGCTCGTTCTACCCATGACTTCACCGAGCTTTGCACAGGGGCCCGGCGGCGGTGGCCGTGGCGGCGGTGGTGGCGGCCACGTCGGCGGTGGCGGTGGTGGTGCTCACATCGGCGGTGGCGGTGGCGGCGGCGCTCACTTCGGTGGTGGCGGCGGCGCGCGCATGGGTGGCGGCGGCTTCGGTGGCGGAGCACGGGTTGGCGGCGGCCCTGCGCTGCAGGGAGGTGGCGGCAGCTTCGCGGCCGGCCCAGCGGTCCGTCCGGGCGGCGGCACGTCCTTTACCGGCGGCGTCAGCCGTAACTTTGCAGCCGCCAACAGCGGCACCTGGCAAGGCCGCGGCGGCAACTGGAGCGGCGGAGGCTGGCATCATCATCATCATCGTCGCGGCGGCTTCTGGCCGGGCTTCGCGGCCGGTGCGGCGATCGGCGGGCTCGGCTCGTATGCCTATTACGGCGGCGGCTATTACGATGACCCCTACTACTATGGCGACAGCTACTATGATGAGCCGACCGTGGCGGTGGTGCCGGATAGCGGCGGCGACTCTGCCTATTGCGCGCGGCGCTACAAGTCATACGACCCGGCTTCGGGCACCTATCTCGGTTATGACGGCCAGCGGCATCCCTGCCCGTAAGACGGTCTGAACAATCGACGATGCAACAAACCCCATGGGCGGCGCCGGTGATGGCCGGGCGCCGCCCATGTCTGTTCTGCGAGCCGCTGCAGTTTCGCCAGTCGTCTTGCCGATCGCGTTCGGCCTCGCGATCCCCCTCGACTTTGCTTCAACCTTTCATCGAAGCTGCTCCCACTTCGCGTGCCGCGTGCGCTCCCGCGCGAACCATGACGCATAGATGACGCGTGGCCCAAGATAAGGCACGGAACACGCGCCGCAGCCTATGCACCGCACCGTGCATATCTACCCCGATCCAATCCAAAATTGACCCGAGGCACGATTCGCGGATATCACCAATCACAGTGGGGACTTCGATTACTGGGAAGTGTCATGCCGCGTATTCTCGTGGTTGATGACGATCCGATGGTCGGCGCGACCATCGAGGTCCTCCTCCAACGTCAGGGCTTCGACGTCACGCTGGCCGACGGCGGCGAAACAGGACTGGCTGCGCTGGAAGCGCAGGCCTTTGAGGTGATGCTCGTTGATATCTTCATGCCGCATATGCGCGGCTTCGAATCCATCCGCATCTTTCACGAGCGCGCGCCGGCTACTCCGCTGATCGCGATGTCCGGCTATGCCTTCGCCTCATCCGCCTCGCCCTCTCCCGATTTCCTCCGCATGGCGCTGGAGCTCGGGGCGACGCGCTGCCTGCGCAAGCCGTTCACGCCGGAAGCGCTGCTGACCACGATCCGGGAATGCCTCGCCGGTCCGGGCGAGAGCGCACAGCCGAAGGACAAGAAAGAAGCCCCTTGATCCCAACGCAGCGCGTCATTCTCGGTGCTGGACTTGCCATCCTCCTGATCATCACCGCGGCCTCGATCGCCCTCGACGTCAAGTCGCGGTCCGACGCGGCGTGGGTCAACCACACCGTCCAGGTGCAGAAGAAGATCTCCGATCTGCGCGTGCTGCTGCGCCGCGCCGAGAGCGCCGCCCGCGGCTATGAACTCTATCGCAGCCAAACGCTCGCCGACGAGTTTCAGGGCGTGCGGGTCCAGATCGCACCGGCGCTGGCCGAGCTGAAGCGCGGCGTGCGCGACAATCCCGATCAGGTCACGCTGCTGGAGGGCACCGAACCGCTGGCGCTGCGCCGGGTCGAGATCGCCGCCGAAGCGATGCGCCTGCGCGCGGCGAATGACCAGGCCGGCATTGCCGCGCTCAACAGCAAGGCCGAGGGCCGCGGCCTGATGGACACGGTGATGGGCAATCTCGACCATCTGAGCGCGGATGAAGAACGCCTGCTCACCGCGCGCTCCCAGGACTCACGTCGCACCGGCATCGTGCTGCTCGGCATCGACGTCGCCGGCGCCGTGCTGATCCTGCTGCTGGTGGCGCTGGTGATGCGCGAGAGCCAGCGCGCCACGGTGCAGCTGCAGAGCACGCTCGAGCAAACACAAGCCGCCAAGCACGCCCTCGAAGCGGCGGTGGCCGAGCGGACCGAGCATCTGGTGACCGCGCATGACGAGCTGCGCCTGTCGGTCAACGTGCTGCAAAGCACGTTTCACAGCATGGCGGAGGCGGTGCTGGTCATCGACGCCGAGGGCAACGTCCTGCTGTCCAATCCGGCCGCGGAGCGCATGCTGCTGCATCGCGCCGGCATGAACCTGCGCAATCTGCGCGCGCTGTCAGATGTGTTTCACGGCGACGGGGTCACGCCGATGAAGGCCGACGAGCTGCCCTCGGTGCGCGTGCTGCGCGGCGAGAAGTTCGAGGATCTGGAGATGATCGTCCGCCCGCACAGCGGCAATGCTCCCCGCCATCTCATGATCAGCGGCCGGCCGATGCTGGACGGGCAAGGCGACATCACGGGCGCGGTACTGGTCTATCACGACGCCACCATGTCGCGCGAGACCGAGCGGCAGCTGTACCAGTCGCAGAAGCTGGATGCGATCGGCAAGCTGACCGGCGGCGTCGCGCACGACTTCAACAACATGCTGACAGTGATCTCCGGCAACACCGAGACGCTGGTGGCGAGCCTGAAGCAGCAGCCCGAGCTCCAGCGCGCGGCGCGGCTGATCGACGATGCTGCCGAGCGCTGCGCCGAGCTGATCCAGCATCTGCTCGCGTTTGCGCGCAGGCAGCCGCTGCAGCCGCGCAACGTCGAGATCAACGCCGCGATCGCGGACATCGCGAAACTTCTGCGTCCCACCCTCGGCGAGCAGATCCAGATCGAGACCGTGCTTGAACAGGGGCCGATGACCGCGCATATCGATCCGTCCCGGCTCACCAACGCCGTGCTCAACATGGCGATCAACGCGCGCGACGCCATGCCGAACGGTGGCAAGCTGCTGCTGGAGACCCACCGCGTCGTGCTGGATGAGGCCTATGCGCAGGCCCATGCGGACGTGGTGGCCGGCCCCTACGTCATGCTCGCGGTGAGCGACACCGGCACCGGCATGTCGCCCGACATCCAGCAGAAGGCGTTCGAGCCCTTCTTCACCACCAAGGAAGTCGGCAAGGGATCAGGCCTCGGCCTTTCCATGGTCTACGGCTTCGTCAAGCAGTCCGGCGGCCACATCAAGATCTACAGCGAAGAAAACCACGGCACCACGATCAAGCTCTATCTCCCGCCGGGCGAAGGCGCGGCGGACGTCGCAGCCGCCGCCGCGCCGCAGGTCGAAGGCGGCGCCGAGACCATCTTCGTCGTCGAGGACGACAATCTCGTGCGCAACTTCGTCACCGCGCAGCTCGAGAGCCTCGGCTACAAGACGGTTGCCGCGCCCGACGGCAAATCCGCGCTGGAATTGATCGCGGCCGGCCAGCCGTTCGATCTCCTCTTCACCGACGTCGTCATCCCCGGCGGCATGAGCGGACGCGACCTTGCCGACGAGGTGGCCAAGCTGCGGCCGGGTGTGAAGGTGCTCTACACCTCCGGTTACACCGACAACGCCATCGTCCATCACGGCAAGTTAGATGACGGCGTGATGCTGCTGACCAAGCCGTATCGGAGGAACCAACTCGCCGAGATGATCAGGAAGGCGCTGGGCGGCGGGACGATGACGGCGAGCTAGCGCGTGCACTCATAAATCCGCGATGTCCGCCTATCCCCCAAACAACGGCGCAGTAGCGGACATAACAGGAGGTCCGAGAAGGGCCATAAGCAATCATTCCGGCCGCGGGGCGGATGCGGTGCCGTTGCCGCGCGGCAGGGTAATGATAAACTCAGTAAAAGCGCCAGGCTCGGTCTCGACGTCGATCCTGCCGCCGTGTTGTTTGACAATGATGTCATGGGTCATTGAGAGGCCGAGCCCCGTTCCTTCTCCGGCCGGTTTAGTGGTGAAGAAGGGATCGAAAATCTTTTCTCTGACTTCGGGTGAAATGCCGACACCATTGTCGCGAATCCGGATTTCGACTGTCTTGCCAAGGTTCTTGGTGGCAGCGCTAAGGACAGGCTCAAAGGTATCGTCGGCTGCTTCGGCCTTTCGCCTAGTCGCGGCATAGAAACCGTTCGAGATCAGATTAAGCAACGCGCGCGTGATCTCCTGCGGAAACAGCTCGGCCGCACCCGCATTCGCATCGAAGTCGCGCTGCAGCGTGATGCTGAAGCCGGGCTTTTCGGCGCGTGCGCCGTGGTAGGCAAGATTGAGGCTTTCATCCACCAGCGAATTGATGTCGGCGGGCCGCTGCTCACCCGGCCCCTCGCGGGAATGCAGCAGCATGTTCTTGACGATGGAGTCGGCGCGCTTGCCGTGCTGCCCGACCTTTTCCAGATTCTCCTTGAGCAACTTCGTCAGTTCGTTGACTTCCTCGCGGAGCTTGTCGTTCAGAGCAGCGGCTTTCAGCGTATCGTTCAGCTCGTCGATGAGCTCGGCAGAGAGCGCGGAGAAATTGTTGACGAAGTTGAGCGGATTCTTGATCTCGTGGGCGATGCCGGCGGTGAGTTGACCGAGCGACGCCAGCTTCTCGGTCTGCACCAGGCGGTCCTGCGCGGCGCGCAGGTCGTCGAGGGAACGAGTCAAATCGTCAGTGCGCTCGCGCAGCTCGCGGAGCAGCCGCGTGTTCTCGATGGCGATCACCGCTTGTGCCGCAAAATGTTCTAGCAACTCGACCTGCTTGTCGCTGAACTCTTGCACCTCCTTGCGGTAGACGGCAAAGGCGCCGATCAGCTCGCTCTCCTTGAGCATCGGCACAATCAGAACGGTGCGGGCTGCGGCGACCTTGTAGATCAGATCGTCGGGATACTCGATGGCAATATCGGCAATGTGAACCAGCGCCTTGGTCTCGACGAGGCGCCCCAGCGAAGGCGTCCCATCAAACGGCGCGATGAAGTGTGGCGGCGTTTCCTGGTCGGGCGCATACAATTGCGGCACGTTTTGCGCGGCCATTCGCGCCACCCGCCGGAACCTGTCGCCTTCGTATAGGAGCAGCGTCCCAAAACTGGCGCTGCAGATGCGCACGGCATTTTCCAGCATGGCCTCGAACACGGGCCCAAGCTCACCAGGCGAACTGGATATGACTTGCAGCACTTCCGAAGTCGCGGTCTGCTGCTCCAGCGCTTGATCCAGCTCCACAGTCCGACGTTCAAGCTGCGCCTGTAGATCGGCAACCGAAGCTGCCTCGCGACGAGTGACAGATGGGGCTATCCCGCGCTTGGTCTTGGCCGATTTGCGATCTTTTGGCGAACTTCTCCTGCGGGCTCTCGCCTTGGCTGCCTTGTTGCCCGTCTTTACCACGCGCGTCATTTCCGGCCCCTGGGTCGAGCGCGGGCATCTTATCTGTCTTGGCCATCGGAACGGAAGGGCGGTTCGCCCAGTCAGCCGCAGACTAGCCGCTTAACGTCCGGCTTGGGTCACAAGCCGTAGTACTCCGGCCGATCAGAAGATCTCCGCTCGTCCCTCTGGAGCGGACATTGCCTTGATGAGTACTCTAGGGCGTGAACTGCCGAAGGCGCGCTGGGCACTGGCTCCTGATGTGAGTTCCGGTTGTCCTCTTGAGACGCCGTAGCTCGCCTGGATCCGCGTCCGAGGTGTTTAGACACCGTGCTATGCACCAAGTAAGGCCGTTTTGATCTCGATCGGGCCGGTCTCAAGCAAAACTCAAGCGCACCTCAAGGACAAATCGTCTCACCAACCCAATCTCTGAGCATGCTCTCAGCGACAAATGTTGGAGCCGGTGTCGCGACAGTCCGCTTGCGGAGCGCGATACCGAGCGCAGTCATCAGATGCACAGCTAGGATCTTGGTCTGCGGCCGGAATTGACGGCGCAGCTTCGACAGGTGCTCGCATGAAAAGACGAGAGTTCATCTTGTTGATTGGTGGAGGACTGGCCTGGCCTGCGATCGCACGGGCGCAGGGCGGAGCCAAGCTGCATCGGATCTTCTGGGCCTCCACCGAGTCCCAACCAGATCCCTTCCTGGACGGCTTTCGCGAGGGAATGCGCGCGCTGGGATACGTCGAGGGCAAGACCGTCACCTTCGAGACGCATTATGCCCCTGGAAATCCGCAGGCACTGCGCAAGATCGTCTCCGAGTTGCAGCGAGGGGATATCGACCTTGTGGTCTCGAGCGGTCCGGCGACACGCGTCATGACTGCGGTCACCGACATCCCCGTGCTGTTTGCATTGAGCGGTGACCCCGTCGCCTTGGGTGTGGTGAAGAGCCTTGCTCACCCCGGCACCAATTTCACCGGCAGCACATTCCTGTCGCTCGAGCTGGCAGGAAAGCGCGTTGAGCTGCTCAAGGACATTTATCCAAAGCTGCGAAAACTGGCGGTTCTCTCCAACACGGATCATCCGGGAGAGCCATTGGAATGGCGTGCGACTTTGGAGTCGTGCCGGAAGCTCGGCATTGAGGCAGCCTACGTTCCGTTCTGTGGCGCTCGCGAAATCGAGAATGGGTTGATGGCTGCCGGCAAGGTGGACGCGGATGCTCTCCTCGTGTTTCCCGATGTCGTGACGCTGGTGCACCGTGCGAAGATTGCGGAGTTTGCAATCGCGCACCGGCTGCCTTCGATGTTTGGCTGGTCTGAATATTGTGACGCTGGAGGTCTCTTGAGTTACGGCGCAAACCAGCGCACGACCTATTTTCGGCTTGCCACTTATGCCGATCGCATCCTGCGCGGTGAAAATCCGTCAGATCTTCCGGTGATGCGCCCCGAGAAGTTTGAACTGGCAGTCAATCTGAAGACAGCCAGGCTTCTGGGTATCGACCTGGATGTGTCGTCGATCCTGTTTCGCGCCAGCAAGGTGATCTCCTGAGAGTAGTTATGACGGACGGTGCTGCGCAGTCCTCTTCGTGTACGATGCCCCCGCGTCGCTCGCTGTTCTGCAAGTACTTCGCGACGTTGTTTGTCGCTGCGGTCGTGCCTCTGATACTCGGCGCGGCCGTCGAGGCTTCTTTCGGTTACCGAGACCAGCGCCGCCAGATCAGCGCGGTGCTGCAGGCCGATGCCCGCGCGGCGTCCGACAGGATCGAGGCGTTCACCGATGGCATCCGAGATCAGCTGGGTTGGATGGTACAGCTTCCCTGGTCTGTCGGAGACGATGCGCAACACAAGATCGATGCCTTGCGCCTCCTCCAGCAGGTGCCCGCAATCGTTTCGGTTTCGCTGCTGGATGAGACCGGTGCCGAACGGGTCTTTGTTTCCAGGTTGCAGCTGAACAGGACCGGGCGCGGCATTGATATGTCTACGGATCCCGCTGTTCTGGACGCACGCGCCAACAAGGTTTGGTACGGACCGGTTCAGTACCAGCGAGATTCAGAGCCCTACATGAGGATCGCGGTTGCCGGGAGCCTGCCGGCCGCGGGGGTTGCGATCGCCGAGGTCAATCTGAAGCTGATCTGGGATGTCATCGCAGCCATCAGAATTGGCGAGAACGGCTACGCCATTGTTGTCGATGATTCCGGTCATCTGATCGCACATCCCGATATCAGTCTGGTCCTGCGCGGCCGCGCCAGCTCGGGCAGTTTCGGCCGGATCAAGCATCTCGCCGGCGCGGCGAGCGGAGCGGCGGTGATAACCGGGGACCGAGGCAACCCGGTGGTGGCGCTATCCGTTCAGGCCGCCGATGTGGGATGGACGGTGATCGCGATGCAGCCGGTCTCGGAAGCCTTTGCATCAATTCGCGCGGCGTTGTGGCGCTCGTCAATTCTCATTGCCTTTGGTGTTCTCATCGCGCTGGCGCTCGCCTATTGGCGCGCGCACAGAATGTCCGGCCCGATCAAGCAACTGGAAGAGGGCGTGGAGCGGATCAGAACTGGACAATTCGAGCATCGCATCAAAATCTTCAGCGGTGACGAGTTGCAGCAACTGGCGTTGCGCTTCAATGAAATGGCTTCTGAACTGGCGATCTCGCAGCAGAAATCCGCGCGGATCGAACGGCTGAAGCAGTTCCTGCCGTCACAGGTCGCCGAACTGGTCGAGCATTCTCATGAGCTGCTCGAAGGGCAGCGACGCGAAGTGGCTGTCATTTTTGGCGACTTGCGCGGCTTCACCGCGTTCTCCACGCGCAATGAACCCGATGTCATCATGGCCGTCATGCGCGAATACTACGAGGCCGTCGGCGCCGTGACGACTCGTCACGAGGCAACGCTCATCGGCTTTGATGGCGACGGAGTCATGCTCCTGGTCAATGCCCCGGTCGCATGCGAACAGCCGGCAACTCAAGCGGTCCGACTCGCGATCGACCTGCAAATGACGGTGCAGTCCCTTGCCGGCAAATGGTGCGACGCCGGCCACGCGATCGGCTTTGGTGTGGGCGTTGCGATGGGACCAGCAACGGTAGGAACGGTTGGTTATAATGGTCGGCTGGACTACACGGCGATGGGAGCCGTGGTGAATTTGGCGTCGCGGCTCTGCAATCTCGCGAAGGACGCGCAGATCCTGGCTGATCCCACTATCGCTGGAAGGGTAAGGGATAGCGTTCCGTTGGCATCGCTCGGACAGCGGACCATCAAAGGCTACGACCAGGCCCTCGAAGTCTTTGCTGTCTCACCTGCTGACCTGCGGTTGAAATCGCCGGGCTCCGGACAACACCGGCGGGAGAAAGAGCCTCAGGACCACTGATACCCCGGCGTCCGGACGGCTAACGCGTCGCCAGCACCACCGCCGCCAGCGTGAAGACCAGCGCCGCGATCTGACCTGCCCCCAGCGGCTCGCCGAGCGCGATCGCGGAGGCGACGACGCCGATGACGGGCACCGCCATGGTGCCGATCGCGGCAACCGAGGCCGGCAGGCGGGCCAGTGCTGCGAACCAGCTGACATAGGCGATGCAGAACTGCACCACGGTCGAATAGACCAGGAGCCACCAGCCGACCGGCGTCACCTGGGACAGATGCGTGGTCTCGACCAGGAGGCCAATGATCGAGATCGGCAGGCAGCCGATCCCGATCTGCCAGGCCGCGGCCGTGATCGGCGGCAGATGGATCGGGTACTTCTTCGAGAACACCGTGCCGACGGCAAAGCCCAGCGCGCCGCACAGCGCCATGATGATGCCGGGCAGCTTCTCGACGCTGGCGGCGATGCCGTTGCCGCCCATGATCGAGGCGAGGCCGACGAAGGCCATCACCAGCCCCAGCGTGCGCGGCACGGTCGGCCGCTCGCCGAGCACCGGCCAGGCGATGATCGAGGCCCAGACCGGCATCGTATAGGCGATCAGCGCCGCCTCGCTCGCCGGCAGCCAGAGCAACGCCAGGCCCATCAGCACCATCCAGCCGGTGACGTTGAGCACGGCGGCGGTGAGGAGGCGCGGCCAGATCGCGGGGTCCACCTTGAGGCTCTGCCGGCGGAGGACCGCCAGCGCCGCCAGCAGCACCGCCCCCAGCACGCCGGTCACCCCGCGCAGCGTCAGCGGCGGCAGCTCGGAGAGCAGGAATTTCGTCACCGGCCAATTGAAGCCCCAGCCGATCGAGGTGATGGCAAGGAACATCAGGCCGGCCGGGGCGATGCGCGGCCGCGCATCCCGGCGGGTCGAATCAAGCATGTGGGTGGTCCGGCAAAATCGACCCTCAGCTTGGCCCGGATTCGCCCCTCTCGCCACCACCTCGGCGGGCATGCCTGCCCTCACCTTCCGTAGGGCTACGTGAGTCCCGCTGACGCAATCCCATTGCTCAAAAATATACCTGCCCTGTGAACAGCGGGATGAAGCATCCGCAGCACCACGGGATGCAAATTTTTTCGGTTGGGAATCTCTGAGGACTCACTGATACTTGCCTCCACAACAGGCGCGGGCTTGCCCCCTGTTATCCCCCGCAATCCACCATATTTAGTATTTGATTCAGGAACTCGCACTAGTTCTTGACGGGCGCAACGGAGAGTCCTAGCTTTCGGTCCGTTCGGCGCGAGTGAGTTTGCGTCCCGCCGGCACTCCCCCAAAGGGTCTCGCAAATCTCAACTCCGCCAAGCCAGCCAAAGGCAGCGGATGAGGGCTTGTCTGCCCGCGAAAGGCGGACTTTTCGGGCGCCAGAACGGGCCGGCAAAAGGCTCGAATGGCATCGGTAGAAGTAACGTTGTGGGGCGTTGAACGCATGTCGGGCCCATCCCCTTGGGGGCGGATGGGTCTGGACATGCCGGCGGATGATCGGTGCGCGCATCGAGCCATCGCGTCGGGAGAACAAGAGCCGGATCCACCGGCTGAACTGCGGTGCCAAAGGCCGAATGGCTGACAGCGCCGCGAAACGAAATGTCGACCGGCACGCCTGAACGGAGGCGGGACCGGTCAAAACTTAAGGACGGGGCAAGACGATGCGGATTGAGCGGCGCCACACCACGGCAGGACAGTCACCTTACGCGGGAATCGATTTCCGCCAGACCACGTCGGAGATCAGGAATCCCGACGGCTCGGTCGTGTTTAAACTTGATGGCGTCGAGGTCCCGACCGAGTGGTCGCAGGTCGCCTCCGACGTGCTCGCCCAGAAGTATTTCCGCAAAGCCGGCGTCGCCGCGCGCCTCAAGAAGGTCGAGGAGGAATCCGTCCCCTCCTTCCTGTGGCGCTCCGTGCCCGATACTGACGCACTCGCCGCGCTCCCCGAGAAGGAGCGCTATGTCAGCGAGCTCAGCGCAAAGCAGGTGTTCGACCGCCTCGCCGGCTGCTGGACCTATTGGGGCTGGAAGGGCAAGTATTTCTCGACCGACGAGGACGCCCAGGCCTTCTACGACGAGCTCCGCTACATGCTTGCCATGCAGATGGTCGCGCCGAACTCGCCGCAATGGTTCAACACCGGCCTGCATTGGGCCTATGGCATCGACGGCCCCGGCCAGGGCCACTATTACGTCGACCCCTTCACCGGCAAGCTGACCCGCTCGAAATCCTCCTACGAGCATCCGCAGCCGCACGCCTGCTTCATCCAGGGCGTCGGTGACGACCTCGTCAACGAGGGCGGCATCATGGACCTCTGGGTCCGCGAAGCGCGCCTGTTCAAATACGGCTCCGGCACCGGCTCCAACTTCTCGCGCCTGCGCGGCGAAGGCGAAAAGCTCTCCGGCGGCGGCCGCTCATCCGGCCTGATGAGCTTCCTCAAGATCGGCGACCGCGCCGCCGGCGCGATCAAGTCGGGCGGCACCACCCGCCGCGCCGCCAAGATGGTCGTGGTCGACGTCGATCACCCCGACATCGAGACCTATATCGACTGGAAGGTGAAGGAGGAGCAGAAGGTCGCCGCCCTCGTCACGGGCTCGAAGATCAACCAGAAGCACCTCAAGCTGGTGCTCAAGGCCTGCGTCAACTGCGAAGGCTCGGGCGACGACTGCTTCGATCCCGAGAAGAACCCTGCCCTCCGCCGGGAGATCAAGCTGGCGCGCCGCAGCCTCGTGCCTGACAATTACATCAAGCGCGTCATCCAGTTTGCGAAGCAAGGCTACAAGGATATCCAGTTCGACACCTACGACACCGACTGGGACAGCGAAGCCTACCTCACCGTCTCCGGCCAGAACTCCAACAATTCGGTTTCGCTGAAGGACGATTTCCTGCGCGCCGTCGAGACCGATGGCGACTGGAATCTCAACGCCCGCACCTCCAAGAAGGTGACGAAGACGCTGAAGGCGCGCGACCTCTGGGAAAAGATTGGCTACGCCGCCTGGGCCTCGGCCGATCCGGGCCTGCACTTCAACACCACCATGAACGACTGGCACACCTGCAAGGCGTCGGGCGACATCCGCGCCTCCAATCCGTGCTCGGAATACATGTTCCTGGACGACACGGCGTGCAACCTGGCCTCGGCGAACCTGCTGACGTTCTACAACACCGAGACCAAGCAGTTCGACGTCAGGGGTTACGAGCACCTCTGCCAGCTCTGGACCATCGTGCTCGAAATCTCGGTGATGATGGCGCAGTTCCCGTCGAAGGCGATCGCCGAGCTCTCCTATGAGTTCCGCACGCTCGGCCTCGGCTACGCCAATATCGGCGGCCTCCTGATGACCATGGGCCTGTCCTATGACAGCAAGGAAGGCCGCGCGCTCTGCGGTGCCCTCACCGCTGTGATGACCGGCATCACCTACAAGACCTCCGCGGAGATGGCGGCCGAGCTCGGCACCTTCCCCGGCTACAAGAAGAACGCCGCGCACATGCTGCGCGTCATCCGCAACCACCGCCGCGCCGCGCACGGTGAGTCCTCCGGTTACGAGGCGCTCAGCGTCAACCCGGTGCCGCTCGACCACGCCTCCTGCCCGCAACAAGACCTCGTCACCCATGCCAAGGCGGCCTGGGATGCGGCGCTTCAGCTCGGCGAGCAGCACGGCTATCGCAATGCCCAGACCACGGTGATCGCGCCGACCGGCACGATCGGCCTCGTGATGGATTGCGACACCACCGGCATCGAGCCCGACTTCGCGCTGGTGAAGTTCAAGAAGCTCGCCGGCGGCGGCTACTTCAAGATCATCAACCGCGCGGTCCCCGCGGCGCTGCGCGCGCTCGGCTATCGCGAAGCTGATATCGCGGAGATCGAGGCCTACGCCGTCGGCCACGGCTCGCTCTCCAACGCGCCCGGCATCAACGCCTCGACCCTCAAGGCAAAGGGCTTCACCGATGAAGCCATCGCCAAGGTCGAAAAGGCGCTGCCGACCGCCTTCGACATCAAGTTCGCCTTCAACAAGTGGACCTTTGGCGAAGACTTCATCCGCGACCAGCTCGGCATCGGCGCCGAGGCGATCGCCGCCCCCGGCTTCGACCTGCTCCAGGCCGTCGGCTTCACCAAGCGCGAGATCGAGGCGGCCAACGTCCACATCTGCGGCGCCATGACGGTGGAAGGTGCCCCGCACCTCAAGGCCGAGCACTATGCGGTGTTCGACTGCGCCAACCCCTGCGGCAAGATCGGCAAGCGCTATCTGTCGGTCGAGAGCCACATCCGCATGATGGCGGCGGCGCAGCCCTTCATCTCGGGTGCGATCTCCAAGACCATCAACATGCCGAACGACGCCACGGTGGAGGACTGCAAGTCCGCCTACATGCTGTCGTGGAAGCTGGCGCTGAAAGCCAACGCGCTCTATCGCGACGGCTCGAAACTCTCCCAGCCGCTCAACTCGCAGCTCATCAGCGACGACGAGGACGAGGACGATGCGGTCGAGAGCCTCTACGAGAAGCCGATGGCCGCACGCGCGACCCAGGTCTCGGAGAAGATCGTCGAAAAGCTGGTCGAGCGCATCATCGTGATGCGCGAGCGCGAGAAGATGCCGGATCGCCGCAAGGGCTACACCCAGAAGGCGGTCGTCGGCGGCCACAAGGTGTACTTGCGCACCGGCGAATATGACGACGGCCGTCTCGGCGAGATCTTCATCGACATGCACAAGGAAGGCGCCGCGCTGCGCTCCTTCATCAACAACTTCGCCATCGCAGTGTCGCTCGGCCTGCAATACGGCGTGCCGCTGGACGAATATGTCGACGCCTTCACCTTCACCCGCTTCGAGCCGGCGGGCCCCGTGCAGGGCAACGACAGCATCAAGTACGCGACCTCGATCCTCGACTACGTCTTCCGCGAGCTGGCGGTGAGCTACATGTCGCGCTTCGACCTCGCCCATGTCGATCCCAACGAGACCGGCTTCGACGCGCTCGGCAAGGGCGTCGAGGAAGGCAAGGAGCCGGACGAGGACGGCGGCCACCACGCCACCCGCCTGGTCTCGCGCGGCCTCACCCGCTCGCGGACCGACAACCTCGTCGTGATGCGCGGCGGCAGCGCCGCGATCGCGCCAGGCAATGACGGCGCCCCCACCGGCGGCAGCAAGGTCACCGCGCTCGCCGCGCACGGCACCAGCGCCCGCGTCGGCGACGCCCTCGAAGGCGCCGTCGCCCTGAAGCAGGAAGCCGCCCACGACCTCTCCCCCACGGAGAAGCTCGAGGCGCTGCAATGGAGCAAGGCCGGCAGCACCGCCCAGACCCTCGTCCCCACCAAGGCCGAGCGCCGCGCGGAGGCCAAGGCCAAGGGCTACGAAGGCGAGATGTGCTCGGAGTGCGGCAACTTCACGCTGGTGCGGAATGGGACGTGCATGAAGTGTGATACTTGCGGCAGCACGACGGGATGTTCGTGAGGGGGCAGCGCGGCGGCGTCTCGACGATCGTTAGACCCAGACATCTACGAAGGGCGGCCGAGAGGCCGCCCTTCTTTGTTGTAGTGTGCGCTAGTTGGTTGTTGGCAATGCCCAACGACCTTCGACTCTCAAACACCTCGGCGAGTGCTCAACCCAATCCTTGAACCCAGAGGCGGAACATCATATTTAACAGCGAATCAGGCTGGCTCAGCTATTTCAAATTGCACGCCGCGCCTGACGTTGTTCTAACGCTCTTATTTTGGCCTTCGGAGGGACTATGTCTCTTTCCCTTAGACAAGCAGGTGTTGAACAGCCTCTCCGGAGTTTTCTATGACTTCTTGCCGGCCAGCTTCAATAACAACACCTCGTTTCCGATAGCGGCGAACCGCGCAGGTGTATCTGAGTGTTGGGAGCTGAACGGCAGCAAGGGGCCTGCGGTTACGCAGCTATTGACGAAGGTACTGGAACATCGCCGATCACGCTTTTGCCCGCTTGTGATCCAGATCGTCGAGCTGGGTGCCGCTTACCGAACTCGAAAAGGCAATCCAATCACGCGACAGGAGATAGATCGCGTGAACGAGTGCCTTCGACAATTGGATTTCGCAATACCCGAACTACGTGACGCTCGCTTCCTTTCGAGTTTTCCTTCCTCCGCTCCGCAGAATGAGAAAGGAGGCGTAGCACCAACCGCCGCACGGACGTCTCCACCCAAACCGGACGACAAAATCACCGCGGATCTCCGTAGTCAGTTACTGGCCTTGAGCACCTTTGATCCGCAAAGGCGCGGTTACGAATTTGAGAGTTTTTTGAGTACCCTCTTTAAGGCTCACAATTTGTCCCCGAGAGACGCATTTAGGAACCGCGGGGAACAAATTGATGGATCATTCGTTCACCGTCATGAAACATTTCTGCTCGAAGCAAAATGGCAAACTAAGGAGATTGCGGTTCAATCACTTTGGGCGTTTGCAAGCAAAGTGGAGACGAAGTCCACTTGGGCAAAGGGCCTCTTTGTTAGTGAAAGTGGATTTAGCGAAGACGGCCTTCATGCATTTCGGCAGGGCAAGCCAACGCCCCTAGTCTGCATGGATGGTTACGATATCTTCCTGCTATTGGAACACGGGCTTTGGCTCGAGGAGGTACTTGACCGCAAGAAACGACGCGCGGCAGAAACTGGCGAAGCCTTCGTTCAAGTCAGAACCCTGTATCCCAATCTTTAGCGCTTCGAGTTTTCACTTATCGCACCATCGTAAACAGCAAGCTCCGATACAGCAAAGTCAGATCGACAGATCGTCCAACATCCGAAGGCTCTTGAATCGCTCCATATCTTCGTCTGTCACTTCACGCAGCGTTCGTTGCGCCAAAGCCAAATAGATTTCTTTCATCCGATCGTGAGCGCTGTCGCTGAACTGCTTGGGATCTCGGCGAAGCAAATTCATATATGTCAGCATATTCTTCATAAATAGAACTGGATTAAACAGATCGTTTAGCTCTTCCCACGAGGTTATCTGATCCTTCCTATTGAAACGATCTTGAACTCGACTATCGCAATCCCCTTTGCAGGCCACGAACACATTTCTATATCTCGGGGCTTCCTTGATATTGCACTCCCAAACGATGTTTGCTCGAGCGGGCCCAAGCACACTTCGCGCAAGGATATCAGCGCCGCAGACATCACACAGCAGATCGATCTTAGTTCCTAAGATTTGCTGGATTGGGCGCAGGCGGCCGTAGCTAACCGGAAAATAGCGCAGCGCTAGCTTTGACATGCCCGCGGCGGCGAAATGCCCCTCAATCTTCTTCGCGTCAAATATCTCATAAGCTTCGATATCGCCGCGATCCAGATACTCCTGCAAGCGATTGATCAGTGAGGTGCTAGGCATTGTCGAGTAGATGCCGAGAAAGCCCTTGGCCGAGTGATGCTTTAGGCGATCAGTGATATTTGTCTCCTGCTCTGGTCCGACCGCCTTTTCGCTCCCTGCAAAGTGCTTACAGCTGACGAGCCAGCTAAACTTCTTTGATTGAACCCTCCCCTTCAGCTGCTCCGAGACCAACAGATCTCGCCCCGCATCCGGACCGCGTCCGGGTCCAATTTCAATGACGAAACCTAGTTCGGACAAGAAGTCTCTCGTAAACAGTTCCCACTGGTCTCCGTCCGGAATTTCTTTCCAGTTGATCATCTAAGCATCTCACAGAGGAAGATTCGCTTTCACCAAGCATCATATTCACTGGGAGTTCAAACAATTCTGACCGGCGCTACTGCAATAAGCCCATGATCGCTCACATCAGAAACACAAAAAAACGCCCGGCGGTTTCCCTCCGGGTCGTTTCCCTTCCATCAGGAATTAAGGAGCAGGGCAACTGCAAGCGCAAGCTGACCTAAGTCCACGGTAATTATCCACTTCGTTGGTGGAGTATTCCTTCTTTGTGTTGTCGCCCCGTCGGGCGATTGATCTTTGGCTGCTAGCGAGCCGGCTCTTGCAGTTGCCAACCTGCACTCCGAGCCCACTTGCCAGTTGAGCTCTCGGCGATGCCTGATCACGGGGGCGGACCGGAGCGGCCTATTTCCGCTCTCCCAGGATTAACGCCACTGCGGGCGGGACTTTTACGTCTGTTCCTACTCGACGACTCCAATGGGAGTGACGAGGAGATAGCACGGCGAAGTTGAACGCGCTACGGGACAACTAGGTATGGAATATTGACTCAATAGAGCTTAACACTTCACGCCGTTCGGTATCACCGATGGCGAAGCTCGCAGCAACAGTCTACGCGAGCGATTGCTTTCGACCTTCCGTCGGACACGCAGTAGTCCAACGATGCTCATCAATACTCTGCCGCCGAAATTGCCCTTGCGATCGCCCCCTTCCCTCCTAAACTCCCGCCACCACCGGCATGGGTTCCGACCGCCCCGGTAGAAGCGGAGTCAGATTATGCCCAAACCGGAAAGCTTCCCGATCGAGAAGATCTTCGTTCCCACGAAGCAGAAGAAGACTCTCAAGCCCGAGACCGTCGCGGAGGTCGCGGAAAGTATGCTGGAGATCGGACAACAGGCCCCCATTTCCGTTCGGCTCGACGGAGACCGCCTCGTTCTGGTCGAGGGACTGCATCGGTTAGAGGCCTGCAAGGCGCTCGGCGAGACGACCATTATCGGTGTCCTTGTTACGGCCGAGCTTGCTCAGCACAAGCCGCAGCTCGCCGAGCGACCCGAAGTCGAGGCGGAGCGCATCAAGATGGCGCGATTGAAACAGTTGCGCCTGGAGAAGGAAGCCGCGGAGGCATCGACTTCTGCCTTGAGGGGCGCTGGCGCAACGGACGCGCCGCGCACCCGTCTGGCGAAGGGCGTCCGCGACAATCCGAAGGCATCACCGGGCCGGACTGCGAAGGCGGCACCGAAATCATTGTCGGCCTGGATCACGCAGCAGAAGGGCAGCGGCGGCCGCTATTGATGGCCGGCAATTAGCACATGGAGCGCGTAGCCCGGATGGAGCGCAGCGAAATCCGGGGCGGTATACCCTGCGGCAACATCCCGGATTGCGCTGCGCTCCATCCGGGCTACCAAATTACAGTGACAGTGCACTCAACTCTTTTGGCCTGATCTTTGGGGACTAAACTCCGAACTCACGCCTCCCCCAACCCGAGAATAAAGCTCTCAAGATCAGGCGCCAGTTCGTTCGTATTCGCGAAATCGGCGAACTCTTCGCCACCCTCCGGCGGCTCACGCTCGTGCTCCCAGTAGAACACGTGGCCATAGCTGTCCGGCTCGAGGCTCAGCAGGAACAGGTCGCCGCCGGGATCGGGCGCGAAGGGGCAGCTCAGGCGGGGGATTCTACTCATGCTCCGATACATGTCGTAATTGTCGATGACGCCGTAGCTGTCGGTCGGATGAGTCGTGAACAGCAGATCCAGGACGGTGCGGTCGTTGCGCCAGGGCAGCTCGACGCCGCAGGGCTCGAAGCCGCCGCCGTCGGATTGCGCCAGCAGCGCCTTGTAGGGCGCGGGCAGCGGCGCGCCGATATGTTGTTCCAGCGCGCGGATGGCGTCGGCGGACGCCGGTGGGCGTCGGTTGTCCATGAGATCGAGATAGTTCATGTGCCTAGGCGTCCTGTCCTGGTCATGAAGTCGCCGCCACTGTGGCCGAGCGCTCTATCTATGCTACGTGATCCCAGCTGCATGGTCTTCATGTCTTGATGGTGGCGCCATGCATCATTGTCTCCGCGATTTACGCCCACAGCGCCCATGCCAAGGAAAAGCAAGCTCCTCCTCCGCCTGCGCAGTGTCCGGCGGAGCGTCCAGTGGGCGCGAAAGAAGTTTGCGCGCGCGCCGCGGACGGCCCGGATCACGGGCAGCGTCTTGATCCTTCTGGCAACGATCGCGCTCCTCAACATCGCCTATCAAATCATCCGCAAGCCAACCGAACTCTTCGCCGTCGTCGGTCACGCCCTCGACAAGGAGCCGACCGAGACCTGGGCGAGATACGGTCCCCTCTTCCGCACTTATTCCACCGCGACGATCACGCCGGAATTGCTGGCCGCGCTGGCGCAGGTCGAGAGTTCGGGCAATCCGGTGGCGCGCACCTATTGGCGCTGGCGATGGAGCCTTAATCCGCTGGCGATTTACAAGCCCGCCTCCAGCGCCGTCGGCCTCTTCCAGATGACCGATCCGGCCTTCGCGGAGGCCGCACGGTTCTGCGTCCGCGGCAACGCAGTCACGCAGACCGGCTGCGGCTCTCCCTTCCTCTACATCCGCGCGATCCCGAGCCACGCCATCGAGCTGGCGTCGGTGTATCTGGACCGCCAGGTAGCGCTGGTTCTCACGCTTGCAGGCGACGTAAAGGCGAGCGCGCAGCAGAAGCAGGATCTGGCCGCCTTCATCCATCTCTGCGGCGCAGGTCCCGCCGCGGCCTATGCGCGGCGCAAGTTTGTGATGATCGCTGGGACACGCTGCGGCGATCATCTCGTCGCGGGCTATGTCGGCAGGGTCAATGCGATGAAACGGCAGTTTGCGCGGCTGGCGGCGGACCAGGATCATTGAAGAGCACAGCCCCGCTCCCGTCCCGCCATAATTTTTCCTTTGCACGCGCGTTGTGTTGGATAGCGGCGAGACCTATCCTTCTTGATCGGACTGCCTCCCATTGACGCCCGACCGGATGGAGAGCGCATCGGTGCCTGACACGAACGACCCCAAACCTGACACCAGCAAGCCTGACGCCCCCAAGCCGGACGAGGCGCGCGCCGATAGCGGGTTCGCGCAGGCCTACGACCGGATCAAGAGCGCGGAGCAAGACCTGGCGCGGTTGGACCGACTGGTTTCCGGAATGGAACGCGAGAGCGAGAGCCCGCGGACCTCACGTGCAAGCGCCGCGCCGACGGCAGCCGCCACTCCCGGAGACGAGGCGCCGAAGTCCGATGCCAGGGTTCCGAGCCCCTACGTTCCGAATACCGGGGGTCGCGATCGCGGCTTGAAGAACGATCCGGCCATGATGCGCGCCTTGGTCATTCTCGTGCTGGCGATCGGCCTGCTCGGTGCCGCCGTCGCTTCGCAATATCGCGATGAGGCCCAATCGATCGGCCAGTCGATCATGGCGCGATGGGCTCCGCCGGTCGCGAGCACGCCCCCGCAGGCGTCCGCGGCGGAAAACCCGGTGCAGCCGCCCGTCGTGCTGCTGGCTGCTGCGGATGAGCCGAGCCCGGTGGCCGCGCCGCCAGTGCCCAAGGAAACGGACAGCGCCCCAAGGTCCGGCGCCGCGGCGCCTGAGGCGTCGTCATCGGAGCTGGCGCAATCGCTCAAGGCCATCACGAGCGAGCTTGCGAGCATCAATGGCAAGCTCGAGCAACTGAAAAGCCGGAGCGAGCAGACCCTGCGCGAGCAGGCCGACACCATTCAACAGCTCAAGACAGCGCGAGAGAAGGATGCGGCGGACAATGCGCGCCTCGCCGCACAGGTCCAGGCGCTGCAAACGCAATTGACCGCGTCACCGGCGTCATCCGCCTCTGCAGCCGCCAAGCCGGTCGCGCGCAGTGTGAACAACGATTCGGCTGCGCGTGCCCGGGCGCACGTACCAGACGCGGCGCCACGGCGGCCGAGGCCGCCGCCGCGAGGCCCGTGGATGCCGCCGCCCTACGACCCTTATTACGGCGATCCGGATTGGTGAGCGAGCTGCCGTAGGGTGGGCAAAGCGACTTGTCCGCCGTAGCTCGAAGAGCGAAGGCGGAAGCGTGCCCACGTCTTGGCTGATCGAGGAGAAGACGTGGGCACGGCGCAAGTGCGCGTTTGCCCACCCTACGAAGCTACTATGCTCTCCACTCGCCTTACCGTATCTCGCTCATCGTCACCTTGGCCGCGATCCCCGTCAGCTCGGGATCTTGCGGCGCAAGCTCCTCATCGGAAGATGGGCCAAATGAAACTCCAGCCATTCTGCGTTTGACCTGTTCGCAGGTCTTGCGCACGTCTTCGGTGAACAGCGCGCATTCTTCGATGCGTTGGAAGATCTTCCGTCCCTCTTCACGATACCCCGCCGCCGTTTCTCGCATGAAGGCGATCGCATCATGAACCTGAGCCGTCAGCGCCTCGCATTTTCGCGCGGCGTCGATCAACTCGGTGCCCATGGCCTCGATCTCTTTTGCGGCGGACTCATAGTCGCGAACGACCGCCTCTGCACTGAGCGCACCGACGCGCGACACGCCCGCGGTGTGCTCGACGTAATCAGGCAAATTAATTGAAGTAATGGAGCTTCCCGAGCGGATCGACGTGATGTCCGCTTCGAGTTGGACCAAGTTCACTCCCTCTCGTCTGTGCAATTGTTCAACACTTGCCACGACTGATCCTCCCGATACGCCCAGAACCCCAAACAGCATCGGGTTTATTACGGGGATAAGTGTCGTTCTACCTCGATGTACTCTTGACAGCCTCCATTTTGCCATTTTTCCAAATCGTCAACTCTGCACGCAGAGATGACGAGCCATCAGACTTCAACTTATCGGAGATGTCGTTTTCTCAAGCTCCGGACCTGTCAAACACAAATGAACCGGTCCGAATTGCTGAACGAGCCTGGCCCCGATCGAGCGTGGCGGAATCGAGGGCCGCCGCACGCGCAGTGCCGTAGGGTGGGCAAAGCGACTTGTCCGCCGTAGCTCGAAGAGCGAAGGCGGAAGCGTGCCCACGTCTTGGCTAATCGAGGAGAACGTGGGCACGGCGCAAGTGCGCCTTTGCCCACCCTACGAAGCTACGAACTGCGAAGCGTCGATCACTACCACCAATACGGCCAGCGCCATCCCTCATAACGAACATAGGACGGCACCAGCGGCGGGCCGTAGGGATCGACCTTGTCGTCCTCGGGGCGATAGCGATAGCGCGGAACGACATTGTAATCCCACGGCGTCGGCCTCAGCACCGGCGCCGTGACGATGAGCCGCTCTTGTGGGGCTCGAACGACGACGGCTTTCCGCGTCCGCGCTTCCGCGCCTGATGTTGCAAGGCTGCTCAGCACCAGGGCAGTTCCGAGCGCGCAGGCGGCGGTCATTTTTGTCATGCGGTGGTCTCCTTCGCGGCAAGAGTGCAAAAGGACTCGGGGCAAGGCAAGCGAATTTCGCGCGACTTTTTCTGCGGCCATCCTTTGAGACGCTCGCCTTGAGCGGGCTCCTCAGCGACGAGGCGCGCGCTTGGGCGCTTCAGCGCGCGTAGCCCGGATGGAGCGCAGCGTAATCCGGGACCAGTGAATCCGGTGGCAACATCCCGGATTGCGCTTCGCTCCATCCGGGCTACGGGAGGCTTGCGAAACCCTACCCCGCATCAACATCCTCAGGCACCGGCCCCGCCACGAGCCCGTCGAGACTGACCATCAGCAGATCGGCGATGTGCATCAGCTGGTACAGCGGAATGTCCGCCTCGCCCTGCTCGGCCAGTGCCACGAAGGCAGGGGTGACGCTGAGGCGCTCGGCGAACTGGGCCGCGGTATAGCCGCGGGCCTCGCGTGCGGCCTTGACGCGCGCGCCGATGCCGAGCCGGTGCCGGGCCTGCTCGTCCGCGGTCATCATGGCCGCCTGCTCGTCCACGCTCGCATAGCTGTCCGCGAACGCGCCGCCGATCAGCCGCTCCTTGCGCCAGGCGAGCCGGCAGCCCTTGCGCAGACCGTTCGAGAAGATCAGCGAAAACTGCTCCGGCACCCATGCCGAGCTGTTCAGAGCCACGCGCGCGCCGGTGCCGGAGACATCGCGGATCGTGCAGGGCACGCTGACGATGCTGCCGGTGCCGTTGTCGAATTCGACCATGCCGGTGCGCAACGTGTGATGCCTGACTGCGGCGCGATGATCGCTCATGACAGCTCCCGAAAACTTGCGGCAGCGTTTCCAACGCTGCCGAAATCGGGACGAAGATAGCGCAGAACTTTCCTGCAACTCCTAACCGGCAGCCGCCTCAGCCGGGACTGGATGGCATGGTAAAGGAATTGCTCTCGCGATCTCTTGGATCGTAGCAAGGCCCTACTCCCGCGCGCGGCGCAGGGTCTGCTCCAGCTTCGCCCGCTGCTTGTCCCAGCGCGCCTCCTCCGCCGCGGCGCGCTCATCCAGTGCGGCCCGCTCGGCGTCGATCTCCTCCGCCTTGGCATCGTGCTCCCGTCTCGCTTGGTCCAGCGCCGCCTCGGCGAGGGCGACCGCCTTGTCGCGGCGCGCGCGCTCTTTGGCACGGGCGGCCTCCTCCTTGCGGCGCTCGGCCTCGCGCCGCCGCTCCTCCTTCTCGAATGCCGCAGCCGCCTTGCGGGCGGCCTGAGCGTCGATCTTGCCGGATGATTTGTTGGCGGCCTTGGAGGGAGCCTTCGTCGATCGCGTCTTGCCCTTGGCCTTGCGTCTGGGCCTGGCGTCGTCATCGACGAGATCGGTGGGCAGCTCGGCGCTCTCGGTGAACCGCCCGTCCGATCCCACGGGGCGCCTGAGCACGACGCCTGGCTTTGCCATGGTCGCCGCGACGATATCGGGATCGTCAGTCTCCTTCGCCGCGCCCTGATGGAACAGGTTGGAGCTGGCGCCCCAGGCCTCCAGCGCCGCCTTCATCGAAGGCGCGGCGATGGCCTGGTCATAGAAGCCGAGCGAGGTCTGGTAGGTCTTCAGTTTTCGTTTCGGTTTTGCCGGCATGTGGTCCCGTTATCTCGACTGCCGGCGCAGCGTAGCCCGGATGGAGCGAAGCGCAATCCGGGTCTTGTCTCGGAAGGATGAAATCCCGGATGACGCTTGCGCTCCATCCGTGCTGCGCACTCCGCTCAAAGCGCCTCGCGGACGAGCGGCACCATCGCACCATGCCACTGTTTTGCCCGACGCATCAGAACATTATTCGGCACAACCGAAAACACGAGCCTTATCAAGGCTGTCTCTACTGTGCATGGGGTTGTTTTCGCGATTCGATGTGTCGGAGGCGTTGAGGCCGTCAACTCGCAAGGGCGACATTGCCTCATGGATCAAGCCGGTCGCCAGGATCGCGGCAACCGCATAGGCTCGCGCCCGTCAACGACTCACGGAGGCATCACCATGAACGGCAATCGCTCTTACGGCGTCCGCGTCGAGGGCGCGAAATACGGCGTCGGCTTCGGCTCGGCGCTCGCCATCGCGATCTCCTACACCAACAACCATTCCATCCTGTGGGCGATCATCCACGGCATCCTGGGCTGGTTCTACGTGATCTTCGTCGCGCTGTTTCGGTGATATCGCACCGGCAGCGATCGCAGGCCGCAGCTTTCCCTTGCTTTCCCAAATCCTGCCCCTACGGTCGCGCCGCGAACGAAGCATGAGACCAGACTTGCCATGACCGACACGATGAAATGCCCCGCCTGCAGCTCCGAGCACGCCTATCAGGACCGCGATCTCTGGGTCTGCCCGGAATGCGGCCATGAATGGAGCGGTGCGGCGGAGGCGGCCGCGGACACCGCGCAGGACGCGGGCGTGCGCGATGCCAACGGCAATGTGCTCGCGGACGGCGACAGCGTCATCGTGATCAAGGATCTCAAGATCAAGGGCTCCTCCTCGGTGGTCAAGGGCGGCACCAAGGTGCGCAACATCCGCCTGCAGGACGCCAGCGACGGTCACAACATCGCCTGCAAGATCGACGGAATCGGCGCGATGAACCTGAAGTCGGAGTTCGTGAAGAAGGCGTAGCTCGCGCTTACCTTTGCCGCTGCGCCAGATAGAACCCGCACAGCACCGTCACCAGTCCCGCCGCCTGCAGCATCGTCGGCGGCTCGCCGAGCAGCAGCCAGCCGGTGAGCAGCGTCAGCGCCGGCACGCAGGCCGGAAACACCGCCGCGCGGGCAACGCCGAGGCGCTGGACCGAGACGGCGTAGAGATAGAGCGCGGCGGGGCCGGCGAGCACGCCCTGCGCCAGCGCCTGGATCGCATTCTCGGTCACGCCGATCGCCGCAACATGGCCGAGCCCGACGGTTGCGATGTAGACCGGCAGCAGCAGCAGCGACAGCACGTTGATCACCAGCGCAGCCGACACGGCCGAGACGCGCCAGTGGCGCAGAGCTGCGCCGAAGCCGGCGAACATCAATCCGGTGAGCACGAAGATCAAATCGCCGAGCACGCCGTCGGCCCCGATATGGTCGATCGATTCCGCCCCGATCACGCCGAGGCCGCCGACGATGACGATCGCGCCGGCAAGGCGCGAGGCGGAGATGTGCTCCTTCAGCACGACCGCCGCGAGCAGCAGGCCGCCGAGCGTCGCGCAGGAGGGCTGGATCACGCTGCCGTGGCCGAGCGGCACGAACAGGAAGCCGGTGTAGGAGATCAGCGACATCACGGGGCCGCCGAGCACCATCAGCACAAGGCCCCTGCTCCAGCCGATGCCGCAGAGATCGGAGATGCCGGCGCGGAACACCAGCGGCAGGAACGCGATCCCCGACCAGACATAGCGATGCACCAGGAGATCGACCGGCGTGAAGCCGAGCTTGAGGCCATGCCGCGTGGCGGCAAAGCCGAGCGCCCAGAACAGCGCCGCGGCAAGGCCGCAAGTGACGCCGAGCAGTGCCGGCGCCGCAATCTTGTTCTGAGATAGAGCGTCGGCGCCGCTCGTTCGCTGGTCCATGGGGTCAAGCCTTATGTCAACGCGTATATCGGCTCAACCCACGCGGCTGCAGGGCTGGCACGCGGCGGTGATTGTGGGGCTCACGCATCAGCCTCCTGTTCGAAGACCATCTGCCATCCCTTGCGCGTATCCATGTATTCCCGCACCTGCCGGATCCGGTCGCCCGCCACCGTGAACACGAAGCAATAGTCGTTCTCGTAGGGCTTGCCGCCGACCAGCGTGGCGCGCATCCGTTCCTCCACGATCACGACATCGCCGTCGGCATAGACGCCGCGGAACGCGATATCGATGTTCGAGAACATCCTGTGCATCTCCTGCGCGATGAAGCGTGCGATCTGGTGCGGTCCCACCATGTGGTCGGTGTGATCGAGCGCGACGGCGGTGGCATTGCCCTTCGGCGCGATCCATTCGGCGTCATCGGTGAACAATGCGGCGATGCGCTCGGCATCGCGCGTCGAAAAGATCTTCCACGCGTTCAGGACGATATCTCTTGGGCTGGACATGATGCGCTCCCTCGTTTTCGTTGAGGGGCGCCTTCTAGGCCGCGATGCGCCTTGCAGCTCGCCACAATCGGACTCGGTCATCCCGCAGCCCTTCCGCCCCTGCCCTCATGCGTTATGATCCGGCCATGCTGAGCTTCGATGTCTGCAACGCCGCCCGCCTCCGCCGCGATCCCCGGTATGACGGCCGCTTCTTCACGGCCGTGAAGACCACGGGCATCTATTGCCGCCCGGTCTGTCCGGCCAAGCAACCGCTGACGCGCAACGTCGCCTATTATCCGACGGCGGCGGCGGCCGAGGCCGCCGGCTTCCGGCCCTGCCTGCGCTGCCGGCCCGAAACCGCGCCGTTCTGCCCGGCCTGGAACGGCACGCGCTCCACGGTGGCGCGGGCCATGAAGCTGATCGATGACGGCGCGCTCGACGAAGGCTCGGTGGTCGATCTGGCGATGCGGCTCGGCATCTCCTCGCGTCACCTGGCGCGCCTGTTCGAGCGCCACGTCGGCGCAACGCCGCATCAGCTCGCCAGGACGCTGCGGGTCCAGCGCGCCAAGCGCCTGCTCGACGCCGGCGACGACAGCATGACCGATATCGCATTCCAGGCCGGCTTCGGCAGCCTGCGCAGATTCAACGCCGCCTTCGCCGAGCTCTACGGCCGCGCGCCGTCAAGCCTGCGCGCGCGGAGAGCTTAGCGCGCGGCGGAAGATCGCTCAGAAAAATCCGGGGCTGAGATCGAGGCCGTAGGTCAGGCTCAGCACGAACACGAACAAAGCGGCGGCGGCGAACAAAGCTGTCTGCTTGAGAATGAACGCACGCGGCGACGTGGTGGGGGCAACGACTTTCTGCGCAACGGGCATAATGGCCTCCATTATGATTTCAAAATTGGCCGCAACAATGCGGCGGCCGCATCAAGCAACCCGACGTGCAAAGCAACAATTAAAAGGATCAAGCCCGTTATGAACGGGCATACATCACCGGCACATTCACGCGAACTTGTTCGCGGCCGGATTCTCAATCAGCGCATCGGTGTCAATTCATCGTGCCGAGACCTTGCACGATTTGCGATGCGCGAGCAGCGTCGACTTCGATCACGTGATGCAGATGGGACCCGCCTCTCCGCGGAACCCATCTGCCGGTCACGATGTCAGCTTAGTGGGACACGCCAACGGTCGCGGTCTTCACCTTGCGCGGGCTGAGCGCCTTCGCCTGGTGGACCGAGGCCAGCGTGGTCGGCGCAGCGGTCTGCTGCTCGACATGCGCGGCGCCGAGGACGCGAACCTGCAAGGGCGAGACCGGAAATCCGTTGGTCTCGTAAGTCGGCAGTTCGGCGGCGAAGGCCGCGGTGCTGCCCGCGATCGTCAGGATGGCGGCGGCGATCGACAGAGTCTTCTTGTTCATTAGTGATGCTCCTGAGTGGAAGAGTCGGAGCATATTTAGGCGCGGTTTGCTGCAATGCGACATGCTTTGTTGCATTGCAACAGCGCGTGTTATGCATGGCGATATGTTTAATGCGTACAAGGCGTTGGCCGAATCACCGCCGGCCGCGACATGACGGTTTTATGGACGGTGCTCAGCCACCGAGCACATTGCCCCAGCCATCGAACACGTAGGCCTTCCAGGCGACGGTTCCGTCCTCACCCGGGCGGCTGGCCTGGCGGTAATCGTCGGTCTGGTCGGCGGTCCAGGTGATGATCGTGTCCGTGATGCGATCGTGCAGAATGGCGGGTTCGGTGGGATCGAAGGCGTCCATGGGACGAAGCGAGGAATGCGTCATGGCCGACCAAACGCGCCAGCCGCAGCAAAGTTGCGGCAACGCGTCAGGCAAGACGCCCTCATCAAGAAGGTGATGCTGGCCCCCGCACTCCATCATCGATGCCGTGGCGCGACTCCCTATTTCAAAGCGGTCGCCAGCGATTGCAGCTTTGCGATCAGATTGGTGCCGAGCGCATAGATGATCTCGATGATCGCGAGCGCGATGCCGGCTGCGATCAGGCCGTATTCGATCGCGGTGGCGCCGGATTCATCGGCGGCGAATTCAGCCCATTTGCATTTCAACTTCACAATCGTGTCCTTCCCAACTCTGCCGGAACGGCCGGCAGGCGAGAAATGCACGACCACAATCCAAGATTGAGTAAACCCAATGGCTTCAAGTTGACGACAATGAACGCCGCATTTGCCGACGATTCCCTTGAAAACTGCGGTGGGAACTCGCGTTGCAGCTTGGCAACACCTCCGCGAAAAGCCCGATTTCACCGAATTACGCCATTGCGTCGCCACACGGTCCTCCGAACAATCGAGGCGCTGCGTGCCTTTCCGTGCAAGATTGTTTTTGCATCATGACTGTTCCGACAGAGCGTGTCCGAACAGAACCGTTTGGAGGCAGGGATCATGAACGATCGGCGGTCTCTTCTGGTGGCGGTCGCGTGCCCCTCGGCCGTTCTCGCCGGCTGGCTGGCACTTTCCCTCTCCGCCTATGCCCCTGCCCTCATCGAGAACAGCGGCGCCAATGCCGCTGCCGTGTCGCGCGCGAAAGATCTCAGCCGGCTCGACCTCGCGGACGTGCCGCACGCTGCGACGATCGAGGACGGCATCGCCTTGACCGCCGACATCGCGGCTGCCGTCGCTGCGGCCCCGGCCCCGATGATCACTGAAGCGGTGCCCGAGCCTCCCGCCATCAAGCTCGCCTCGGCAGATCCGGCGCTGATCCTTCCGACGGAGACGCCGCCCGCGCCGCAGATATCGCCTGAACCAGAGCCCGTCATCAGCGAGACTGCTCCAGTTGCAGCGCCGGCGCCCGTCAAGCTCGCATTTGCCGATCCCACCGAGATCGTGACGACCGACGCGCTGTCCCCCGCGGCGATCGCGAGCGGCCCCGTCACGCCTGCGAGCAAGGCATCGCCGCCGGCCGACACCGTCGCCGTGCTCGACGAATGCTTCGTCATGGATGCCTGCATCGACCGCTACCTCTGGGCGCTCTATCAGCGCACCGCAAAAGAGGACTCGATCAAGGTCCAGGAGCGCCGCGCCGTCACCATCAAGCGCAAGGGCAAGACGGTCACGGTGATGCGCAGCTTCACCAAGCTGGTCGACCAGGATTTCACATGGAAGGATCCGAAGGCCGCCGAGCACGCCGGCATGTCGATGATGGACTACGTCATCGGCGGCATGGACAAGAGCTTCAAGCGGAAACTATTCCGCACGCTGCTCGCTGCGGAAGCCGCCGGCCTCTCGCCCGGCATCACCAGCGCGTTCCGTGACGATTATCGCCAGTCGATTGCGAGCGGCCTGAAGGCCGCCTCCGACCGCTCCTATCACGGTGGCAGCACGCGCGGCGGCTACGGCCATGGCATGGCGGCGGATATTGTCAGCACCCAGGGCAATAACCGCGCGCAGCGCTGGGTCTCGACGGAAATTCTGTGGAAGTGGGTCGACGCCAACGGCAAGGCCTACGGCATCGGCCGGCCCTATCTCGGCCGCGATCCGCCGCATGTCGGCCCGGTCGACGGCGCTGAATACATCTCAAAGCGTGGCACGAGCGAGCGCAAGGAAGTCGCCAGCGCCAAATCGAAGAAGACGCGGACTGTTGCGAGCGCCAAGCCGTCAAAGGCCCAAAAGGCACAGGCCGCGCGCGAGCAGAAGAGCCCGGCCAAGCCACAGAAATCGGCGCAATCGACCGGCAAGCGCGCGACCTGAGGCCTACGGCTGGTGTCCCGGCGTCGGCAGCGGCACGAGCCGCATCTCGGCCGTGCCGGCCTCCTGCGTGCGCACGAGCACCGCAAAGATGGTCTCGACCGCAAGCCGCACCGCGGCCTCCGTCGCCTGGCCGTTGGCCAGATGCGCGGCGATCAGGCCGGTGAGGAGATCACCGGTGCCGTAGGGGCGGATCGGCAGGCGCGACGTCGCAAAGCGCGACAATTGCCCGTCGGCGCACAGGATCGTCTCCACCTGCCCTTCGGGCGTATCGGTGAGCGCACAGCCAGTGGCGACGATTTCGATGCGGCCGGTCCCCGCCAACGCCGCACACGCCGCGCGCAGGCCCCGCGCATCCGCAGTTCTGAGGCCTGAGAGCAGCTCGAGCTCGAACTGGTTCGGCGTCGCCAGCTTCGCTGCCGGCAGCAGCCGGTGCCGGACCACGTCCAAAATGCCGTCGGCGACATAGACGCGGCCATCATCGCCGATCACGGGATCGCAGAGATAAACGAGCTTGGAATTCCGCGTGAGCGCCCGCTCGACGAAATCGGCGATGACGGCAGCGTTGCCCGGCGAGCCGAGATAGCCGGTGACGAGCACGGCGGCCTCATCGACCAGACCGCGCTCCTCCACGCCCGTCAGAAGATCGGCAATGAGCTCGGTCTCCAGCACCCGCCCGCGCAGGCTCGGATAGCGCGGATGATTGGACAGCAGCGTCGTCGGCACCGCCGCAACGTTCACGCCCTCCGCCTGGATGGCGTAGGCGGCCGCGCTGTTGCCGACATGGCCGTGGACCACCTGGCTTTGAATGGAGATCACGAGCATGAAAGAGGTCCGTAAGGTCAAACGTCGTGTGTGGCAAGAGTAGCCTCAGCGTCGCGCCAGCTCGCCGAGGTAAGCGCAGAACATGTCGGCGAGCCCGTCAGCATGACGCGCGATCTCGGCCTCGCTGCGCGGCGTCTCCGAAAACCGCTTGCCGACCTCACTCAGCGTCGTCTTGATCAACTCGCCGGCAAGCGCGCGGGTCGCCTCGGAGGCTTTGGGCAACGCTTCCCGCATGAACGCCGCGATGATCCCCTCGCCGGCGGCGCGCGCGTCCTGCGCCTCGGGCGCGTCGCGATAGAGCGGCGCGGCATCGCTGAGCGCGCCGCGGATCGCGGCCTCATCGCACTCGGACAGAATGAAGGCATGGACCAGCTCGCGCAGCCGCGCCGGCGGTGGCTTCACCCGGTCTTCGAGGATGCCGCGCAAGAGGTCACTCGTGCGCCGCCACTCATCGCTTTGCAGGCGGAACAGGATCGCGGCCTTGTTCGGAAAATATTGATAGAGCGAGCCGACGCTCACCCCGGCCCGCTCCGCCACCCGCGCCGTGGTGAAACGCTGCGCGCCCTCCTTGGTCAGGACCTGAACAGCAGCATCGAGAATGGCCGCGACCAGCTCGCTGGAGCGGGCCTGTTGCGGCTGTTTTCGTGAAGAAATTGAACGGCTTCGACGATCGGCCATGGCTCACTCAGGCAATGCGAATAGGAAATGCGACGAATTAGTCGTATTTCACTCGGCACGCAAGCACGCGTTTCTTCGCCAACTCTGGAGACCTCATATGACCACCCCGACCATCACATCGCTTGCGCCGCTGCTGGACCGCCTGTTCGACGAGGCCGCGGCGGCAAATGGCGCAACGCGGGCCGCCGTCGCAGATTTGTCCGACGCAGACCGGGCGCGCTTGATGCGAAGCAAGACCGACTATCGCGACCTCTACGGGCGCCTGAAGGACGCGCCGCTCGCGGTCTCGCGCGAGACGGGCCACCTGCTCTACATGCTGGCACGCAGCTCCAGCGCCCGGGTGATCGTCGAGTTCGGCACGTCGTTCGGCATCTCGACGCTGCACCTTGCCGCAGGCCTGCGCGACAATGGCGGCGGCCACCTCATCACGAGCGAGTTCGAGCCGTCCAAGGCGGCGCGGGCGCGGGAGAACCTGATCGCCGGCGGCTTGATCGATCTGGTCGAAATCCGTGAAGGCGACGCGCTGAAGACGCTGAGCGCCGATCTGCCCGATGCGGTCGACCTCGTGCTGCTCGACGGCGCCAAGGCGCTCTATCCGGATATCCTCGATCTGCTGGAAGGCCATCTCGGACCGGGTGCGATCATCGTCGCCGACAATGCCGACGAGAGCCCGGACTATCTGGCGCGCGTGCGCGCGCCTGGCAGCGGCTACATGTCCACGCCCTTCGCCGAAGACGTCGAACTCTCGATGCGGATCAGCTGACACCGGCCTAAACGCCACGAAAGCTTGAAGCCGCTGCGCGATCCATCGCGCGGCGGCGTCCTGCTGCGTTGCCGGGTGTCGCAGCCGCGTCACGCACACGTGATACCTCGTCCTGGCCAAAGCCGGACACGGCGTGCTAAACATACCTACCGCGCGGTATCTTTCTATCGCCCCCGCCGGAGCTGATCATGACCTCCGCCTTCAGTGCCTACGCAGCGCTCGCCCTCGCCATCGTTCTCGAGGTCACGGCGTCCGCCTTCCTGCAGCAATCCGCGCAATTCACTCGCCCGTGGCCGACGCTGGCGATGGTGCTGTTCTATGTCGCCTCATTCTATGCGCTGTCGGTGGCGATCCGCGTCATCCCCCTGAGCATCGCCTATGCGATCTGGGGCGGGGTCGGCATCATCCTGACGGCGACCGTCTCCTTCGTGCTGTTCCGCCAGATGCTGGACTCCGCGGCCTTCGTCGGCATCGCGCTGATCGTGTCAGGGGTCGTGGTCATCAACCTGTTCTCGCAGACCACGGCGCATTGATGCCGGAGAACCGCTACACCCGCGCCAAGCAGCCCGAGCAGGTCCGGCGCGCCCTGCTCGACTGTGCCGCGGCGATCGCCATGGACCACGGCGTCGCCGGCGTCACGGTGCAGGCGGTCGCAGTGGCGGCGGGCGTCACCAAGGGCGGGCTGTTTCACCACTTTGGCAGCAAGCAGGCGTTGATCGAGGGCCTGTTTGCCGACCTGCTCGCGCGCGTCGATACCGAGATCGACGCCGCGATTGAAGCCGATCCGAAGCCTCGCGGCCGCTTCACGCGGGCCTATGTGAATGCGGTGTTCACCGGCAAGGCCTTCGGCTTCGCGACCCCATGGGCGGCGTTGAGCATGGTCGTCGTCACCGATCCGCCGCTGCGCCGGCTCTGGAACGACTGGATCAAGGCGCGCCTGAAGCGTCATCGCACGACCGACGACGCGCCCGATCTGCAAATCGTGCGTCTCGCCGCCGACGGCGCATGGCTCTCCTATGTCACGACGGGACAGACGCGGATGAGCGCCGAGCTACGCGCCCTGCACGCACGGTTGCTCGCTCAGACCAATCGGCGCAGATAGCAGCCTCGCACGTGCTACTGGCTCTGCACGGGCTTGGGCGGACGCGATGCGGACCGGGCGGGCTTCTTCTTGGCGGGCTTGGCCGCAGCGCGCGGCGGCGGCTCGTCGACTGACTCAAGATACGCCGCGAGCGCCTTGGCCGAGTCCGAGCTGGTCGCGTAGTGGTCCTTCAGGAACCAAGTTAACGTCAGGCTGAAGCGACCCTTGGCAAGGCCGCGCGGGCTGCGATGGCAGGTCGCGCAGCCCTCAGCGAAGAGCTTTGCGGGCGGCTTGCCGGCGTCGAGATTTTGCGCGGCGGCGACCGTCACCGTCAGAACGGCGGCTGCAAAAGTCATCACGGGCACGATCCGATCGCGCCCCAGTCGAAACAGCGATCTCAAATGCCGTCCCCTCGCCCGCCCTTCGGTCACGCCGCCGACAGCTGATCGAACTCCGGCGGTGCGTAGGCCTTGCCGTCCTGGTCGGTGATGACGACCCGCCATCCCTCGCTCGCCCACACCTTCGCCTTCGCCACGATGAGCAGCCGGCTCTCGCGAGCGAAACTGTACTTCTCGTTGTCGCGTTCTGCGACCATCTTGTAGGCCAATTCGCATCCCCTTGCGTCGCCCTGCACCCGGCCTCCTCGTGGCAGCGGGCTTTGGCGGCAATTCGCCGGGAGCATGGCAATTTGGTGCCAACCGCAGGCATGGCGCCGATGATCGGCGCCGGCGACCGGCGTCGAGCCGTGCCCCGCTGGGATGCGATTCCGGCCCGCCGCAGGTTTTCCCTGCGACGACGGGGCCGTCTACCAGCCGTGCTGGACCATGGCGTGCCGGATCGACCGCCGGGGGCGGCCCGTCACGGCAGCAACGGAACCGCGCGTCCCATGGCCGAGCCCCCGCTAGTGCACGCGGATGATGTGGGGTCGGCCGAGATCGATCAGCCCCTGCACCGCGGAAAGACGGTCGTCGAGGGCTGCGATGGTGAGCAGCAGGTTGTTGCGACGCTCGTCGAGCATGCCCATCTCGGCGCCGGTGAGCTTTGTGCTCGTCCGTTCCTTGTGGATCCCTTCGAGGGATTCGCGCAGCCCGGCAATCAGGCCGGTCAGCTGTTTGGCCTCCTTCGTCATCGAACGCTTCGCGACATTTTGGCGGCGCGTCTCCGCCTGGCTCTGTCTCATATCATCCTCCCGTGCCCCGCTGCCCCGAGTGGATGCTTACACCTTTGGGTAGACATGTTACGATCGATGAAATCTACCCGCGAAGATCTGACTTAAATTGTAAAGGCCTCGGCACGGCGAAGAAAAAGCCCGGCATCAGGGCCGGGCTTTTCCTTGCAAAGCTAGTGCTTCTGATGTCCGCCGGCGGGCCCGCCCGCCGGGGCGCCGCCGCCACGCGGGGCGGCATTGATATGCGGAGCACCACCCCCGCCGCCGTGCGGCATGGCAGGCGCGGCCGCGCGCGGCGCCGGCATCTGCGCACGGGCATTCATCGGCGAACCATGGCTCACGCTTGGCTGGGCGACATGCGGCGTCGCGGGACGTGCTGAAGGCGCGGCCGACGCACGCGGCGCTTCATGCGTGCGGGCCATCGGCTGCGCGCGCACCGGGGCGCGGGTCGGGGCCTGCTCACGCATCATGCGGGCTTGTGCATCACGCGGATTGCGGGTCTGCACATTGGTCCGCTCATGCGCGATGCGCTCACTTGGTCCAACGCGGGTCCGGTCGGGCGTAACCGCAGCGCCGCGCTTGGCGACCGCAGCGTCCCGCCTCGCGATCGCAGCGTCGCGCTTCGCGATCGCCGCATCGCGCTGTGTAGTCGCGGCGTCGCGCGTTGAGATCGCGGCGGCTCCCTTACCGCGCACACCGCTGCGTTCGAGTGCGATCGCCGCGTCGCGCGTTGCCGCGCGGCCGATGCGGGCCGCGCGCGGATCAATCGTCATCCGCGTCGCGACGCTCTGATGAGAGGTCCAGTAATTGCTCCAATAGGCATGGCGTCGATACCAGGGACGTCCCCCATAGTAACTCGACCAATACGAGGTCAGCACGAAGGGAACGACGGGCACATCGATCTGGTCGACATAGTCGGGGAGATAGACGTAGTGATTGCGATAGAGATATTCGAGATATTGCGACGACACCCAGCCGCGATCATCGGAGAAGCTGACGTCGCACCAGGCATTGCCGCGCAGGCAGCCATGGATGTTGACGCGGGCGCCCCCGGGGATGCGATCGACCAGGGGAAAGCCTGAACCCGGCCCGGCGCGCAGGCCGGTCGAGACGGTGACGATGCCCGGCGCGGCCAATGCGGCTGTTGGCGCGAGCAGCAATGCGGCAACCAAAACGCTCTTGAATGTCATGGCGTGTTCCTCCTATTTCGAGTCGGAACGCGCGGGCAGAACAGGCGTTCCGCACATGGCGCGCCCATCCATCGAAAGATTGAAACGCGTGCCGCGCGCGGTTCAATATTCATCCGCCATTCATCGGCGCAACGCGTAAGCGGCGCTGGCGGACCGTCAGTCGACCTGCAATCAGTTGGCCTGCAACATGAACGCGTCGAAGTACGACGCAAGCCCGGCGAAGTCAGAGAGCGGCAGCACGTTCGCGACATACTGGTCCGGCCGCACCACGACCATGCAGCCGGCTTTCCGATCGATGCCGCGCATGGCGAAAACGTCCTGGCCGCTCTTGAGGTCCGGACAGAACATCTTCTCGTAGTCGTACAAGCCGTAACGGCCTTTGCTCGGAAGCAACATGGGCGGCATCGCCTCGATCGCGAGTTCTCGATGATCCTGCTGAAACACCACCCGCAGATCGATCACGCTGTCGATGTCGGAGCTTCGGGTCGTGTATCGCCGGATCGGAGATTTCGGGGATTCCGCGAGAAAATTGCACAATTTACGAATGGCCGAGCCCGATGCTGCGGGATTTTCAGCAGGCGAAAACGCATAGATCCGGAAGCGGCCATCAGCCTGCGCGGCGTGGCCGAGATGAAACGGCTTGGCATCCGCCAGCCGGATCACCGGGGCGGAATGGAAGCGCTTGCCGATGACGAGGCCTTGCGCGAGGTGCTGATGCGAGGCTGCACCGGTGAGGATCGATGGCGTGTAATGTGTCGCCGTGCCCGCGGTGTAGCGGCCATGCCTGACAAAATAGTCTTGCGTCCTGGCGGCATCGGCGCCGCCCGCCTTTGCTGACGAAGCCAAAATCCCCGCCCACTCGCGATCGAAATCGATCAGCTCTTTCGCAACCGCCTGACGCTCCGCCGAATAGGAATGCAGCAGGTGTGGGGCGCACTGCTTCCGGAGGACGGCGGCAAGCTTCCAGCCGAGATTGAAGGCATCCTGCATCGAGACGTTCATGCCCTGCCCGGCTTTCGGACTGTGGGTATGGCAGGCATCGCCGGCGATGAAGATGCGCGGCAGCCGCGTTGCGATCTCGGCTTCCGGCACGTCGTCGAACTTGTCGGCGAGACGCTGGCCGATCTCGTAGACCGACCACCAGGCGATCTCCTTCACGTCCAGCGTATGGGGCTTCAGGACCCTCTGCGCTTTCGCAATCACGTCATCGGCGGTGATGTTGCGGCTGGCGACGCGCTCGCCGACATCGAGCTTGGCGAGCTCGACATAGATGCGGACCATGTAGCCGCCTTCGCGCGGAATGATCAGCAGGCTGCCGTCCTTCGCCGATTGGATCAGCGACTTGAAGCGGATGTCCGGAAAATCGGTCACCGCCAGCACGTCCATCACGCCCCAGGCGTGGTTGGCGGAATCGCCATGCAGCTCGCGCCCGATCGACTTGCGCACGGTGCTGCGCGCGCCATCGCAGCCGACGACATAGCGCGCCTTGATCGTCTCGACCTTGCCCTCGCTTCCGACATCAACGCGTTCGAGGCGCGCGGTCACGGCATGGTCGGCCGGACCCGCGTCCGGATCGACCTCGAGGTCGAGCAGGCGGCGGCTGTAATGTGGGGCGAGCTTGGCCGGCGATTTGCGCATCACGTCCAGAAAGCCGTCATGGATGCGCGCCTGGTTGAGGATGACATGCGGGAATTCGGACAGGCCGTCCTCGACGTCCTGCACCCTTCCGCTGCGGACGATGGTCTCGGGCAGGCGCTCGTCCGGCTTCCAGAATGTCGTCTCGTTGACCCAATAGGCCTCCTTCAACACGCGCTCGCTGAAGCCGTAGGCGTGAAACATTTCCATGGTGCGGCAGGCGATGCCGTCGGCCTGCCCGACCAGCAAGCGATCCGGCTTCTGCTCGACGATGCAGGTCTTGATGTCGGGGAATTGCGCGAGCTGGGCAGCGAGCGTGAGGCCCGCAGGACCGCAGCCGACGATGAGGACATCGACCTCGCCAGGCACGGCGCCCGCCGCGCCCGGGGCCTGAACGCGCTCGGCGGGGTCGGCGATGTCAGGGTCGCCCGGCTGAAATCCATTCAGATGGAATTGCATGAGCCTCTCCCGTCAACCTGTTTTGATATTGCTCAGTATGCTGACTATCAGTATACTTGTCAACGATCGTGCACCGCCCCGCCTTTGAGGAGAATTCGGTGAAAGACAACAACGACATGCCCGGGCATCTGGCACGCCGGTTCCAGCAGATCGCCGTCGCGGTGTTCCTGGCCGAGGTCGAGGATGCCGGCTTCGATCTCACGCCGGTGCAATACGCCGCGCTCGCGACTATCAAGGCCAATCCGGGGCTCGACCAGGTGACGCTTGCAGGCCTGATCGCCTATGACCGCACCACCATCACCGGCGTGATCGACCGCCTCGTGCAGAAGGGACTGGCCGAACGCCGCGCCTCCAGCCGCGATCGCCGCGCCCGCGAGCTCGAGATCACCGACGAAGGCCGGCGCACGCTGCGCAAGATCACCCCGGCCGTGGAATCGGCCCAGCGCATCCTGCTGCGTGGTCTCAGCGCAAAAGAGGGCGAGGATCTGATGCGGCTGCTGCGCAAAGCGATTGCCGCCGGCAACGATCTGAGCCGCGCACCGCTGCGCGAAACTCCGGTATGATACGGTATGTTTGCCTGCAATTGTCGCAGGGCTGCGAAACCTTGAACTAACCTTCGGCTGCTACGGTCCGCAACATTCTGCGCTTAACGCGCGATTAACTTTGCGCTTCGGGGGTTCGGATGTTCAGGTTTCTCATCGCGGCCGCGGCCATCGCACTCACGTCAGGCCATGCGCTCGCAAACGGCCATGGCGGCGGCGACCCTCCTCCGCCCAAGCCCGAAGCGACGGTCGCGCCGGCGAAGGTTGTTCTGACCAAGCAGGGACCCAAGCTCGTCGATCTCAAGGGCATGACGCTCTACACTTACGAGCGCGACACCACGGGAAAGACGTCGAACTGCAACGGCAAGTGCACCGAGAGCTGGGTGCCGCTCGCCGCGACGGCCGACGCCAAGGCGGTCGGCGACTTCACCGTGATCAGCCGCGACGACGGCAGCAGGATGTGGGCGTATCGCTATCGCCCGCTCTACACCTCCCCCGCCGACAAGACGCCGGGTGAAGCCAACGGCAATGCGACGACGCTGCAATGGCGCGTTGCCCGGCCTGAGAACTAGAGCGAGATCGTCACCGGTTGTCGCGACCGGTCGGGCCGGCCAGTTCGTTCGGAACGGGTCTGAAGGCCGGCATATCTGCGCTCGGCTGAAGCGGCTTGATCTCGGCATCCACCACCACGGGCCCGGTCGCGAACCAGAGCACCGCCACGGCCGCGATTGCCAATCCCGCGCCAAGCGCCGCAAGCTCTTTCATGTCACTGTCCCAGGCGATCAGTTGCTGAGGATGACGCCATGCTGGTGACGCGACGGATGATCGGCATCGACCAGCGTGTTCGGATCGGTCGCGATCACGGCTTCCGGTAGCGGCATCGGCTCGAGGCCGGCGAAGCGGCGGTAGATCGCGCCCATGACAGCCCCGCAGAATGCTGCCGGCACCACGAGAAAGGCAAGCAGTGGCACCGCGAACGCAAGCAACAGTATGCAGGCGAACGCCGCAACGCCGCCAATCGCCGCGTACTCCCATGCGTTGCGGCGGCTCATCGCTCGCGCGGCGTGGTGAACGCAGAGCACGAAGATGCTCGAAGGAATGACAGAGATTACCATCATGACCATGAAGGTCTGCGCCGGGATCACCGCCGCGAAGATATGTGCGGTGCTCTTGTCGCCGAAACCGTTCATCAGCAGCGGCACCAACGTGTAGGGCAGCAGAGTTGCGAGCACCGTCGGTATCAGCGCGGCGATGATGATGCCCGCGAAGGACGTGCGGACGCGGACCGGCCCGTTGAACACCAGCGGCAGCGGCTTTCCTGACGCGTCGGCAGCGGAAGCATCCACGGCTGCGCGCGCAACAGGGCTCAGCCCGGCGAACTGGCCGTAGAGGAAGCCACCGATCATTCCCGCAATGGTCGGCAACAGTCCGATCGTCATCACTGTGCCGTCGCCCGGCGCCGTCAGCTGGATGTGGTTGCGGATCGCAATGCCGTAGCTCACCGCCGCCATGACGCCGCCCATCAGGCCGTAGGCGAGCCGGCTGGAGACCGTCCATTGCCGCAGCACAATATGTCCGGCGAACAGCAAGGCGGCGTTCATCGCCATGCGGCCAGCATACAGCACCAGGATCTGATCCGGCGCGGGCACCCCCACCGGATCGTTCACCTGTCCGCCCGCGAGGGCATAGACCAGCAGCACGGCTTCGACGATGGCCAGCGGAATCAGCGCTGCGAACAACGCGCGCGGCGAATTCTTCACGAGATACATGCGAGCAACCCCTTGCTCGCTGCACGCTAGGCGCGAGACGTTAGAGACCGCGCAAGACAATGGCTAAAATTGTCCGCAAGCAGCGCGCCGGACGTGCACGCCTGCGAGCCTTCACCCGCGCCAGCGCGCGCCCGTCTCGGCCTGCGCGTTCTGTCCGGGCGGCAGCACCACAACCATCGAATTGAGCTTCACCCGGTCGTAGAGATCGATCACGTCCTCGTTGCGCATCCGGATGCAGCCGGACGAGATCGCCTGCCCGATATATTCCGGCTGGTTGGTGCCGTGGATGCGGTAGAGCGTGTCCTTGTTGCCGGAATAGAGATAGATGCCCCGCGCGCCCAAGGGATTGGCGGGACCGCCGGGAACGCGCGCCGGATACGGTCCGAGCCGTGCCTGGATATCAGCCGTCGGAACCCAATCCGGCCATTCCGCCAGGCGGCCGACCCGCGCGACGCCGGAGAACGCCATGGCTTCCTCGCCGACCGCGACCCCGTAGCGGATCGCCTTGCCCCCAGGCAGCACGTAATAGAGGTAGCGCGCGTCGGTATCGACCAGAATGGTACCTGGTTGCTCCTTGCGCTGGTAGTCGACGACGTGACGGAGATATTGCTCGGGCACATTCGCTTGCGCGTAAGGCGTGTGCGCAAGCAACTGCCGGTCGCGCGGCGTCATGCTCGCGTCGGTCGACGGCGAAAGCGTGGCCTGCATGCAGCCGCCCAGCGGCAGCAAGGCAACGACGAACAAAGCGATTAAAGATTTTGGCACCGCCGGCCCCCGATAGCGGATAGCAGCGCCCCCAGCGTCCCAGATGCTGCCAAAATCGTGCTGAAAACAAGGCAGCGCGGAACACGTGCGCGTGTTCAACAAAAGGGGTTCCCTCACCACAAACGGCGGAAGACAGTCGCATCATCTCCATCCCCTCGCCTTGCTTTGGTCAAACCCGGCTGGACTCGTGCGTCATCATGCGAGGCTCATCCGGTTGGATGGGCTCGCCCCAATAGATCGGCTCGCGCCAATGCGGACGACCAGTATTTCAAGCGCCCGGCCTTCGAACACCGGGCTTCAAAGGAGCTGCGATGCTCGCGACGCTGAACCCCAAGCAAATCGTCGATGAGATCGTGAAGGACACGGTCAAGGACAACGATCCGCACGACGCGATTCAGATTTCGCCCGACATTGTGCTGGCCTCGCGCCCCGTCAGCGTTGCGCCCGCGCTCGCGCCTGACATCGCGACGCGTCCGGAGCCGAAATTCGCGCCGGAGCCCAAACCCTTGCTCGATCGCAAAATCTCCATTGAGCCCAAGTTCAGTCCCGTCTCGGAGCCGCAGGCGGCGCCCCCGCCCTCTGTCGACACGGCCGTCCGTGTCGCGGCGAGCGATGGTCTCGGTCCGCGGAAGCGATCCGCCGCGGGCAAGTGGCTGCGCGGCGCTTTCGTCACGTTTCTGTTTGCAGGCGGCAGTGCAGCCGCCACCATCGCGTGGGAGAAGCACGGCGACACCGCCAAACAGATGCTCGCCGAATGGACACCGGCATTGACGTCGCTGCTGCCGTCGACATCGCAGACCGCGCCGGTCGCTGCCGCACAGGCCGCGCCGCCCGCGGAACAGGCCGCCCCGCCCGTAGCGCAACCGGCAACCGATCAAACGGCCGATCAATCTGCGACGCCACCCGCAGTCCAGGTCGCGGCCGCCACGCCCGCAGCGACGCAGCCCGATGCAGCGCAGTCGGTGCAAGCGATGACGCGCGACCTCGCCGCGATGGCGCAGCAGATCGAAGCGCTCAAGGCCAACATCGCCGAGTTGAAGGCCGGACAGGAGCAGATGGCGCGCGAGATGGCAAGACCGCCTGCGCCGAAGCCGGTAGCTGAGGTCAAGCCCGTTGATCCGCGCGCACGTGCTGCTGCGGTCCCACCGCGAGCTCCGTCACCGCCGCCGGTTCGCAAACCGAAGCCGGTCGTGTCGCACACCTACATGCCGGCCTATTCGCCCGCGCCGCTCGCAGCTCCGCCGCCGCCTTCGCAGGCTGCCGCGATGCCGCCGCCGGCCGCACCTGTTACCACGACCCAAGCAGTTGCCGATGACGACGGACCGGTCGTGCGTCCGCCGATGCCGTTGCGCTAGACTGAAACCGCGCAAACAGCACGGCGCGCTGCGACCACTCGCGCACGCTGTCCGAGTCGATGTGATGCGTTGAGTCCGGACAATTACGGAAAGCGATTTTTCTCGCTCAAGAGAAAAGGCCGTCGGGATCTATGCCGGCGGCCTTCTCTTGCAGCTGCCGGTTCCCGGAGCCCGGTTCTGCTGCAATTCCATGCCTTATGATCACGCCAACATATTTAATTAAATGTTAAGGCCGCCACACGTTGCACATCATTTCTGCGCCATAAGCACAGAGATTGCGCGGTCCGTTCATCGGTAGATGTCGACTCAGTGGTACCATCCGACATGTGTTGAGACTTCCACTGAAGCTCATCTCGTCACACCGGGGAATTCGGATGCCGTACTACTCTTTCGATCTTGTGGTTGGTGGAGAGTTCAGGAACCAGGGCGGAATCATCCTCGAAGACATCGAGGTTGCCTCCGATCGTGCCGACCAGCTCGCCACCGAGCTGTCGCAGGTGAAGCCGGAGCTGCAGCAGAAGGGTTGCGCGGTGCGCGTCACCGATCGCGACGACAACGAGCTTTACCGCACGCCGCTCGATCCCGTGCCGGCCTGGCGCCGCTGACTACTCGTCAAGCGCGGGCGGTTCGAACCAGTTCGTCAGCGACAATCCTCCGTCGACGACGAAGGCTGCGCCGGTGACGTAAGCGGAGAGCTTGTTCGACAATACGGTGAGCGCCATCGGCGCAAGGTCATTGGCCTCGCCGAGACGCCCGAGCGGAATGTGCCGCGCCAGCGCGGGGTCCGCAACGAACCCGCCGGCGGCGATCGCGCCGGGCACCAGCGCATTGACGCGGATGTCGTGGCGGCCGAACGTCTTGGCCAACTCCTTCACCAGCATCGCGATCGCCGCCTTCGCCGTCGAATAATGCGGCAGGTTGCGCGGCGTGCCCGCATGCAGCGAGGTGAGGAACAGGAACGAGCCCGGCCGCTTCGCCGCGATCAGCCGCTTTGCGAGTTCGCGCGCCAGGTGAAAGCCGGCATCGAGATTGACGGCATGCATCTGCTGCCAGATCCTGCGATCGACCGCGAGCGCATGATCGGCCTCCCGCCGCGGCGGCGAAGCGCTGTGGACGAAATGCGTGATCCCGCCCAACGCTGCGTCCGCGGCGGCAAGCAGCGCGTCGCACGCATCCAATTCGGCGAGATCGCCGACCCAGGGCACCGCCAGCTCGGGCCTCTTGCTCGCGCCGATCGCGGCGCTCACCCGCTCCGCGCTGATGTCGGCGAACACGGTCCGGACGCCCTCGCCGACCAGGGCCTGCGCGATGGCGCGCCCGATGCCGTTGCCCGCGCCGGTGACGAGCGCTGTGTCACTGGCAGGATCGAATGGCGTGCTGAACAGGCTCATGTCCCTCTCCGAGGCCGGGATGCGGGCCACGATAGCGCACCGCGCCGGGGCGCGACAAATTCGCCCCGATACCATTGCGGAGCAGCCCGGCGGACGCTAGCCTCCCAAAAAAATGGAGGAGATACCAAGGATGCGCTACGGTTTCCTGATGGCTGGCCTGTTGCTGATCGCCGCTCCGGCCCAGGCCGAGGACCATCTACGCTCGACCTATGTGACCCTGGTCCTGCAGGCCTTTGCCACCAAGGTCGAATGTCCGGGCACGGACGTCGTCTACCAGGATCTCGTGCAGAAGGCGCAGCAGATGAAGCTGCCTGACGGCACCGCCGAGAAGGTGCGCAAGGCGATTGCCTGGATGCATACCGGCGGCAAGATGGGCGAGAAGCAGGACGACGATCTGATGGCCGAGGTCGCGGTCGCGACCCAGGCGACCGATCTCAACCAGCGCCGCCTCGGCATGCCCAACTGGTGCGAGGCCCAGAAGACCAACCTCGCCGGCCTGATCCGGGCCAAGGGCGGCTAGCAAGCCGGCTGTCGCGGCGTTAAGCACACCGCGGCGGAACCCTCGTTTCGGCCAATAATCGTCACATTCCTCGCCAGCATGCGGGCTCCTTTCGCACAGGAGAAGCCCAATGCGGATGACGCATCTCATGGTCGCCGGCTTGCTCGCGATGAGCGCAACGCTGGCCGCCCCGGCACAGGCAAAGAATTCCGACGCCCAAAAGGGCGAGGACAAATCGACCTCGTCGTCCTCGTGCAGCGCCTATCAGCAGGCGCCGGACGGATCGTGGGAACAGCTCCCCTGCAGGGAGGCGGGCGAGCGCGGCCAGCCGCAGACGCAGCATCGATCCCCGTCACGGGGGCCGGATCGAGAGGAACGCTGAAGTGATTCCGGTCCAGCGATCAGCTGTGGGCCGGCCCGCGGATGATCCTCATGGCGTCGGCGATGTGACGCCATTCCTTGGCCTCATCGGCCTCGCCGCGGCCCTCGCAGGCCTGGGCCTGCTCAGCGGCCTTCGCAATCGCAGCAAAACCATGCCGTTCGAGCATCTGCCGCGCGACGGTGTGGACCTGGACCTCGGACATCATGGGCGCTCTCCCGTCTGACCAGACCGCAGGCCGCATCGCTCCCGCGGTCGTTCACAACGATTGAGGGCGGGACCTCGTTCCGCACCGTCCCTATGGTCCCAAAACAAAGGCGGCCCGCTATGCCCAGCGGACCGCCTTCTCACCCACCCCAAAGCTGGAGTTCGTCGGCCGCGTCCCCTATGCGACCGCCGCTTTCTTGCGATCGAAGTCGTTGGGCACCTCGATATCGACCTCCAGGGTCGATACGTCGTCGCCACGCTCGAGCCGGACGATGACCTTGGTCGGGTCAAGCGTGACATGCTTGGACACGACGGCGAGAATTTCCTCACGCAGCACCCCGAGCAGATCGGGTTGGCCACGCATTCCGCGTTCATGGGCAAGCAGGATCTGCAGCCGCTCGCGAGCGACGGGTGCAGAGGCCTTTTTGCCGCGGAGAAGCCGAAGCAGACCCATGCTCATGCAGCCCTCCGTCGCAGCAGACGATCCATAAAACGCTTGCGCTCAGTCGGAACCTGCATCGGCACGGTGTCGCCGCACAGCCGGCGCGCCGCGTCGATATAGGCCCGCGCCGGTGCGCCGTCCGCGTTCGACAGCGTCACCGGTGTGCCGACATTGGAGGCCTTCAAAACGTCCTGGCTCTCGGGGATGATGCCGAGCAAGGGCGTTGCGAGGATTTCCAGGATGTCGTCGATGGTCAGCATCTCGCCGCGCGCGGCGCGGGAGGGATCGTAGCGGGTGATGAGAATGTGCTTCTCGACGCGCTCGCCCTTCTCGGCCCGCACCGTCTTGGAATCGAGCATGCCGATGATGCGGTCGGAATCGCGCACCGAAGAGACTTCCGGATTGGTGACGATCACGGCCTCGTCGGCAAAGCGCATCGCCATGGAGGCGCCGCGCTCGATGCCGGCGGGGCTGTCGCAGATCACCCAGTCGAAACGGCTGCGCAGATCGTCGATGACCTTGCCGACGCCCTCTTCCGTCAGCGCATCCTTATCGCGGGTTTGCGAGGCTGGGAGCAGCCAGAGGTTTTCCAGCCGCTTGTCCTTGATCAGCGCCTGCGGCAGCTTTGCAACGCCCTGCACCACGTTGATGAGGTCGAACACGACGCGGCGTTCGGCGCCCATCACGAGGTCGAGGTTGCGCAGGCCGACGTCGAAGTCGACGACGACGACCTTGTCGCCGCGTTGCGCCAACGCGGCCCCCAGCGCGGCGGTCGTCGTGGTCTTGCCGACGCCCCCCTTGCCTGATGTCACGACCAGTACCTTTGCCATTTCTGAAATCTCCTTCTGGTCAGTTCAGCGCGGTAATTCGCATGGTGTTGCCCTGCAGCCAGGCCTGGGCCGGCTTGCCGCGCAGGGCCTCGTCGATATCGTCGGCGGTCTGATAAAACCCATCGATTGCAAGCAGTTCGGCTTCGATCTTCTGGCAATAGATGCGCGCGCTCGTGCGACCGTTCACGCCCGCCATGGCGCGGCCGCGTAGCGCGCCATAGACGTGGATGGAACCGCCGGCGACGACTTCGGCACCCGAGCCGACCGAGCCGAGGATGGTGACGTCGCCTTCGGGAAAGATCACGGTCTGGCCCGATCGAATTGGGTTCTCCAGCAGCAGCGATGTCGGCTTGGCCTCGGACTTCGTCTCGGCCTTCTTCGGCGCGTTCGGCTCGATCACGCAGCTGCGCCCGCCTGAGAGCAGCGGCGGCATCATCGGGGTCAGCCTCGCCTCCTCAACACCCTCGATGCCGAGCACGCGGATGTTGCGGTCCTGAAGGCTCGTGAGCAAATGGCCGATCCCGGACTGGCTGAGATCGACCGAGGACAGGTCGATCACCACGGGCCGGCCGGCAAAGAAGCCCGGCGAGCGCGCAATGGTGGCATCGATCTCGTGCAGCCAGTCCTGCACCGGAACCGTCGGCGTAAACACGAAGGCCACATAAGAGCGCCCGCGCAGGCGCACCATTTGGCGTTGAGGTTTGACTGCAGCCTCCATATCGGCCGACTCGTTCCCTGTTATTGAATGGTTAACGATGCGGCGGATATGGTTAATGGCCGGTTAATTTCTCCGTGGGGTTACGTCGGGGTGGTTAGCTGGCTGGTCGGCGCTCTGGATCCCGTCATCCTGAGGCGCGAGTGGCGCGATGCTCAAGCATCGCGCCGGGAGCCTCGAAGTATGAACGGCCCCCCTGATGCAGCCGGGCCGTCGCCCTTCGAGGGCCGCTGAAGAAGCGGCCGCCTCAGGGTGACGGGACGCAGAGCTGCTCGCAATCACGAGGACCGACGATGAGCCCGCCCCCTACTTCTTCACCTTGCTCGCATCCATCTTGATGCTCGGATCCAGCATCTTCGTCGTGAACGCCGTCGAGACGTCGAAAGGCTTCTCCATGCCGAGATAGGTCTGGACCAGCTCGTAGTCCTTCTTCATCCGCTCGCCGTCGATCCAGCCGAGACCCTTGGTGGTGGTGAACTCGTCGGTCATCAGGAACTTGATGCGCTCCCACTGGCGCTCCTGGTTCGCCTGGTCGAGACCGGAGACCTGGTCGAGCAGCGCTTTCAGGCACGGCGCGACGTCGGCAACGCAGGCCGCAAAGGCCTTCTGCGTGACGCGCACGAACTCTTCGACGACCTTCGGATTCTTCTGCAAGTAGGCGCCGTTGACGATCAGCGAATTGCCGTAAGGGTTGAGCCCGATGTCCTTCCAGTTGACGTAGCCGAGGTCCTGGCCGAACTCGATCACCTTCAGATCGTGCTCGTTGTAGAAGTCGCTGATGATGTCGACGGTGTGGCTCTTCAATGCCGCGATCTTCGCGGTCGGCCCGACATTGACGAAGCCGACGGCATCGGGCGCAAGCCCGGCGGCCTTGGCAAACGCCGGCCACATCACGCGCGAGGCATCGCCGGGCGGATTGCCGATCTTGTGGCCGGCAAAGTCCTTGACGCCGTTCACGCCGTAGCTCTTCAGCCAGTAGAAGGTTTGCCCGGTATTGGCATAGACGCTCATCACCGCGACCGTGTCGGCGCCCTTGCTCTTGGCCACCAGCATGGTGGCGAGATCGGCGACGCCGAAGGGCGAGCCGCCGGAGCCGACCTTGGCGGCGGAAACGCCCGAGCCCTTGCCGGTCTCGATCGTGAGGTCGATGCCCGCCTTCTCGTACCAGCCTTGCGCCTTGGCATAATAATACGGCGCGTGATCGGCCGTCGGCGTCCAGTTCAGGATCAGATTGACCGCTTCGCCCGCATGCGCGGGCGCCGCGGCTGCACCGAGCATCAGGGTCAAGACCAGGGCCGAGCCCGCCGCCTGCAAACGCTTCATCGCATCTCTCCTCGTTGCCGCGACCCGGCTTGTCGCTCTCCCCTTGTGAGGATACCAATGCAACAAGCCCGCCCTCAACTTGTCAACTGTTTGGTTGGAAATGCCCGCAAAACGATCTGGCGACACCGTGCCGCAGCGCCGCGACCCCGTCGCCACCCGCAACAAGCTGCTGACCGCGGCGCGCCTGGAATTTGCCCGGCACGGCTTTGCGGGCGCCCGCGTCGACGAGATCGCCGAGCGCGCCGGCGTCAACAAGCAGCTCGTCTACCACTATTTCGGAGACAAGGACGCGCTTTACCTCGCCGTACTCGAATGGGTCTATGAGGACATCCGCGAGCAGGAGCGCAAGCTCAATCTCGAAGGCCTGCCGCCGGAGAAAGCGATCCGCAAGCTGATCGAGGCTTCGTTCGACCATCTGGCCGCACACCCTGATTTCATCGTGCTTTTGAACGACGAGAACCGCGGCGGCGCCCGCCACGTCCGCGGCTCGACGCGGCTGGAAGCGATGCACTCCCCGCTGGTGAAGAGCGTCTCCCACATTCTCAACGAGGGGGTGCGCGCGGGCGTGTTCCGCAAGGGCGTCGACCCCGTCCAGCTCTATATCTCCATTGCGGGCCTCAGCTATTTCTTCTTCTCCAACACGCCGACGCTGTCGGCGATCTTCGGCAAGGACCTGTCGAGCCGCACTGCACGGCGCGCCCGCCGCCGCCATGTCGCCGATTTGGTGCTGCAGTCGCTCCGACCCTAATCAACCAACTGGTTGAAACTTCCCCGGAAGGCGGCTAGGCTTGCGACCTGCGGCATCGCCGCCGCGCCAACAGGGAGCAATCGGTGGCAGGAGACAGCGCACGCGCCTCGCGCAGCTTTGCGATCATCCTGATCGTGCACCTCGGCGTGCTCGTGCTCTGGCAGGTCGCGGTCGATGCCTTTCACGTGCCGAAATTCATCCTGCCCTCCCCGCTGGCGACGGTGCAGACGCTGGGAACCGCGAGCTACGCCTGGGGCGCCAATACGCTTGTGACAGCGGTCGAGATCCTCGGCGGCTTCGCGCTCGGCGCCTTCGTCGGCGTCGCGCTGGCCGTGATCTTCAGCTGGGCGCCGCTGCTCAGCCTCGTGCTGCTGCCGCTGTTCGTGACGCTGAACATGATCCCGAAGGTCGCGCTCGGCCCGCTCTTCATCGTCTGGTTCTCCTACGGCATCATCCCGAACATCCTGATCGCCTTCAGCATCTGCTTCTTTCCGATCCTGCTCACCACCGCGCGGGGCCTGCGCGAGGTCGAGCCGGACCTGCTCGATCTCGTCAAATCCCTGCGCGGCTCGCGCTGGACGCTGTTCCGCAAGATCCAGCTGCCGGGGTCGCTGCCTTACGTGTTCTCAGGCATGAAGGTCGGCGCCATCCTGGCGGTTGCCGGCGCCATCGTCGGCGAGTTCATCGCCTCCGAGCGCGGGCTCGGCTACCTCATGATCCAGGTGCAGTCGGCGCTCGACACGCCCGCGATGGTGATGGCCGTCGTGCTGCTGACGCTGCTCGGGGTCGCTCTCTACGGCCTCGTCCTGATCCTCGAACGCATGTTCGTGGTCGGTGACGCAAGGCAAACCTGACAACGGCAGAACCAAGGGACAAATCCATGCTGCTCACCCGCCAGACGCTGCCGAAGACCATCCCCGATATCGCAGCCCTCGACGAGTTGCTGTGCCGTCCGACGCAAGCGCTGATCGACGACCTCGCCAAGGTCGAGGGCGACATCATGATCCTCGGCGTCGGCGGCAAGATGGGCCCGACGCTGGCCGGGCTCGCCAAGGCCGCCGCGCCCGATCGCCGGATCATCGGCGTGGCCCGCTTCAGCGACGCCGGCGTGAAGGACTGGCTGCACGCGCGCGGCGTCGAAACCATCAATTGCGACCTGATGGACGAGAAGGCAATTGCGGCGCTGCCGAAGGCGCCCAACATCGTCTTCATGGCCGGCCGCAAGTTCGGCGCCGAGGGCGATCTGTCGCTGACCTGGGCGATGAACGCGCATGTGCCGGCGCTGGTGGCACAGGCCTTCCCGTCCTCGCGCATCGTGGCGTTCTCGACCGGCTGCATCTATCCCTTCGTCCCCGTCGACGGCAAAGGCTCGACCGAGGACATGGCGCCGAACCCGCCCGGCGAATACGCGCAATCCTGTGTCGGCCGCGAGCGGATGTTTGAGTATTTCTCGCACAAATTCGCGACGCCGGGCCGGCTGTTCCGTCTCAATTACGCAATCGACATGCGCTATGGCGTGCTGCACGACATCGCGACGAAGGTGCTCACGGGCACGCCGATCGACGTCAGCCTCGGTCATGTCAATTTCATCTGGCAGGGCGATGCCTCGGCGCAGGCGCTGCGCTGCCTCGCTCATTGCACGACACCGACCTCGCCGATCAATGTCAGCGGCCACGAGATTCTGGCGGTGCGCGATCTCGCCCAAAGTTTCGGCGCAAGGTTCGGCCGCGCGCCGGTGCTGACCGGCAAGGAAGAGCCGACAGCTTGGCTGACCGACACATCAAGGGCGGTTGACCTGTTCGGCCTTCCGGTCGTCGACACCGAGCAGTTGATCGCCTGGACCGCCGATTGGGTCTCGCGCGCCATGCCGAGCCTCGGCAAGCCCACCAAGTACGAGGTGCGCGATGGCCGTTACTGACGCCCCGCACATCGTCCAGCTCGGCGTCGACGACGCGATCGCGGGGCTGGCGTTGTCGACGGAAGCGCACTGGAACCAGACCGACGAGGATTGGCGCATCTTCCTGCGCGACGGCGTCGTGTTCGGCATTCGCGACGGCATGCGGCTGGTCGCAACCGCAGCACTGCTGCCCTATTCCGGCAACAACGCCTGGATCAGCATGGTGCTGGTATCAGGCACGCATCGCCGCCGTGGCCTTGCCACCCGTCTCGTCGACGCCTGCCTGGAGACGGCGCGTCAGAACGGCCTGACCAGCTGGCTCGATGCCACGCCGGACGGCGCCGCCGTTTACGGACCGCTGGGGTTTACTCCGACCCTGCAATTGCGCCGCCTGAAGCTGATGAAGCCTGCGCGGGCCGAAGCGCCGCCATCGTCATCCGCGACGCTCGATGCGCTTCGTATACGGGACCGGCGGGCCACCGGTTTCGACCGGACCGCCCTCCTCTCCGCCTTCGCACAGCGTTCCGGCTCGCGCATCGTCGGTGCGAACGGCGCCATCGCACTGGTTCGCGACGGCCGGACCGCCCGCCATATCGGCCCGTTGTTGGCCGACAATGCCGCGGCAGCTCTGGCGCTCGTTGACGCGATCGTGCGTTCCGAGACCAGCCCGCTCCTGCTCGACGCCGTCGCGTCGCAAGCAGCGTTCCTGGAAGGCTTGACCGCCTCCAGCTGGACCATCGAGCGGCCGTTCCAGCGCATGCGGTTCGGCCCCGCCACCGTCACGGGCGAGGAAATGCCATTCGCCGTCGCCGGCCCTGAATTCGGATAGGACATCATGCATCACAGCCAGATCAACAGCGACATCCGCAACCTGATCACTGAGGGCACCGTGATACCGGCGCATCCGCTCGCGCTCACCGCTGCGCGCCAGCTCGACAAGGCGCATCAGCGTGCGCTGACGCGCTATTACATCGACGCCGGCTCTGGCGGCCTTGCCGTCGGCGTGCACACGACGCAGTTCGCGATCCGCGACGTCGGTCTCGACCGTCCGGTGCTCGAGCTCGCCGCCGAGACCGCGGCGAGCTGGACCAAGCGACCGCTGGCGATGGTCGCAGGCCTCGCGGGTCCGACAAACCAGGCGGTCACCGAAGCCCGTACCGCGCGCGACATCGGCTATCATGCCGGCCTGCTCAGCCTCGCCGCGATGAAGAGCGCCTCCGAGGACGAGATCATCGCGCACTGCACGGCGGTCGCCGCCGAGATCCCGCTGGTCGGCTTCTATCTTCAACCGGCCGTCGGCGGCGTCATCCTCTCCGCCCGGTTCTGGCAGCGCTTCGCCTCGATCGACAATGTCATCGCGATCAAGATCGCGCCGTTCAACCGCTATCGTACCCTCGACGTCCTGCGCGGCGTCGCGGCCGCCGGCGCGCTCGACCGCGTCGCGCTCTACACCGGCAATGACGACCACATCCTGCTCGATCTGATGCTGCCGTTCGATCTGCGCGACAACGGCGTCACCACGCGCACCTACTTCAAGGGCGGTCTGCTCGGCCATTGGTCGGTGTGGACGGCCAGTGCAATCAAGCAGTTCGAGCGCTGCAAGGCGGCGCGGCACAAGGACAGCGTGCCGGCCGACCTGCTGGCACTCGATGCCCGCGTCACCGACTGCAACAGCGCCTTCTTCGACGTCGCCAACAATTTCCACGGCTGCATCGCCGGCTGCCACGAAGTGCTGCGGCGCCAGGGCCTGATGAAAGGCCTGTGGTGCCTCGATCCGAACGAGGGCCTCAGCCCCGGTCAGAAAGAGGAGATCGACCGCGTCTATCGCGCGCACGCCGACCTCAGCGACGATGCCTTCGTCGCCGCCAATCGGGACAAGTGGCTGGCATGAGCCCTGCCCCCTTCATCAGCCTGCAGGGCGTCCGCAAGGTCTATCGCAGCGGCGGCGCCGAATTCCTGGCGGTTTCCGACGTCACCATGGACGTGCAGGAAGGCGAGCTGGTCTCGCTGGTCGGCCCGTCCGGCTGCGGCAAGACCACGGTGATGAAGATCCTGGCCGGCCTGCACGGTGCCGACGGCGGCACGGTGAAGATCGGCAACGCCAACAGCCCGTTCGATCCGACCCGCGACATCGGCATGGTGTTCCAGCAGGCCTTGCTGCTGAAATGGCGGACGATCCTGGACAATGTGCTGCTGCCGGCCGAGATCGTCGGCCTGCCAATGAAGGCGGCACGCGAGCGGGCGCGCGACCTGCTCAACCTGGTCGGACTCGTCGGCTTCGAGCAGAAATATCCGCAGCAGCTCTCCGGCGGCATGCAGCAACGCACCGCGATCGCACGCGCCTTCATTCACGACCCAAAGCTGATCCTGATGGACGAGCCGTTCGGCGCGCTGGACGCGCTGACGCGCGAGCAGATGAATCTGGAGATGCTGCGGATTTGGCGGGAGAGCGGCAAGACCATCATCTTCGTCACGCATTCGATCCAGGAAGCCGTGTTCCTGTCGTCGCACTGCGCGGTGCTGACGGCGGGACCTGCGAAGATGGCCGACTATTTCCCGATCGACCTGCCCTTCCCGCGCGACTTGCCGCTCAAGACGACCGATGCGTTCGGCGCCTATGCAAGGCGGATCTACGCGAAGCTGGGGCTTGGGGCGGCGTAGGACCGCTTGCTCAGGTCCCGTAGGGTGGGCAAAGCGAAGCGTGCCCACCATTGCAAGCGGCAGAAAGAACGTGGGCACGGCGCAAGTGCGCCTTTGCCCACCCTACGAGAGCGCGGCGCGATCGCGGCACCGCGCCCTCCTCACAATCAGCTCTTGTTGCGCATCTTGCTGAGCAGATAGTTGTCGTAGAAGTTCTCCGCGATCTGCGTATAGAACAGCAGCTCCTTCATATACGCGTCGTGGCTTTCCTTGGTCCGCTTGAACAGGTCGCTCTTGGCGGCGAGCTCGCTCAGATGCTCCTGGGTGGCGTTGTAACAGGCCTCCAGCACCGGTTGCGGGAACGCCCTCAGCTCCGCGCCGTTGGCGATCAGCCGCTTCAGCGCCGCCGGATTCACGCTGTCGTATTTCTCGAGCATCCATGCGCCAGCCGCCGCGCCGGCCTGGTTGACGATCGCCTGGTACTGCTTGGGCAGCGACGCCCATTTCTCGTCGTTGACGATCATGTGCAGCATCGCGCCGCCTTCCCACCAGCCCGGGAAGTAATAGTACTTGGCGACCTTCTGGAAGCCGAGCTTCTCGTCGTCATAGGGGCCGACGAATTCGACCGCGTCGATCGTGCCCTTCTCCAGCGCCGGATAGATGTCGCCGCCTGCGATCTGCTGCGGCACGACGCCGAGCTTGGCAAGCACGTGGCCGCCCATGCCCGCGATGCGGAATTTGAGGCCCTTGAGGTCGTCGACGGTCTTGATCTCCTTGCGGAACCAGCCGCCCATCTGGGTGCCCGAATTGCCGCAGAGGATGGCGTGCGCCTTGAACGGTTTCAGCGCCCCGTTGGTGAGATCGGCGCCGCCGCCGAAGTGCCACCACGATTCCTGATGGCGGTGATTCATGCCGAACGGCGCGCCGGTGGCGTAGGCCAGCGCCGGCTCCTTGCCGATGTAGAAATAGAGCGGGGTCTGCGCCATCTCCACCGATGCGGTGCTGACGGCATCGAGCGCCTGCAGGCCCGGAACGATCTCGCCGGCGCCGAAGGTCTGGATCTGGAATTTGTTGTCGGTGGCCTCAGCGACGTATTTCGCGAAGGTCTGCGCCGTGCCGTAGATGGTGTCGAGCGACTTCGGGAAGCTCGACGTCAGGCGCCATTTGATCTCGGGCGCGCTCTGCGCGATCGCAGGTGCTGCAACCAGCGACGTCGCGCCGGCGACCGCGCCGCCCTGCAGAAATGTACGGCGTTTCATGATGGGGTCTCTCCCTGAACTAAATTTCAAACATATGGCTTGCGGCGGCGATCTTCGCGGACCGTTTGCCCGTTCCCGTAGCGGAGTTCAAGATGCGCGAGGAGATGGCCCTGTAGCCTGGATGGAGCGGAGCGAAATCCAGGAATCGTGCCACAAGCGACAGGGGTCCCGGACTACGCTGCGCTCCATCCGAGCTACGAGACTATGAGCTGAAGGGCTTCAGAGCAGCTTGGCGCTGACGAACAGCGCGCGCACGGCGTTGGTTGCCTGCACCGCCAGCATCGCGTTACCGGCTGCGCCTTCCAGAGCCTCGACGGCGTCCTCGTGCAGGGAGCGGAATTCCATCCATTCGACCGACTTGAAGTTGGTCAGGAATTGATAGGCCTGACCGACGGTCGCGATCGCCAACGTGTCGCCGTTCAGCTTGATCTTGAACGTCGTACGCAGCGGGGTCTCGGAACTTGATGGATCACTCATGGGCTGCTTCTGGACGATGACGGCTTAACGAAGGGGAAACGGCAGCCCCGCCGCAGCAGGCGAATATCAGGAGTCGGTGCTGGCGCGCTGCGAGGCAGTCGCAGATCCGCTCAGACTCGGCACCACGACCAGGCGGTTGAACTCGCCATTGTCGTAAGCCTTGAGGAAGCGATCATAGTCCTTGATCGAGACGCAGCCGTTGGAATCGCCGCGCGGCCCGAGCATGTAATTGTGGGTGAGAAGGCCGACGCGGCCGAGCGCGCTGGTGCCATCGGTGGGCGTCAGGCGCAGCGCGCGGACACCGTGGAACAGCTTCTCGCGCGGCTTCAGGTCGTAGGTTGCGGGCGGGGTCGCGCCGACCATGCGCTGGTCGACATGATTGGGGTCGTCCATCAGCGCGCCCATGCCGGAATGGGCTTCCAGCGCGACGCCGCTCGGCAGGTAAAGTGCCTTGGCCTTGATGTCATAGACCGCCGTACGCGAATCGTAGCCGAGAGCGGCCAGATCTGGCGCCTTGCCGAACAGGCCGTCGCTGGGTGTCAGCGAGGCGAGCCTGATCTTGTCGGTGAATTTTTCGAAGAAGTTGCGGTTGTCGACCTTGGGGTTGGTCTCCGCATAGGCCTGGCTGGAGGCGATCTGGGCGGAGAAGTCCGCCTGGGTCGGGCGCGAGCGCGGCATCGGGATGGCGTCGGCACGCTGCGAGGGCCTCGTCTCGTCGACCACGTGCCGGTCATCATCGGTCAGGGTCGTGCGCCAATCGTCGCCCTGGAGCTTCTGGGCGAGCATCGCCTTGGCGTCGCGGAGCTTGAGCTGGACCGCACTCAGGGCGGAACGCTCCATCGTCCGCAGGCCGAGCTCGCGGGCGGGCGGGTTGCCGGACGCCGACGCGAAACGGTCCTCGAAAGAAGGGGCATTGGCCGGCGGCAGCGCAGCAGTGATTAGCGGGGTCGAATTGCCAAAATTCGAATTCCCGATGTCAGTGACCCAGGCGGCGGCGCCAAGCGCCATCGCGACGGCGGCCAGAGACAGCAGAACTCTCTCGGCTCGCCCGACACGGCGGCGCGACAACAGCCTCTCGGCATGTGCTGCGTCGGAAACCATCAGATCCCCAAATCGACCCCCGGGGGGCCCAACCCCCGCCCGGAGACTCTATACCAGCTACCACATTGGGAGCCAAAAGTTAGGCATAATCGCGGCCGGCAAGCCCTCCTAAGGTATCCAATGACCGATCCTTTCGATCTAGAGCGCTTCGTAACGGCCCAGAACCCGGTTTTTCGCGCCGTCCAGGCGGAGCTGGCCCGGGGCCGGAAGCAGACTCACTGGATGTGGTTCGTCTTCCCTCAGATCGCCGGCCTCGGCTTCAGCGCCATGTCGCAGCGCTACGCCATCGGCTCCCCCGCGGAGGCCAAGGCCTATCTCGCCCATCCCGTGCTCGGGGCGCGCCTGATCGAATGCACCGGGCTGGTGCTCGCGGTTCAGGGCCGGAGCATCAACGCGATCCTCGGCGCGCCAGACGATTCCAAATTCCGCTCGTCGATGACGCTGTTCGGCGCGGTCTCCGATGAGCCCGTCTTCGGCGAGGCGCTCGCCCGCTATTTCGCAGGCGAACGCGACGCCGCGACGCTGGAAATCCTTGCCACCCTCGGTCGCTAAGCCAGGCGCGCACCCGCGGCATCCACCAGCGTAAACCCGCGATTAATACGGTCTGTCTATTTTCCGGAGAATATCTTTCTCCCCGCGCCAATTGCCGGACAGATCATGAAAATCGGAACGCTGCTGACCATCGCCATCGTCTCACTCTCGACCGTGGGCGGCGGCCTCGCCGTCTACGTCGCCGTGACCAAGTACCAGACGATGGAGCGGATCGGCGAGGCGCAAGGCCGCCTGGCGATCGTCCGCGCAGCCAGCGACATCCCGCGCTATCTCAACCCCGAGCGCGGCTTCTCCACCAACATCCTCTACGGCCCCGCCACGATCGACCCTGCACTGCTCGCCGAACAGAACAAGCTGCGCAAGCAGACCGACGGCGCCCGCGACAGGATGAACGTGCTGCGCAAGGAGCTGCCCGGCTCGTTCGACGACGGCAACAGCGTCGGCAGCAACATCGATGGCATCAATGCGAAATTCACCGCCTTGCGCGAGGCCATCGACAAGGCGCTCACCGGGCCGGCGGAGGCCCGCAAGGACGCAGCCAAGAAGATCGTCGCAGACAATGCCGTGCTCAACAGCGGCGTGACCGCGCTGCTGAACGAGCAGGTCCGCCGCATGGCGATCCTGAACGGCGACGCCTACCGGCAGGCCAGCTACGCCAATACCGCCATGACGCTGCGCGACGTCGGCGGCTTCAACTCGAGCCTGCACAAGAACCTCGTCGGCGGCAAGAAGCCGGCGACCGATGCCGAGAAGGCTGACATCGGCCGCTCGCAGGGCCGCAACGACCAACTCGTGATGGCCCTTCTGGAATTGCGCGGCAATCCGGCAACGCCGGCGAACGTCGCCACCGCACTGGAAAAGTTCAATTCGATCTATGTCGAGGAATTCGGCCGCGAGCTCAAGCTCGTCAAGGACGGCGCCGTCAGCGGCAAGTACGAACACGATATGGACACCTATTACGCCGCCACGCAGCGCGGCCTCGGCACCATCATCGAGGTCCGCGACGCGTTCTATGACAATGCCGAGCAGATCCTCGCCGGCGCCTCCTCGGCCGCGCGCACCAGCTTCACCATCGCGCTTGCAGGCCTTGCCGCCGTGCTCGTCGCGAGCGTCGGCCTCATCGTGATGGTTCGCCGCCGCGTCTGCGCGCCGATCGTCGGCCTGACGAGCCGGATGTCGCGGCTTGCCGAGGGCGAGGTTGCGGACAGCATCCCGGGCGCCGAGCGCTCCGACGAGATCGGGGCGATGGCTGCCGCCGTCCAGGTCTTCAAGGACAACATGATCCGGGCCGACCGGCTCGCGGCCGAGAAGCAGGCCGAGAACGACGGCAAGATGCGCCGCGCCCAGGCGCTCGACGAACTCACCCGCGCGTTCGAGGCCAAGGTCACCGAGCTCGTCGGCGGCCTGTCCCGGGCCTCCTCGACCATGGAAAGCACGGCCCAGTCGATGACTTCGACGGCGGCCCAGACCAACAGCCAGGCCGCGGTCGTCGCCACAGCCTCGGAGCAGACCTCGACCAACGTGCAGACCGTCGCCAGCGCCACCGAGGAGCTGACCTCCTCGATCTCCGAGATTGGTCGTCAGGTCGCTCAATCCACCGAGATCGCGGCCCGCGCCGTCGAGAACGCCCGCCGCACCGGCGACACCGCACGCACCCTCGCCGAGGGCGCGCAGAAGATCGGCGACGTCGTCACGCTGATCCAGAGCATTGCCGAGCAGACCAATCTGCTCGCGCTGAACGCGACCATCGAGGCCGCCCGCGCCGGTGAGGCCGGCCGCGGCTTTGCCGTGGTCGCCTCCGAGGTGAAATCGCTGGCGGGCCAGACCGCCAAGGCCACCACCGAAATCTCCGAGCAGATCACGGCGATCCAGACCGCGAGCGACGAGACCGTGGCCGCGATCCGCAACGTGGCCGACGTTATCGGCGAGATCGACCAGATCGGCACCGCGATCGCCGCAGCGATCGAGGAGCAGGGCTCGGCGACCAAGGAGATTGCCCGCAGCGTCCAGGAGGCCGCCCGCGGCACCCAGGAGGTGAACACCAACATCGCAGGCGTGCAGCGGGCCGCCGACGATACCGGCGCGGCCGCAAGGGAAGTGCTCGGCGCCGCCGAGCAGCTCTCGACCCAGTCGCGCGATCTCGCCGGCCAGTTCGACCGCTTCCTCGGCGAAGTCAGGGCGGCGTAGACAAGTTCAATAAGGCGGCGCCTTGCGCGCCCGCTGCGCCTTCGCCGCCTCGATCCACCAGGCGAGATCGTCGGCAAAGCGCGGGAACGCGCGCTCCAGGGCCTTGCCGCCGTCGCCGATCGGCTCGCCCTCGGCCGACAATGTCTGCGCGATCGGGCCGACGCCGATGGTGCTCGACACCACCACCATGCCCATCTCCGACAGCGTGCCGTGCCAGGCGGTCGCGGCGCGCGCGCCGGAAAAACGGCCGGCGGAATAGCTCACGATCGCGGCCGGACGCCAGAACCACTCTTCGAGGAAATGGTCGGTGAGATTCTTCAGGCCGGGCTGGATGCCCCAATTGTATTCGCCGGTGACGAAGACGAAGCCGTCGGCGCCGCGGATCTGTCCCGCCAGAATCTCAAGCGCTTCAGGTGCCGAACCCTTCGGATACTCCTTGTACATGCGGTCGAGCATCGGCAGGCCGATCGCCTTGGCGTCGATCAAGGTGACATCGTCGCCCCGCGCGCTCAGCCGATTGATGACGAAATTCGCAAGGCGGATGCCCATGCGGTCGGAACGGTACGAACCGTAGAGGACGAGGATGTGATTGCTCATGGCCGGATGGTAGCACAAAAGCCGGCGTCCGGCCCTACTCGATCCGTCAACTATCGCCCGCGTCCGCGCTCCAGCGTTTGCGACGGCGTCTCGCCGAACTGGTCGCGGTAACTTCGGGAGAAATCGCTGAGATGCCAGAAGCCGAACGCAAGCGCCACCGCCTTGACGCTGTCGGCGCCGGCGAGCAGCCGTCGGCGCACCAGCCACAGCCGGCGCAGGCGCAAGTAACGGTGCAGGCTCATGCCGCGATAGCGGCGGATGACGTCGTGCATGGTGCGGACGGACAGTCCGAGCTTGCGGGCAATCTCCTCGCTGTAGATCGGCTGCGAGAGGTCATCGGACAGTAGCGCACTGATATCCCGGAACATCCTGAAGTTCCGCTCGTCATTGGGGCGCAGCGTCCAGCGGACCGAAACGACATCTCCCAACACGTGGTCGACGGCCGCGAGCAGGGATTCCTTCATTGCCCTTGCCTTGACCGGGAGATCTGACGCCTCGACGGGCTCTGAGGCCGCGGCCAGCACCTCACGCACCACACGGCGCAGCCGGTCCAGGCCAGCGGCACTCGTTTCGAAAATCTTGAAGGTCTGGGAAGCTCTGGGCCAGCCGCGGTCCCTCACCTCCGGGCTGAAAACCACTGAGGCGATTTGCCGCTGCACCTCCTCGATGACGGTGTAGGCCGCGCCGCCGCTGCCAATGACCACGGCCGGGCGCGCACGTTGCGAGCCATTGAAGCGAATGGGGACGTTGAGGTCGTCCATCGTGAAGCCGATCGCCGTGCAATTCCCGACGAGCTGTGCATCAACGACCCGGGGAAACGCGCACGTCAAATTCACGTCGCACCCGGGCAACGACAGAATTGTCTGCTCAGACGAAATCTTCCGTACGAAAGGCGTGAACTCGAAATTCAGCCCGCGTATGGCGCTTCGAAATTCGTCGACGTCTGAAAAACGAAATGTCTTGAGTGCCAGCCTGGGCACGTCATCAATGCTGTTCATGAAAATACGAAACCCGGTGTCGCAATCGACGCGCATCCGGCAACGGTGCCGATCCGCTTCCCCTTTTTGGTTTCTCGTCGGACCTGAAGAATCAATCCTAACGTGTCCTGATCAATTGGGAAGGGTCCAAGTGAAAGGACAAGCCGGGACGTCGAGCCTTGCCGATTTTCGATAGCATTTCCCGAAATGCCGCGGTGTATAATACCCTGGGATTTAATTCTCAAAATTAAAAATTAACATCTTTGAGGCCCAATAAAGCTCGTTAAATCGTATAGCTATTTTATTTCAGGCTCCTGCCATGATGGCAAATTCGCCTGCTGATATTTTGGTCGAGTTGGAGGATGCGGTCGCAACTTGCCCGCTGGACCGCTGCGCTCGCATCCTCGAAGGCATTTTGCAGCTGCTCACCGGCAGCCGCGACCGGCCTCAGGAATTGCTGGCCAGTGTGGTCGACGGCGTCCTGCTTCGATTGACGGAGCGGGTCGAGGCCAGCGCATTGATTCAACTCGGCGCGGCGCTTGCCGAGCTCAAAGTGGCTCCGCCGAAGACCCTGCAACGTCTTGCCTTACACGACGATCCCGGCGTGGCCTGCCCCGTTCTGCTCAAATCGCAGGCGCTCTCCACGTCCGATCTCGAAACAATCGCGATTTCGAGCGGCGAACCGCAGCAACTCGCGATCGCTGTCCGAGCGCGCATCGAACCCCGATTGACCGAGACGCTCATCAAGCGCGGCGGCCGCGCCGTTCACCTTGCGCTGATCAGCAACGCAGGGGCGCGGTTCTCCGATGCCGCCTACGTCGCGCTCGTTGAAACGTGCGCAAGCGATGACGAACTCACGAAGGCCCTGGCGCTCAGACCAGGCACGCCAGATCCGGTCCTGCGGAAATTGCTGCCGGCCTCGCCGGCCCCCGACGCTCGCGCGGAGCCAAAGGCTTCCACCGTCTCGTGTCCTCGAGCGGCAGCGCCGATCGTGCCCAAGCTGCCTAGCGCGGCCGCCTATGCAAGCGCACGGCCGGAGATCGTCGCGCTCAACCGCATCGGCAAGCTCAACGATTCTGCGGTGAACCGCTTCGCGATCCGCGGCGAGACCGCCAATTTGTTCACCGCCTTGTCGGTGCTTTCGGGGACCCCCATCGAGATCGTCGAGCACGTCATGACCGACGGCGATTGCGAAGGCCTGGTGATGGCCTGCCGGGCGTCGCGGCTGAACTGGCAGACCACGCTTGCCATCCTGAGCAACCGCAGCGGCACCAGGCTTTCCTTTACCGAGCGCGAACGCGCACAACACGTTTTCGAGACGCTGCTTCTGTCGACCAGTCAGTGGACGGTGCGTTGGGGGGAAATCGCCGCAAGCGTCAAGGAGAGCGGTCGGCGAGATCGCGGCGCAAAAACGGGGGGTAGCCGATGAAGTTCGACGGCCGCAAGGCGGCGCGCGTGCGGATGGACCACAGGCAGGCCGTCAATCTGATGGGCTCTGACGGCACATGGCGGCGCAGCTGCGTTCTGCTCGACGTGTCGCAGACAGGCGCAAAGGTCGAGGTCGAGGGCACGCTGGACGTGCTGCAGGCCAAGGAATTCTTCATGCTGCTGTCGTCGACCGGGCTCGCCTATCGGCGCTGCGAGTTGGTCTGGATCGATGGCACCACGGCCGGCATTCACTTCGTCACCGCTGACGGCAAAAAGAAGCCGGCGAGCGCACCCTCGGCTGCTACGCAGACCGTCGCCCGAAACAAATAGGCCAACAATTCATCCCAATTATTGCAATCCACGATAGTCCAGGTCGAGCCGTGCAGAACGCGCGAACCATCCTCAGCCCCGTCAATGCGGACGGCATCCGCGAGAAGGAAGCGGCCCGCTCCTTCGTGCATGTGCTGGCGGATACGTCCGACAGGCTGGCCGGCGTCTGCACGATCCTTGAGGACCGTTTCGCCGTCGCCGGCGAACGGCTGGACGCCGAAGCCAAGCTGTCGCAGGTGCCCGCCGCCATCGTCATCCGCGCGGACCTGCGCGACGTCGACAATATCGCCGCCCTCAAGAGACGGGCTGGCAAGCTCGCCAAGGCGAAGAAGCGGATATTTCTCCTCGAGCACAGCTCTCACGTCGGTATCTCGCAAGCCTACGCGCTCGGGGCGACGCACGTCCTGTCCGGTACGATCAACCGGCCCAAACTACTGTCTGCGCTGTGCGATCCGGCGAATCCGTCCTCCGCCGCGCCGGGCGGGATGTCACGGTCCGACAACGCCGTCGAGGCGGCGGCGACCGCTGTCGCCTCGATGTTCACGGCTGTGACCCTGGGCCAACCTCTTGACATAGACGGCACCAAGGAGGCCGGCCGCCAGATCGCCGATCGCATAACCGAGCGAGGTCTTTCGGAATGGCTCTCGACGGTACGGCGCCACCACGAGGGAACCTATCAGCACTGCCTGCTCGTGACCGGCCTCGCCATCGACTTCGGCCTGAGCCTCGGTGTCGGAAGAGCCGATCTGGAGCGTCTGTACTCGGCAGCCATGTTCCACGACATCGGCAAGGCGCAGATTCCGCTGGCCATTCTCGACAAGCCGGGCCGCCTCGATGCGGAGGAACGTGGCCTGATCGAGACCCATCCGGCCGCTGGCCATGAGTTTCTAAAGGGCCACGACAAGATTTCACCGGAAATTCTCGATGCCGTTCGTCATCATCACGAGTACCTCGACGGCAGCGGCTATCCCGATGCGCTCTGCGCCGAGAGCATCGGCGACGTCGTAAGGATTCTCACGATCTCCGACATCTTCGCAGCGCTGATCGAGCACCGGCATTACAAGCCCACCATGCCTCGTGCGGAAGCCTACGACGTCCTCTGCGGGATGAGCGGAAAATTGGAGAAAGCGCTGGTGACCTCGTTCAAGGAGGTCGCGCTCACGCGATAAGGCCGGCTGGCCTATGGCGATGGCCGCGAAGCGAGCCCGGCTAGTGCGTGGCGCGATGGCTGGCGCGGTGCGGGATGGACCGGCAGGCCAGCCCGTCGGCCAGCAGCTTCATGTCCTCATGCCTGCCGCTGCGTATCAGCCGGCCGAACTCTTCGGGTGTGAAAGGAAGACTTGGATCAGCATCGATGGGGCGCCGCAGCCGCGGGCCGAAGAACCATCGAACCAGGCTAGCCAGCCGCCGCATGTCAATTCCCTCGCGCCAGCAACAAACCTCTCAGTCTGCATATTGTTCCTCCCGCATCTTCGAGATTGCAAGAGGCCGCGAACGACTCCGCACCAAAAAAATTTTGCGAGAGAATAATCTCCTCTTCATGATGCTAATCGGCAAAACCCACGTAGCGCACGAACTCTTCGTTATGCTCGCGGTCCGAGCGAACGGCGTTCGCGGCGAGTCGTCGTCGGGATAGCCCATCGCGACGGAGGTCATGATCATCTCGTCCTCCGGAATTTCTCGCGACCTCGCGCACGATGTCGGAGCGCATGATGCCCTGCCCGTTGGTGACAGAGCCGAGACCGCGGTCCGTGCCGCGAGCATGATGCCGTAGCAGGGCGCACCGAGATCGACCCGGCTCGTTCTTGAAGCCACGCACGCTGCGGCATGACTAGACCAGCGTTTCGAATTCCACCCTCTAAAGCCTCCCCGCCCTTCATCCACCGGCCTGACGACACGGCCGGTTGCCGATGCGGCGCGCAAAATCTATGCTAAGCGGCAAGCAAGACCAAGAACCCTGGAGGACCGCAACCATGGCCGCGCCACTCGATCCCGTCATCGCCCAGATCATTCCGCTCATGCCGATGCGCGATCCCACGGTCATGACGCCACAGAGCGCCCGCGATTCCTTGCGCGCACTGGCTGCCTCGCGCGCCGCCATCCCGCCGCCGCCCGTCGCCAGCGTCGAGGACATCAAGGTGAAAGGTGGCGCCGGCCCGCTTCCGGCACGCGTCTATCGGATCGGCAGCACGCCCGCGCCAACCGTGGTGTTCTTTCACGGTGGCGGCTGGGTCGCGGGCGACCTCGAGACCCATGACCGGCAGGCGCGCAATCTTGCGATCGAGACCGGCGCCGTCGTTATCTCCGTCGACTATCGCCGCCCGCCGGAGACGCGCTTTCCGGGCGCGTTCGAGGACGCCTTCGCCGCCGTGAGTGATATCTTCGACCGCGTCGCAGAATTTGGCGGCGACGCAAAACGCCTCGGCGTTGCCGGCGACAGCGCCGGCGGCAATCTCGCCGCGACCACTGCGATCGCCTGCCGCGATGCTGGCATCAAGCTCGCCGCGCAATTGCTGGTCTACCCCGTGACCGACGTCCTCGGCGCTTACGCCGACGTGCGCGAGAACGCGCGCTATCCCTCACGCGCCGAGAATGCCGAGGGTTACTTTCTGACGCGTGCCACGATGGAATGGTTTTGCGGCCATTATCTCGCCGAGCCCGATCACGCCCTTGATTGGCGCGTCTCGCCGCTGCGGGCCGCCTCACTTGCGGGCCTTGCACCCGCGGTCGTGACCACCGCCTGGTTCGATCCCCTGCGCGACGAGGGCGCAGCCTATGCGCGGGCGCTGGAGGCCGCCGGCGTGCGGGTCAAGCATCACGAGGGCCCCGGCCTGATCCACGGCTATTTCGGCATGGGCGACGCCTCGGACGTGGCGCGTGCCGAGGCGCAGCGCGCGCGAGCCGACTTCAAGGCCCTGCTGGCGCGCGGGACCTGACGCAGAGCCGAGACACGGCGGACCCGATCTCAAGCGGCAGCGACGGTCAGCCGTTGGCCGCCGCCACCTCGAAGAAGCCGGTCGCCTGAACCAGGCGACCATCTTCGCCAAAGCGGCCGAAGCTCTCGCCCTTGACGAAGACGCGGCCGGCGCCGTCGTACATGGTCCAGCGGAAAAGCGCCTGCTCGTGGTGTTCGAGGAAGCTGTCGTTTCTGAAGTAGGCGCCCGGAAATTTTTGCTGCGTCTGCCCGATGCGGGCCATCAAGGCTTCCCGCCCCGCCACCTGCGAGCCCGGATCCGTGTACACGCAATCGGCGGCCACGCTCTGTTCGAGCAGCCGACGCCGTTCGCTCTCCTCAACGGGCCCCCATGCGGCCTGATAGGCGTTCCACGTCCTCAGTCGCGCTTCGTCGTTCATCTCGCAACACCCTCTTGCTTTTCCTGATCATGACAAATTGACAATTATCGAAATTTTGTCAAGATGCGAACGATTGATGGGGAGATCATGGTTCAATCCCGCGCCTCGAAAGAACAGCTTGCCGTCGCGGCTGCGACCACGGTCTTTTCGCGCTACGGCTATGCCCGAACGACGATGGGCGACATCGCCTCTGAGGCGGGGATATCGCGGCCCGCGCTCTACCTGCTCTTCCCCGACAAGGACGCGGTGTTCGCGGCAGTCATCCAGGGAATGGACGAGCAGAAGCATCGCGAGATCAGGGCCGCGATCGCCCGCCTCGACGGGCTTCACGCCAAGCTGCTCCACGCTTGCAAATCCTGGGGATGTCATGGCTTCGACCTGGTCGAGGCGCATCCGGATTCGGCCGATCTCTTCGACCTCCGCTTCCCCGCAGTCCGACAGGTCTATGACAATTTCCAGTCCCTGGTCGTCGAGCTCATCGGCGATCAGGTGCGGTCCGCAAGGGGAGCGGACGAACCCGAAGTTTTGGCGCGCTGCCTCGTGTTCGGCATGCGCGGACTGCGGGAAACAGCCAGGAGCGGCAAGGAGATGCGGCGCTTGATCGCCGTTCAGGTCGCCATGCTCATCAGAAGCATCGGCGGCAAGGTTTAGACTGTGCAGAGCGGCCTATCGCGCGCTCCGCGTTCCCTCTGCGCGGGTGTGCCCCCAAGTCTCGTCCCAATCCTGGCCGGCGGCGTCGACCACGCGGCCGTCGGCTTCGAAGAACTTGTTCGGCACCTGGAAGATCGCGAGGATCAGGGCCCCGTCCGGACACCAGGCGGCATGCCGGCTGCCTGCCTCGCGCCAGATGAATTCGCCGGCCTTGCAGGCGATGCCCTTGGCCGGCCCCTCCTTGTCGACGAGTGCGCCTTCGATCACCCAGCTCTGCTCGATGCCGACATGCTCGTGATCCGGCAGCACCGATCCCGGCGCAAATCGCATCAAGGCGGTCATCAGGCCGGTGCGGCGATCGAACAGCAGCGTCTTGGCCTCGCACCCCGGAAAGCGCGTCGTCTGCCATTCCATGTCTTGCGGCCGAACCAGGTGCGAATGCTGATCGGCGGCTTCCCAGTGTTTCGGGATCACGGCGTCCATCACGATGCTCCATCCAGACTGAGCTGGCCAACCCTAGCAGCATTGCCCGCCGCGGTCTGCGAGCAGTGCAACAGGACGCCTGGCCAACTCCCGCTCGAAAAAATCGCCAGCCCGACCGGACGGCAGGCCCTCATCCAGCTTGATTGCGCCACGATTCCCGGCTCCAATCTCTCCGCCATTTCTGGTTTACGGAGACACCCATGATGAAGCGGATTTTCCTGGCTGCAATCGTTGCCACCTTTGCGGCAGGCTCGGCCTTCGCGCAAGAAACCTGCGAGAGCAAGGCGGTCGGCAAGGACGGCAAGCCGCTTGCCGGCGCCGCCAAGACCTCGTTCCTGAAGAAGTGCAAGGCCGACGCCTGCACGCCCAAGGCCGTGAGCGCCGACGGCAAGCCGCTCGCCGGCGCTGCCAAGAACAGCTTTATGAAGAAGTGCGAGGTCAGCGCGTAAGGCGCGCTCGATCTACCCCCTCGCCCCGAGAGGGTTGGGGTGAGGGGAGTCTCCGTGGGGCGGTGACAGCTGAGCCCGAGGAGAGTCCCCCTCACCCGAATTTGCGCTTCGCGCAAATTCGACCTCTCCCCGCAAGCGGGGCGAGGTGAAGAGGTTCACTCCCGCTTGAACTTATAATCAAACGCGTCGCCCAGCGGCTTGATCAGCCCCGCCGTCGGCGCAGGGAAATGAACCGGTAAAATCAGCGTGTCGGTGTCCGCCACGGAGGCGAAGAATTTTCGCCGCGAGAGAGCCGACTGCTTCGGGTCCCAATCCGGCTTCGCCGACCAGTCCGGCTCGCGGCACTGGATCTGGTGATGCATGAGGTCGCCCGCGACCACCGCGCGCTGGCCCTTCGAAAAGATGTTCACACAGCAATGACAGGGCGAATGTCCCGGCGTCGGCGTCAGCGTGATGGTGTCGTCGAGCGCGTAATCATCGTCGACCAAGAGCGCCTGCCCCGCTTCGACGATCGGCAGGCAATTGTCGCGAAACACGGTGCCGGGCGGATTGCTGCCCTTGGCGTTCTCCGCTTCCCAGGCCGCGTATTCACCCTTGTGAAAGACGTATTTCGCATTCGGAAATGTCGGCACCCAGCGGCCGTCGCGCAAACTCGTGTTCCAGCCGGTGTGATCGATATGCAGATGCGTGCAGAACACGTAGTCGATCTGCTCAAAACCGATGCCGAGCGCGAACAGCTCGTTGCGCCAGCGCTCCTTGCCCGGAAAATCGAACGGCGGCGGATGGCCCTTGTCCTCGCCGGTGCAGGTATCGACCAAAATGGTGTAGCGCGGCGTGCGCACCACAAAGGTCTGGTAGGTGATGACCATCATGCCGCGCGCGGCGTCGAACACCTCGGCCTCCATCGTCGGCAGATGACGGCCGAACACGCCCTCGTCATAGGCCGGGAAGAAATCCCGCGGCCGCCGCCACGGCCCCTCCCGCTCGATCACGGCGTCGATGGTGATCTCGCCGATCCGGAGTTGCTTCATCGCCGTTTCACTCCCTTTTTTTCAAAAGCGTAGCGAGGGCGGCCGGGGCGTTCAAGCGAGCGAATTGATTGCAAATCTCTCGATGTGGTTGTAGCCCGGATGAAGCGAAGCGTAATCCGGGACGGTCTGCATGGTTCGCTATCGCCGCAATCTTCTTCCCGGCGGCACCTTCTTCTTCACCGTGACGCTGGACGATCGAACATCGTCCGCGCTGATCGATCATGTCGACCAACTGCGCGGCGCATTCCGCGTCACACGGGCCGAACGACCATTCGAGATCGACGCGATCGTGATCCTGCCCGATCACCTGCACGTCATCATGACGCTCCCGGACGAAGACGCTGACTTCTTCGGGAGATGGCGGCGGATCAAGAGCCTATTCACTCACCGGCTGGCGTCGTCCGGCGCCCCGATCTCCCGCAACGACCGTGGCGAATTCGCTTTGTGGCAAAAGCGCTTCTGGGAGCACACGGTCCGCGACGATGCGGATTTCGAACGATGCGCCGATTACATTCATTATAATCCGGTCAAGCACGGGCTCGTCGCGTCACCGGTCGATTGGCCGTACTCATCGCTCCATCGCTACGTTCGGGCTGGTATGCTCGCTCCCGATTGGGGAGGCGTTGGCGAGATCACAGGCAATTTCGGCGAACGTGGAGACTGATCCCGGATTGCGCTGCGCTTCATCCGGGCTACGGGCCCAACAACCTGCACTTCGTAGCCTGGATGGAGCGAAGCGTAATCCGGGGCGACCATCCACATCGCACGACTGCCCATGTGGCACGAATCCCGGATTGCGCTGAGCTTCATCCGGGCTACGGGTCCAACGACCTGCACTTCGTAGCCCGGATGGAGCGAAGCGTAATCCGGGGCGACCATCCGCATCGCACGACTGCCCATGTGGCACGAATCCCGGATTGCGCTGCGCTCCATCCGGGCTACCCGCCCCCCAATTACGACCGCAACCCCGGCGCCTCCTGCCCGGTGCGCGCAACATATTCCGTGTAGCCGCCGCCGAACTGATGGATGCCTTCCGGCGTCAGCTCCAGCACCCGGTTCGACAATGTCGCCAGGAAATGCCGGTCATGCGAGACGAACAGCATGGTGCCCTCGAAATCGGAAAGCGCCGTGATCAGCATCTCCTTGGTGGCGAGGTCGAGATGGTTGGTCGGCTCGTCCAGCACCAGGAAGTTCGGCGGGTCGAACAGCATCTTGGCCATCACCAGCCGTGCCTTCTCGCCGCCTGACAGCACGCGGCAGCGCTTCTCGACGTCGTCGCCGGAGAAGCCGAAGCAGCCGGCGAGCGCGCGCAGGCTTCCCTGCCCCGCGGTCGGAAACGCGTATTCGAGCGATTGAAACACCGTCTGCTCGCCATCAAGCAGGTCCATCGCGTGCTGGGCGAAATAGCCCATCTTGACGCTTCCGCCGACCGCCACCGTGCCCTGGTCCGGCTCGCTCGCACCCGCAACGAGCTTGAGCAGCGTCGACTTGCCGGCGCCGTTGACGCCCATCACGCACCAGCGCTCCCTGCGCCGGATCATGAAATCGAGCCCGTCATAGATGCGCTTGGCTCCGTAGCCCTTGTGCACGTTCTTGAGCGCCACGACGTCCTCGCCCGAACGCGGTGCCGGCGGAAAATCGAATGCCACGCTCTGGCGGCGGCGCGGCGGCTCGACCCGCTCGATCTTGTCGAGCTTCTTCACCCGGCTCTGCACCTGGGCGGCATGCGAGGCGCGCGCCTTGAAGCGCTCGATGAACTTGATCTCCTTGGCGAGCATCGCCTGCTGGCGCTCGAACTGCGCCTGCTGCTGCTTCTCGTTCTGCGCGCGCTGCTGCTCGTAGAATTCGTAGTCGCCGGTATAGGTGGTGAGCGAGCCGCTATCGATCTCGATCACTTTTGAGATCACGCGGTTGATGAACTCGCGGTCATGCGAAGTCATCAGCAGCGTGCCTTCGTAATCGTGCAGGAATTTTTCCAGCCAGATCAGGCTTTCGAGGTCGAGATGGTTACTCGGCTCGTCGAGCAGCATCACGTCCGGGCGCATCAAAAGAATACGCGCCAGCGCTACGCGCATCTTCCAGCCGCCGGAGAGTTTTCCGACGTCGCCGTCCATCATCTCCTGGCTGAAGCCGAGGCCGGACAGCGCTTCGCGCGCGCGGCCGTCAAGCGCGTAGCCGTCGAGCTCCTCGAAACGGTGCTGCACCTCGCCGTAGCGGGTGATGATCTCGTCCATCTGGTCGGCTTTGTCAGGATCGGCCATGGCGGCCTCGAGCTCGCGCAGCTCGGCCGCGACCTCGCTGACGGGGCCGGCCCCGTCCATCACCTCGGCCACGGCACTGCGGCCCGACATCTCGCCGACGTCCTGGTTGAAATAGCCGATGGTGATACCGCGATCGGTCGAAACCTGCCCCTCGTCGGGCAGTTCCTCACCGGCGATCATCCGGAACAGCGTGGTCTTGCCGGCGCCGTTCGGCCCGACCAGGCCGATCTTCTCCCCCTTGCTGAGGGCCGCGGAGGCTTCAATGAAAAGGATCTGGTGGCCGGCTTGCTTGCTGACGTTGTCGAGGCGGATCATGACTGTCTTTTGGGGGATTTTTGCGTTGCAGCGTCATAGGCCATGCCGGCGCGGAGGGGAAGCCCGGCGGGGTACGAAATCGGACGAGGCCGATACCGCCTCATGTCAGGGGCCCGACCGCTCACGGCAACTAAACCGCGACCGACAGCCCAGGAGCGGGCTGCCGGCGGCCAGCCCCGCTGTCCCTCGCGGCTTGTGCTCCACATCGTGCGGGAGCTTGCGCCGAGCGTTTCCGCCTCCTCCGATCTTTGGAAGGTCATTGGCCTATGCCGTGGTCTCGATGACTTCCACACATCCGGCGACTGGAGTTGGCATGGTCTCGTGACGGTCAGCCGGCTCGGCCACAACATTCCTGTAGAGACTCAACATGCGAACGCCGCGATGCAGACGTTCGCCTTCATCTTTGCTGCGCCGCGACAGGCCCGTGAGTATCTCACTACTGAACGCTCGAATGGGATCGCCTAAGACTAAGGAATGCGACATCGGGTAGCTTGTCGGATGCCGGCAATACGTCCAAACTTCGATCAAAGTCGCTGGAATGCGGCCTACCTCCAGCGGTCATCGACGCGCACCGAAACGCGTTCGAACAACGAAGCCGCCAGGGAGGACGTCCATGACTGTAAAGTCTGAAAAGACCAGAACCACTCGTCGCAAATTCTTGCTGACGGCCGGCGCCGCCGGCGCTGCCACCATCGCCATGCCGCAAGTCAGCCGCGCGCAAACGGCGACCCTGAAGATGCAGGGCTCGTGGGGCAAGGCCGATGTCTTCAACGAAATGGCCGAAGACTATGTGAAGCGCGTCAACGAGATGGCCGGAGGTCGACTGCGCATCGACTATCTGGTCGGCGGCTCCGTCGTGCATCCCTTCCAGGTGTTCGATGGCGTTCATGGCGGCCAGATCGACGCCGCACACACGGTCACTGTCTACTGGTACGGCAAGCACAAGGCCGCCTCGCTGTTCGGTACAGGCCCCGTGTTCGGCTTCAACGCCAACGAAGGCCTCGGCTGGATCCACAACGGCGGCGGCAAGGAGCTGTTTGAGGAGCTCCAGACCAAGATCATGAACGTCAACATCAAGAGCTTCTTCGCCATGCCGATGCCGACCCAGCCGCTCGGTTGGTTCAAGAAGCCCATCACCAGCGCGGATGACCTCAAGGGCTTGAAGTATCGCACGGTGGGCCTGGCCGCCGATCTCTTCCAGGCGATGGGTGCATCCGTCGCGCAGCTACCCGGTGGCGAGATCGTGCCCGCGATGGAGCGCGGCGTGATCGACGGGTTCGAATTCAACAATCCGACCTCGGACCGGCGCTTCGGCGCGCAGGATGTCGCCAAGAACTACATGATGGGCAGCCATCATCAGGCGACGGAATATTTCGAGATCATGTTCAACCGGACGAAATTCAACGCCCTGCCGAAGGAACAGCAGGCGATCCTGCAATACGCCGCGGAAGCTGTGTCCTCCGCCAACGAATGGAAAGCCATGGATTATTATTCGAAGGACCTGCAGGAGCTGATTAACAAGGACAAGGTCAACGTCGCGCGGACGCCGAAGTCGGTGTTCGACGCGCAGATCAAGGCATGGGACGGCCTGATCGCCCAGCTCGGCTCCGATCCGTTCATGAAGAAAGTCATGGACTCGCAGAAGGAATGGGTGCGCCGCGTGGTCTACTACAACACGAATAACGCGACGGACTACCGCGGCGCCTTCGAGCATCACTTTCCAGGCGTGCTCAAGGTCTGAGGGCTGTCGCGGCGCTTGGCGTGAGGCCGTATAGAGGGACGGCGCGATCGAAGCGCCGCCCACGAATTAGGGGGACGTCCGGATGTATTGCTCGCAGCGAGTTCGGCTCGCATGACGAAATTTCTGTTCTTCATCGACGAGCTGAGCACGTGGGTCGGCAAGGCGTTTGCATGGCTGATTCTCGTCCTTACGCTGGGGGTCAGCTACGAGGTGTTCGTGCGCTACGTGCTGCGTGCGCCGACCACTTGGGCTTTCGACATCAGCTACATCACCTATGGCGCGATGTTTCTGATGGCCGGCGCATATACGCTCTCGCGCAACGGCCATGTCCGCGCCGACGTGGTCTACCGCCTCTGGTCGCCGCGCACCCAGGCAACGATGGACCTCGTCCTGTATATCCTGTTCTTCCTGCCGGCGATCGGGGCGCTGATGTATGCGGGCTGGAATTACGCCCAGATGTCGGTGCGGTTCCGCGAGGTCAGCATCTTCAGTCCGGCCGGCGTGCCGGTGTTTCCGCTGAAGGCGCTGATCCCGCTCACCGGCTTCCTTCTGTTCCTGCAAGGGATCGCCGAAATCATTCGCTGTGTGCTTTGCATCCGCACCGGCCGATGGCCGCAACGCCTGCACGACGTGGAAGAAACCGAGAGCCTCGTCATCCGCGAGCATCAGCAGCAGGCGGTTGAGCCGCAGCGCGAGAAGGGACCAGGCGCATGACCGATCCTCAACTCGGCATGCTGATGTTGGGCCTCTTCATCTTCATCATCATGCTCGGATTCCCGATAGCCTTCACGCTGATGGCGATGGGCGTCTCGTTCGGCTACTATGCCTACTACACCCCCGGTCAGGACTTCTTCCAGAATCGCATCTTCACGCTGCTGGTGCAGAAGACGTTCGAGGTCACGTCCAGCGACGTTCTAGTTGCGGTTCCGCTCTTCCTGTTCATGGGCTATCTGGTCGAGCGCGCCAACATTCTCGACCGCCTGTTCTACTCGCTGCAATTGTCGATGAAGAACGTGCCGGGCGCGCTTGCGGTGGCCACGCTGATCACCTGCGCGATGTTCGCGACCGCCACCGGCATTGTCGGCGCCGTTGTCACGCTAATGGGCCTGCTGGCCCTGCCCGCGATGTTGCGAGCGGGCTACGACACCAAGCTGTCGGCAGGCGTGGTCTGCGCCGGTGGCTGCCTCGGCATCCTGATTCCGCCGAGCATTCTCCTGATTGTCTATGCGGCGACCGCCGGCGTTTCAGCGGTCAAGCTTTATGCGGCCGCGTTCTTTCCGGGATTCTTGCTCGCTGGCTTCTACGTCCTCTATGCGATGACCCGCGCGATCATCAATCCCGCGCTCGCGCCGAAGCTGCCGCGCGAGCAGACCGACGTGCCGACGTCCAAGGTCGTCTGGGCACTTGCCACGTCATTCCTGCCACTTGCGTTGCTTATCGTTTCGGTGCTCGGCGCGATTCTGTTTGGCTTGGCAACGCCATCCGAGGCGGCCGCGGTGGGTGCCCTCATGAGCATGGTTCTGGCGGCCGCCTATCGTTCGCTCAACTACGAGATGCTGCGCGAATCCGTGTATCTGACCGTGCGCGCCACCGCGATGGTTTGCTACCTGTTCATCGGGTCGTGGACGTTTTCCGCGGTGTTTGCCGTCCTTGGCGGACAGTCGGTGGTGGAGCAGTTCTTCACCTCGATGGACCTTTCGCCGATCCAGTTCCTGCTGCTGACCCAGCTGATCATCTTTCTGCTCGGTTGGCCACTGGAATGGACCGAGATCATCATCATCTTCGTGCCGATTTTCCTGCCGCTGCTTCCCCAGTACGGCATCGATCCGATCTTCTTCGGCATCCTGGTGGCACTGAACACGCAGACGGCGTTCAACACGCCGCCGGTCGCGATGGCCGCCTTCTATCTGAAGGGCGTGGCGCCGCCTCAGGTGAAGCTAACCGACATCTTCTCCGGCGCGCTTCCCTTTGTCGGCCTCGTCTTCCTCACCATGGCGTTGGTCTACATCTTCCCGGAGATCGCATTGTGGCTGCCCACCTATCTCTATGGATCCCGATGAGCGGACCCGGTAAACCGCAGAAAGTCGGCGCATGAGTCTCAACGCGCTCGGTCTCACGGAAGCTGCGACCGGCATCCGCGATGGCCGCCTCAGTTCGACCGAGCTTGTCGGCGACTGCCTCAGGCGCATCGATGAGGTCGATCGCGATATCCATGCGTGGGCATTCCTCGATCCCGACCACGCGATGCGGCAGGCAGAGGCAGCCGACGATCATCGCAAGCACGGCAAGGCTTTAGGCCCGCTGCATGGCGTGCCCGTCGGCATCAAGGATATCTTCGACACCGGCGACATGCCGACGGAATTCGGCTCAGATCTGTGGGCCGGACGCACGCCGCGCCGCGATGCGGCGGCCGTGGCGCGTCTGCGGGCGGCTGGCGCTGTGATCCTCGGCAAGACGGTGACCACCGAGTACGCGTACTACAATCCCGGCAAGACCCGAAATCCGCACGACACGGCTCACACGCCCGGCGGATCGTCCTCGGGCTCCGCCGCGGCCGTTGCGGCGCTGATGGTGCCAGGTGCCATCGGCTCGCAGACCAACGGCTCGGTAATCCGTCCTGCCGCCTTCTGCGGCGTGGTCGGTTTCAAGCCCACGCACGGCATCATTCCGCGCACCGGCGCGCTTGAATTGTCGCGCACGCTCGATCATGTCGGCGTGTTTGGGCGCAGCGTCGAGGACGTGGCCCTGCTCGCCGAGGCCCTCGCCGGCTTCGACCAGGAGGATCCGGACACCCGGTCTGTTGCGTGTCCGCCATTCTCCACGGTCGCGGCGAGCGAGCCGCCGTTACCGCCGCGATTTGCCTTCGTGCGCTCTCCGGTCTGGGATCAGGCCGAGCCGGTGACGCATGATGCCTTTGCCGAGCTCGTCGAGGTTTTGGGTGACGCGTCGAGCGAAGTCGAGCTTGGGCCCAGCTTCGACATGGCCGTCGATATGCACCGCATCATCATGGAAGTCGATATGGCGCACAATCTGCGGCGCGACTACCAGCGGGGCGCCGACAGGCTGAGCACACCGCTGCGTCAGGCGATCGAGCGCGGCCGCACGCATCTCGCGCTGGATTATCGCAACGCACTGTCCGGCATTGCGCCGCTCAATCAGGCGCTGGACCATATCTTTGACGAATATGACGCGATCCTGACGCCCGCAGCGCCGGGCCCGGCGCCCGGAATTGAGACGACGGGCAACCCGATTTTCTGCACGCTTTGGACCTATCTCGGCGTGCCCGCCATCAGCCTGCCGTTGATGAGCTCCGAAACCGGCCTTCCGCTCGGCGTTCAGCTCGTCGGCCGCCGCGACAACGATGCCCGCCTCCTGCGCACGGCGCACTGGCTTGTCAGGACCATCGGATGCACCGGTCGTGGCACTCGGCGCAAACTCGCGAGCGCCGGGGCGAAATCGGCTCCCGGTGCGGAGAAAAGGAACGTGCGATGACCAATGCGATCACCGGACTCATCGGCCTCGCGCTCGTGGTGACATTTCTTGGAATCCTGGTGGTTTGGATCAAGGCCATCCCGCTCATCATCATTGTTGTCAGCGTCATGATTCTGGCAGTGATCGATTTCGTGCGATCCCTGCGGACGAACGGCGGGCTTCGCTGACTGCCGGGCTGGCAAGACCGCCGCGTCTCCATCGATTCACCAGAAATCCAGGCGCTTGCAGGCCATCGGCCTGCATCATGGCCACCTATTGCGCGCCAACTATTCCGCAGTGTATCTCGCCGTCAGCGAATGACCGTGCAAACTCGCGGAAAACACCACAATGGCCTTTGGCGACAGCTCGGCCTGCAGCTTTCCCGCCATCAGGTTGGGGTTGGCCGGCGCGAGCGGAACGGTGACGGTCTTGCCGCCGTCCTGAATTGTTGCGCGACCTCGCATGTCCTTGGTCGGAAGCGGCGATCCATCGTCGTCCCCAACATAGAAGACGATATCCGTACCCTTGCGGACAAACTCAATGGGATGCCCCTGCGATTTGACGACGGGACCGCCATTGCTCCCCTTCGTCTGTGCCATGGCAACGTCCGGCATGGCCGCGATCACAGCCAGCATGGCCGGGATAATATATCTTCTCATCGGTAGCTCCTCGGTGGTTTGGTGCGGACGTCAATAGGCTTCCGCAGGGGTGAAGGTTGCAGCATGTCCGGCCACGAGCCGCTCCAGCGGCTGCTTACCAAACATCAAGAACAGGATCGGGGTCACGACGGTGTCGAGGATAGTGGCACTCAGCAGACCGCCAAAAATCGTCACGGCCACGGGGTGAAGGATCTCCCTGCCCGGTTGGTCCGCGCCGATCAAAAGCGGCGTCAGGGCCAGTCCTGCGCAAAGCGCTGTCATCAGAACGGGACTGAGGCGCTCCATGCTCCCCCGAACGATCAGCTCGATTCCGAAATGCTCACCTTCGTGAATGGCGAGATTGATATAATGGGATATCTTCAAGATCCCATTGCGAGCCGAGATGCCGGCCAGCGTGATGAAGCCGATCATCGAGGCCACCGACAAGGGCTGCCCGGGAATCTTCAACGCGGCAACGCTCCCGATCAAAGCGAGCGGAATACCGCCCATGATGATCAGCGCCAGCGCGGTCGATCGATAGCGGCTGTAGAGAACGATGAAGATCATCGCCATCGACGCCAGCGACAGAATGCCGATGCGCCAGGACGCCTCCTGCTGGGCCTGAAATGCGCCCTCGAGGTTAGTTGTGTAGCCTTGCGGAAAGTCGAGTTCCCGAACGGTCTTCTGGATGTCGGCGGCGATATCGGCGATGTCGCGGCGTCCATCCCCGTTGCCGTAGACGACGATCCTGCGTTGGGTCCCCTCCCGTTGAATCTGGTTCGGGCCGTCGGTCTCGACAACCTCGGCCAAAGCACTCAGCGGAACGAATTCCAGGCCCGTCGGAATGAGCAGGTTTTGCAGCCCGGTTGTCGAACGGTCTTGCTCCGACAGGCGCATGACGACGTCGAAGCGGCGGTTACCGTCGACGATCTGGGAGACCTTCCGGCCATTGGAAAGCGTGTCGAGTGCCTGGGTGATCGCGGCCGGCGTCAGGCCATGAAGTGCGGCGCGAGCATGGTCGACCTGAACCCGCACCTGCGGAATGAGCACCTGCTTTTCGACCTGGAGGTCGACCAGACCGGGGGTCGTCGATAGACGTTGCCGCACGGTTTCGGACAGGCGGCGCAACATCTCGATGTCCTGTCCAAAGATCTTGAGCACGATCTGGGCACGAATACCCGACTGGAGATGATCCAGGCGGTGGCTGATCGGCTGTCC
>NZ_KB902834.1:0-3476 GCF_000379585.1 Bradyrhizobium sp. WSM2793 | reverse complement strand
CTGCGGAGCTAAACAGTGTGGCCCTAAGCAGCGTCGCCGAGGTCGCTTGACAACGGACGGGCCGCAGCGAGCGAGCCTTGGCGCTGCTTTCTTAAAGGGCGCCGCGCAATTTCTTCGTCGTGAGCCGGAAGCGCTTCGGGTCCCGTTGATCGTTTTGGACAAGAGAATTCACCCGTCTGCGCGGCACCCGACGTACGAAGCGGCGAGCAAATTGCTCCGCTGGTGAGGCGCGGCCGCGAAACGCGCCGTCTTCTTCGGCGATGCGACGCAAGGCATCGCAACTTGCGATCATTTCATTCAACGAACACGAATGTCCGTTTTGTTCGCAACTTTGCCAATGAGTAGAAGCGGTCAACAATCCTGCGTCAAACTTCAGGTGCTCCCATTGTCTCTCGTTGCAGAACGGCTCAAGGCTTGTCCATTCCTCCGAAGCCAGGCCACGACGGCGCGAGCCGCCGAGCTACGCGGACGTGATCACACTCGGTCGGGCGAACCCGATTTCGAAACCTCACTTGATGCTTGCGCCGGCTTGATCGGCAAACACACGCCGGGCGCTAAGGTGACAGAGACTGACAGCCATGTTAGCCATGTATCTTCTCGATGCGTTTGCGTCCCCGCGGCGGCCGCTGGCGGCTTCCTGGTCTCGCCCAACATTCGCATCTCTCATGCTTCGTCGCTTAAGGATCTCACCCGCGCCTGCGATCGGATCATCACCGCTTGCCGCCCTATCTTGAAAGAGTTCGGATGTCTCCTGCCAAACGCCTGCGTGCCCGGATGGCCGAAAGCGATCTTGTCCACATTACGGCAGCTCATAGCCCGCTTTCGAGGAAGCGGCTTCGATGGGGTGGGGGCCTCCGGTTTCGCACTTTCCGCACTTTATGGCTTGGCTGACATGAGCCTGATCTCGATGGCACAGCATCTGGATATGCCGCGAGCAATCGCCGGGCGCACGACGATACCGATCGTGGCCGACATCGACACTGGCTATGGCAATGCGATCAATGTCATGCATGCGATTGGCGAGTATGAAAGGGCTGGCGCCAGCGCCGTTGTCATCGAGGACAAGACATTCCCTCAGGTTACGAGCCTTGCTGCGGACGGCCGCCAGAAACTGCTGCGCGCCGAGGAATTCCAGGGCAAGATCGAGGCTGCTCTCGTCACAAGACGAGATCCAACTTTTTCTTGTGATCGCGAGAACAGAAGCGCTCATCGCTGGCCTTGGCGAAGCTGAAGCCTTAGACCGCGCGCAAGCATATGTGAAGGCTGGTGCCGACATGATCCTGATCCATTCAAAGAAGAAGGATCCTGGCGAGATCGAAAGCTTTTCCCGCGCCTGGACCGGTTCAGTGCCGCTGGCCATTGTGCCAAATCCTTATTCGGACCTGGATGCCCGTCGGGTCAAGGAGTTGGGCAACGTCCAGATGATGATCTATGGCGATCACGGCATCCGGGCCTCAAGCACGGCCTTGAGGGACACCTTCCGCCGCATCATCGCTGATGGCGGTGTCCAGAACGTCCACAAGGATGTTGTACCGGTAGAGGAAATCTTCGAACTCCAGAGAATGGACGAGATTAAGGCAGCTGAAACGCGCTTTCTGCGCTGATGCAGGGCTGAAGGCTAACTCGAACCTTGCCTGAACGGCCGTCGCTGCAATCTCGATGGCTTGCGCCTCATTTCATCGGGGCTGCAACTCCATTTCGTTGAATGGAGGACCCTCGGCTCCCTCTCAGTCAGCATCTTTGCCTTTTGCTCGAGGCCGCTCGCGCAAATTGGGCAGCCGAATCGAACGGCTGCCGAGCCAGCCGAACGGCTGAGCTCCGGTCAGCGCCCGCAAAACCTGCGCCGCCGCGAAATGATAGAGGGACGACATACCAGCGCTTGTGCGGCCCGCTCTCAGTAGCGTCGGGGAAACAACGATTCGGTGACACTCATCGCATTCGATCAAAAACTTCCAATTTGGTGATGTTTTTATGCAGGTTATAGCCAGTGGTTTGATGACCATCGAAATGGCTGCTTTCGCGCATGAGAGCTCGTGCGCTTGTGGCTTACAATGTGCGCCGGATCCGCGTCCAGCGCGGTATTCCGCAAGAGCAATTGGCCTATGATGCAGGTGTTGATCGCTCCTACATGAGCGGACTTGAGCGCCAACAGGCGAACCCGACGATCGATCTTCTCGATCGCCTTGCCGAGACGCTCGGCGTAGCTGTCTCCGAGCTGTTTGTTCGGCCATCCAAGGGTGCGCCGCCACCCGCTACCTTACCTAAAGGTCGCAAGCCGAAGCGGGCACGCGCAAAATGACCTAGCCCCTGTCAGCACCGAGCTGTTGAAGCAGTTCTTGTGCGGTTACTGGATCAAGTATCAATGCGCTCCCACGCGGATTTTGTGCGCAACCCATAGTTGATACGCGGCCATCCTGCTATGGACATCGAATAATGTGATGGATGTTCATTCTGGCGCCGGAGCAGACAATGGCGGCTCAAGACGATGAAGTTCCTTTAAACGCCATCCGTGCTTTTGTGACCGTCGCACGCGAAGGCAGCGTCACGCGCGCAGCCACCGCTTTGGGAACGACGCAGAGTTCGGTCAGCCGCTATTTGTCCGTCCTGCGGGACTATCTGGGTGCGGACCTCATCGAGCGGCGGGGGCGGCTCAGTGATTTGACCGAGTTCGGAAGACTATTTGCTAACGCAGTCTCTGAACCGCTCGAGACAGTCGGCTTCACCGCCAAGAGAATGCGGCGGCGGGCGGCCGCGGGCACCAATCGGATCGTCGTCCGCACATCACTATCGACTTTTGCTTTCTCGCTTCTGATTCCGAATCTGCAGGCGTTTTCTACCGAAATGGGCGGCGTCATCGTGGACGTCGTCAGCTCGCTATCGCCGCCGACATCTTCGGATGATTTCGATATTTTGATTACACGCGACCTTTCCGTCATCGAACCCGCCGACAGTTGGGAGATCTACAATGAGGAGCTGGTATGCGTCGGCCCGCCAAATCTGGTCGCGGGCAGAGAGCTCTCGATCGTTCGCTCAACCCCGATACTGAACATCACATCTCGTCCCGACATCCTGCCGACATGGCTGAGGGCCATGAACCTGTCCTCAAACGACATACGAGCGGGCGCGCGCTATGATCACAATTATCTTGCTCTGCCGGCCGTCATGACAGGAAAATGCCTTCTTGTCGCACCGGAAATCATCGTCAGTGATCTGGTGCGAGGGGGCGCTTTGCAAATCATCCCCGGCTCACGGGCTCCAAGTGGCATGCAATATCGCGCCTACGCGGTGGATCGCAGCGAGCATTCCGAAATTGCACGTTGCTTTTGCCGATGGGTCGCTCGTCTCTGTAAGAAGGCAGCACTTGCGCAGGCTGCCTGACGCCTAGTGTCCCGAGTCACAAGTTCGCAATCATAGATTCGCAGTAGGTTCGCGTCGCGGTGCCAAGAATGGAGGCAAACAGCGACGGAGGCTGCAAT
>NZ_KB902833.1:0-5866 GCF_000379585.1 Bradyrhizobium sp. WSM2793 | reverse complement strand
ATTCGGCGGTGTTCATCGGCAATACCGGCACGCGCGCCGACCGCGCCGGCGACACCATCGATGCCATTGAAAAGGAAGTGCGCCGGATCGCCGAGGAAGGCCCGACGCAGAAGGAGCTCGACGAGGCCAAGTCCTACCTCAAGGGCTCGCAGATGCTGGCGCTCGATACCTCNTCCAAGCTGGCCCAGGCGCTGCTGCAGTACCAGCAGGACAAGCTGCCGATCGACTATATCGAGAAGCGCAACGCCATCGTCGACGCCGTGACGCTGGACGACGCCAAAGCCGCCGCCAAGCGCCTCTGGGACCAGGGCTTCCTCACCGTCGTCGTCGGCCGCGCCCCNCAGGCCGCGGCGCAGCCCTCCGCGGCTCCGGCGACGAAGTCGAACTGACGTCCCTCATTGCCAGCAGAGCTCCATAAGTCGAGTTCGGCACCTCCCATCTGTATGATAGTGGCGCTACGCGGCCGAGCGGAAACCGCATCCGGCCGCGTAGCGTTCTCAACGGCAAAACAAGGAGACGATGCATTTGTCTCTAGAGGATCGCTGGCACGGGGCTGGACTGCATTTGTTGACAATGAGCATTTTGAACCGGGAGGGCCGCCGGCAGTATCGTCGGCGCCTCCTTCAACGAGAAGCGGATGAGGATTGGGCTGCCCTTTGTCGCGACCAGCGTCCGGGCCACGTCGCGGCTTGTGTAGCGGGCCGTACTGCGCGGGAGAGCGTCAATGCGTGATTGGAAGAGCGAACTCGATGCGCTCGTCGCTGAAGCGATGGCTTTCGCGCTGAAGGTGGAGATCGGGCAGCCCCGGCCTGAACTGAAAGAGGCCATCGACCGGGATGGCGTCAGCCTGCCCGACTATGGTGGCAGCGAACGCGATCAAATTAGGAAGCGGGTCGAGAGCTTCAAAGCGCACCAAGAGCGCTTCATGCGCGAGCGCGAGGAATACGCCAATTCGCTGCTGCGCCGGATCAGGCCGATCACCAAAGCTTAGAAGAGTTCGTTGAACCTTTTCACGAGCCCGGAGGCAGCTTTAGTTATGCAGCTCAAGCAGTGCTCGAGGGCGAACCTGTGGGCCGAGAGTTTTCCGCCATTTCGGTCATTGATAAGCTGGCCCTAGACTTGCGGACCACTCGAACCGGCGCATTCCGGAGAGTTAAAGATCTCAAGCTCTCGTGGTGCCAGGGTTTTTCCGCCGCATATGTCGCCCCATTACGCTAAAAAGAGGCGTTCTTTTCTACAAGTATCGCGGGATCTTGCTCCGAACTGCGGGCATCGTCACGCGCGGGCGTTTTTTCGAAGGTGCCGATCGGCAGACGGATTGCGACGAGGTATTTGGCACACAGGTCGCGATGATATCCCGCGGCCATAACGCGAAAATTCCGCCGCCCTCTCATCTCCGGCCAGAGGCGCGGGTTGTTCGGCGCGATCACGCGCGAGGCACGCCGCCACTTGAACCCCATCATCGGAGACCTCAAGTGGATCCGGCGGCCTTACGATTGCCGAAAGCTGGCCAGTCTCGCTGCTTCGACATTGCAAAGCGGCGATGGGCCGATCCCGACGCCGCCGACGTTAAGAATTCTTTGAGAGCACGCTCATCTTGAAAACGCCGAACGAGCGTCGGACTTCCGCCCGGCCTCCGAAAGGAGGCCGGGCTCTTTCGCCACAAACAGCTCTGGCAAATCCCGAACGATTTGAATCGGATGCTAACGCTTCACCGTGACCGCTGTTCGCAGAAAACCTTCAGCCACAGTTGCCAACCAGAGCTTTGTGGGGCGTACGCGCTGGCTTCAATCGCTGTCGGTGCTGCCGCCATTTGCCGAATCGTCAATAATCGCTTTGGATGGGGCCGTGCCGGTGGTGCCGGTCGTACCCTTAGTCCCCTTAGTTGATTTTATGCCCACCTTTCCGCCCACGGAGCCGGGGTGCGCGCTCAAAACCTCATCATCGATCTTGGTGCCCTGTGTTTTCTTGCCTTGCAAACCGCTGTGGGGCTTCGTGGACTCGGAAGGAAGTGCTTGCGCGAGGACAGGGCCGACAAGCAAGGCCGAAAGGGCGCATGCGATGGCAGAGGTTTTCACTAAGTTCATCCAAATCTCCTGGATTGCTCGCGATGATTCGGTGACTTCCCGCCATTCGCATGCACCGGACCGATCGCATCGCATAAGATGGTGCGAATGGCGCGGGGGTCATCAATCTGCTTCGCGTGGTCATCGTGTAGGGATTTCGGGGCAATTTCGCGGAAATGCCCACCGCATATGCGGCGACACGCAACGCGCTCGGTAACGTGCGGTTGGGCAACGTGGCGGTGCTTTGCTGAAGCCTTAGTCTCACCTTTGGATCAATCCAAGAAGCTCGTCTTTTCTATGGCGGCCGACAAAAGGAAGTGTGGCTAGGTTTCGCGGAAATCATGCTCAAGCAAGGACCCAAACCGGGATGGTGATTGATCCTTTGGCGCTGCACTTCGCGGGCCCAATCTTCTCAGTCTGCCGCCAGGTAGATCACATTCCATGACGCCGGCTTGAGCCTCGCCTGCAACCTCCCGTGGTCAAAGGCCACGCTTTGCAAGGGCGCCGGCTTGACCTTGTCCGGCGTATTCTCGGTATTTGCTGCCATCAGATCATCGTGCCGGAGCTCAAGCCGCTCGTGAACTGTCAGGGGACCGAAGCTTCTGGCCTCGACGCTCACCTCCATCTCCTGCTTCAGATCACGATTAAGCAGAAAGAGCGACAAGCCGCCGCCTTGTTCGGCAACTGCCGCTATCTTGAGATACGGCACGTCAGGCACTGCAAAGGTCTCGGTCGGTCTACCGTCAGGATTGTTGTGCGACGCATAGTAGGCCTCCGACTGGACTTGCGCGCGCAAAATTCTGCCGCGACCAAAGCGGCTCATATGCGCAAAAGGAAAGAAGACGGTTTGGCGCCACGCACCTCCGCCTGTCTTGGTCATGATCGGCGCGATGACGTTCACGAGTTGCGCCAGGCAGGCAACTCTCACCCGATCGGCGTGATTCAGCAGGGAAATGCAGGCGCCGCCGAAGGCGAGCGCGTCCTCCATCGTATAGATTTCCTCAAGAATGGGTGGTGCCACTGGCCAGCGGTCTACCACCGGGGCGACCTCGTTGCGCGTTCGATACCAGACGTTCCATTCGTCGAAGCTCAGCATAAGACGCTTTCTGGAGCGCCGCTTGGCCGCAACCGCATCAGCTAGGACGACGACCTCATCGATGAAGCTGTCCATCAGGTCGGTGCTCGCGAGAAACGATGCGGTGTCCTGACCGTAATTCTCGAGATAAGTATGGATTGAAATGTAGTCGACGTAATCGAAGGCGTGTTCGAGGACTGTTTCTTCCCATTGACCAAAACCAGGCATCTCGCGCAACGATGAACCGCACACCGCAAGCTCGATGCTAGGTCCACCCGCCGCATCATCTTGGCCGCCTCTCTTGCAACAACCCCGTAAGCGGCAGCACTCTTTTGCTCTATCTGCCAGGGCCCGTCCATCTCATTGCCGAGGCACCACAGCTTGATCCCATGAGGCATCTGCCAGCCGTGCTTGCGGCGGAGCTCCGACCACGCAGTTCCCCCGGAATGGTTGCAGTATTCGACCAGATTGCGAGCGGCATCGCCGCCGCGGGTCCCCAGATTGACGGCCATCATCGGCGCGACATCGGCGGCCCTGCACCAGTCCATGAATTCATTGGTGCCGAAGCTGTTCGGCTCGGTGCTGAACCAGGCCAAATCGAGGCGCGCCGGCCTCGTCTCCAGTGGCCCAACGCCGTCCTCCCAATTGTATCCGGAGACAAAATTGCCGCCAGGATACCGAACGAGGGTCGGGCCGAGTTCCTTCACCAGCGCCAGCACGTCCTTCCGAAAACCCTCTCGTCCGCGGTCCGATGGCTGGGCTCGTAGATGCCGCCATAGACGCATCGGCCCAGATGTTCGATGAAAGCTCCAAAAAGACGAGCGTCGGTGTAACCAATGGTGAAGTCACGGTCTATCAGAACGTTGGCTTTCCTCATGTCTTTCTCGGGTGGCCTGGGGCTGATGACAGTTACGAGGTGGCTGCTGCTGTGCGAAAGAAACGAATCAAGATTCGTGCCGTTTGCACGGAGAGAGCTCCATGAAGCCGATCCGCATCTATTGAGCGATTTGCGGAGCGCGAGCCCCGCGCCAGCCACGTCGTGGACTGGAAAGGGTCTGCAAGGAAGTAGGATCCCCGGCGACGATCCGCGTCGATCAGGGCAGCGAGTTCGCGTCGCGTGACCTGTGGGCTTACCAGCGCGCCGTCACGCTGGACTTCTCGCAGCCCGGCAAGCCAAACGACGATGCGTTCATCGAGGTCTTCGACGGTGGCTTCTGGGCCGAATGCCTCAACACCCGTTGGTTCCTTTGCAGACGCCCAGGAGAAGGTGGAGACTTGGCGCAAATATTACAACCAAGAACGCCCCCAGGGGGCAATCGAGCAACAGACCGCCGATTTTGCTGCAAAACCACCTCGGCGTAACCAGGCCGCTAACGTGTTCAGAGTCGTAAAACTCCTGGGCGGTCCAAACCGCGGTGTCGCTGCATCCTCAAAAGTCATTCGCCGTGATCTGCCTGGCCGTATGCTCAACAGCATCAATTGCACAACCTGCTGACACACACTCTCTCTAAAGCAGATATTCCATGATAGGACGCTGCGGCGGAGTTGAGGGGGCCCTTAGGCGAAGCGGAGCCCGTCCGCGAGGACAAAATGAAGCGTGTGGCACTTCCGCACGATATCTTGTGGTTTTTGACAATGAGCATTCTCGCTGAGGGGTTTCAAACAAGCCCTCTGGCCATGAGATGTAAGTGCGAAATTCCGTCGCAGTGCTGGACCCGCTTTACCTTGGCCGAGGCCCTGTCGCCGCCGAAGGAAAAGTCACAAGCAAATTAGGTCTCGACCTGCCGCCGCTCATATGGATAGCCCGATGGGTTGGGCCTTTGGGGCCGCTTGCAAGGGCTACGTTGGAAGCTCGCCCGAAGCAAAAACCCTGGCATTCCTGCCAGGGTTTTGCATGTCATCGAAACTTTGAGAGGGTGGATCAGAAGTCCATACCGCCCATGCCGGCGCCCGGAGGCATTGCTGGACCAGCCGCGGCCTTCTTCGGCAGCTCGGCAACCATCGCTTCCGTCGTGATCAGCAGCGCCGCCACTGAGGAGGCGTTCTGGACCGCGATGCGCACGACCTTGGTCGGGTCAATGATGCCCTTGGACACAAGGTTGCTGTACTCGCCTGTCTGGGCATCGAAGCCATAGGAGTACTGCTCGTTGTCGAGGACTTTGCCGACCACGATCGAACCGTCTTCACCGGCGTTGATCGCGATCTGGCGGGCCGGCCAGGACAGCGCCTTGCGCACGATCTCGACGCCGGTCTTCTGGTCGTCGTTCTTGGTGCGCAGGCCCTTGAGCTGCTCGGAGGCACGGAGCAGGGCGACGCCGCCGCCCGGCAGGATGCCTTCCTCGACTGCCGCGCGGGTCGCGTGCATCGCATCATCAACGCGATCCTTGCGCTCCTTTACCTCGACCTCGGTCGCGCCGCCGACGCGGATCACCGCGACGCCACCCCCGAGCTTGGCCAGACGCTCCTGGAGCTTCTCACGGTCGTAGTCCGAGGTGGTCTCCTCGATCTGCGCCTTGATCTGGGCCACGCGCGCCTCGATGTCGGCCTTCTTGCCGGCGCCGTTGACGATCGTGGTGTTCTCCTTGTCGATCATCACCTTCTTGGCGCGACCGAGCATGTTGAGCGTGACGTTCTCGAGCTTGATGCCGAGATCTTCCGAGATCGCCTGGCCGCCGGTCAGGATCGCGATGTCCTGCAGCATGGCCTTGCGGCGATCGCCGAAACC
>NZ_KB902832.1:0-8617 GCF_000379585.1 Bradyrhizobium sp. WSM2793 | reverse complement strand
ATCCAAGAGGGCGCAGGGAAGGCCGGGTGCTGGCTCGCACCCGCGGTCCGCTGCGCGAAAAGCACACGCAGAAAGAACCGCACAGCAGCATACAGGTGGTGCCGATCACTCGGCCTTCCCTGCGCNNTGGNTGGACGGCTTATGCCGTGATCTCCCGGGAGCCGACCATTCCTTCTGGCCTCCCTCGCCCCGCGAATTGGATGATGCAGTCTGCCCGGTTGGGCTCGCTCGCATCTCCGCGGAAGCTTGACCGTGGCAACGACGGCCAGGACCACACGGTTTTGCCGTACGCGCGGCCCGCCATTTCGCCGCAGTTTTTCCGGCCCTGTCGACGGAGCCGGAAACTTACACACGAGACGAAGCCTGGCAGCGCCGCTCGTCCGCACGAAGCCTCGGGCTCACAGCGACTACCCGCCCTGCCCGCGCCTCTCGTGCCGACGCTGCCGCGTCCACCGCAACCCCGGCTCGCGACAGTGACGACACATCGTCGCCCCTCTTGGGTGAGCCGGGATGGGCAACACATACGCCGAAACCGAATTTCGGTAAAGTGGAATATTTTTGTGCGCATGGATTGACAGAGGGCGACACAGGCTCTCGGCGCCGTAGCCCGGATGGAGCGCCAGCGTAATCCGGGACGGTGCGAGATGCCGGGCGAGCGGCCCCGGATTGCGCTTCCGCCGTCGCTCTTCGAGCTATGGCGGACAAGTCGCTTCATCCGGGCTACGAACTTCGCCCTATCCCGCGCGGCGGGCGCGGGCTCTGCTTTCCCAGCGGTCGAGCATCTGGCCAAGCTCGCCGTTGACCACGGGGACCGCCGTGATGGCGCTCGCGATCTCGTTGGTGTTGGCGGGCGCGTTGGCGGGAAGCCAATCCGGCTCGGTGTATTCGCGCCAGCGGCGTGCTTCGGCGCGTCGCTTGCTGGAGATGTAGTCACGCGTGAAATAGCCGGCCGCGAACGCGATTCCCAGCAACACGATCAATACGATGACGCCAGCCACAATCAACTCCGTCCATGCCCCCGGACGGGTTCTGCGTGGCAATCAGCGCGAAATCAAGGCTTGAACTGCGCCGAACGGGCGGCCTGCCGCGCTTTGCCGCAAGCAAATTTTTGCTTCGATCCGCGGAACATTTTCGCGCCTTGCAAACGGCACAAGGCGGACGCGAAGTGCATTCGAATATGACGGGATTGCGGCCTGCGCGAATCCGATTCCACCCTCGCAACCGGCGCCGGACCGCATTAACCTCCGGTTGCTTGGCCGGATCAACCGGTCAGCGAACATCATTGGGAGGACGCGATGACACGCCAAGAGGCTCGTGACCACACGGCTCGTGACCACGAGCAGCGTGACCAGGATGCTGCGCTTTCACGACGAACGCTTGTCCGGGGGCTTGCGCTTGGCGCCGCGGCCACCGTCGCCGGCCCCGCTCTGGCCCAGACCGGACCCGCCGCACCGCCGACCACCATCACCACCCCGCCGCGCGATTTCGGCCCCCACGGCGCGCCGACCACTTATTTCTGGGACCCCGACATCATCGCGGTCGATCCCTCCTTCAACGATCTCGCCCAGCCCAACACCGCGATCAAGCGCCTGTACACCGGCCTGCTGTGGGCCGAGGGCCCGGCGTGGAGCGCGCAAGGAAGGTATCTGTTGTGGAGCGACATTCCCAACAACCGGCAGATGCGCTGGAGCGAGGACGACGGCCGCGTCAGCATGTTTCGCACGCCGTCCAACAATTCCAACGGCAACTCCTTCGACTTCCAGGGCCGCCAGCTCTCCTGCGAGCATTTGACCCGCCGGGTGACGCGCTACGAGCATGACGGCACCGCCACCGTGCTCGCGGACTCCTATCAAGGCAAGAAGCTGAACTCGCCGAACGACATCGCCGCGCATCCCGACGGCAGCTACTGGTTCACCGATCCGCCCTATGGCGGCCAGCTCTACGAAGGCGAGCCGGATGCCGCGGGCGGCCCGAGCAATGCGGGCGGCAAGCTCAATCCGCGGATCGGACAGCCGGCCGGTTTCCAGCCGGGCAAGCGAGCTGCCGACCAATTGCTATCGCATCGACCCTTCCGGCCGCATCGACCTCGTCGTTACCGAAGACCAGGTCCCCGATCCGAACGGACTGTGCTTCTCGCCGGATTACAAGAAGCTCTACGTCGCCTCGACCGGCAAAGGGCCGGGCGACACCGGCCCGGGCGGCAAGGGCGAGATCTTCGTGTTCGATGTCGGCGGGGACAACAAACTCTCGAATCTCAAGAAGTTCAGCGATTGCGTGGTTGACGGCGTGAAGTGCGGGCCGGACGGCGTGCGCTGCGACGTCAACGGCAATGTCTGGGCTTCCAGCAATGCCGGACGCGCCGTCGGCTACAGCGGCGTGACGGTGTGGTCGCCGGAGGGCAAGCTGCTCGGCCGCATCCGCCTGCCGGAGGTGTGCGGCAACATCACCTTCGGCGGCCCCAAGCGCAACCGCCTGTTCATGGCCGCGAGCCAGTCGCTCTACGCGGTGTTCACGGCAACGCAGGGCGCCGGGCCAGGCTGAGAGCGCTGCATCCTGCAGGCTTGCACCGCTCTCGTAGGGTGGGCAAAGCGAAGCGTGCCCACGATCCCCTTGATACGGAACGAGATGGTGGGCACGGCGCTTTGCGCCTTTGCCCACCCTACGGCACTGCTTTCTGCGGCACGATCTGCGGATCGATCGCCGTAAATACCCCTTCGCTTGTGCGTTTCATGACAGCTTAACGACGCGCCCGCTCCGGCGGTTCCGCGGCCGCAATCAAGCTCCATCGCGGGCCAATCTCCGCCATCAAACCAAAGATGATGTGTGACGCGGCAGGGCCGCAGCGCGGTGCGCAGGCATGTCGCTTCGCCTCCGTCCGCGCCGGACAAGAAATTGGGAGTTGCACGATGCGCCGTATGCCAAACGACACGATCATCGTCAGCGTTGGAAGCCAGGAGCTCGTGATCGCGTTCGGAGACCCCGGTCTACCGGTCGACGGCCATGGCGGTAACGACATCATGATCGCAACAGTCGATGACGGGCCCAGTAGCCTGCTGCTTGTCGGCGACGAGTCGATCCTGGAAGGCCAATCGCATGGCGGCAATGACCTTCTCGTCGCGACGATCCAGGGCCGCTTGCCCTATACGACCTTTGACGGCGACGCGCAGATCATGTCCGGCCAAGCCCGCGGCGGCAACGATTTGCTGCATGTCGAGGCCTCGAATGCGATCTATGCGAGCGTCTATCTCTCAGGCGACGCCGAAATCGCCATGACCGGGGATGCCAAGGGCGGCAATGACCTCATCAAGGCAGAGATGGGCGACAGATCGTATGGTGCGTTCAGCGGCGATTCCGGATCGCTCATGAGCGGCAACTCCCAAGGCGGCAACGACATCGTCAGCGTGGTCCAGGCCGGCGCCTCTGGCAACATATCGATGTCGGGTGATGCCTTGGTGTCCATGATCGGCGATGCACGCGGCGGCAATGACATCCTCATCTATACGGCCGGCGACGATGCGCGGTCCGGCGGCGCATCACTGCTCGGCGATAGCGGCTACATGAGCGACAATGCCCGTGGCGGGGACGACATCCTGATCGCAGCCATCGACGGCAATCCCAATTCGACCTCCATCGCGCTCGTCGGCGATGGCTCGCAGATGTCCGGCAACGCACAGGGTGGCAATGATATTCTCTACGGGAGCGATCGCGGCGATTGGCTCTATGGCGATGCACGAGCCTACAACCCGTTCGTAGGCGGCTCGATCACCGGCGGCAGGGATCTGCTGAACGGCGGAGGCGGCAACGATCAGCTCTGGGGCGGACCGAACAACGATCTGTTCGTGTTCGGGGCAGGCTCGGGCCAGGACGTGATCAACGATTTCGATCAGGGCAACCAGGCGGCGGGCAGCACGATACTCGAGCAGGACGTGATCGACGTGCGGGCCTATGGCTTTGCGGACTGGGTCGCGCTGAAGAGCCTGATCAGCGATGACAGCGCCGGCAATGCGGTGATCCAGCTGACGGCCAACGACACCGTCACGCTGGATGGCATCCATGCCGCCGATCTCAACGCCAGGGATTTCATCGTCTGAGGCGCGGCTTGCTGCCGCGACCCAAATCCCTCGCAAGGCCCTTCACTGTCATCGCGGCGGGCCTTGGCTTTGTGCAGAACGTAGAGGCCCATTGGCCTCGAAGGACCCATCCTGCGATCTTGCCGTTAATTCCGACGCGGCCTGGAGAAGCAAGATGGACGATCGACCAAGACGACCCGACAGCCTGATGCAGGACGACGGCTTCGTCCGGGTGCGCGGCGCGCGCGAGCACAATCTCAGGAACGTCGACGTTCGCATTCCCCGCAACGCGCTTGTCGTGTTCACGGGCGTGTCGGGCTCCGGGAAATCCTCGCTCGCCTTTGGAACGATCTACGCCGAGGCGCAGCGGCGCTATCTGGAGTCGGTGTCGCCCTACGCGCGGCGGCTGTTCCACCAGATGCAAGTCCCTGAAGTCGACGACATCGAGGGCCTGCCGCCCGCCGTCGCGCTCCAGCAGCAACGCGGGGCGCCGACGACAAGGTCATCCGTCGGCAGCGTCACCACCATCTCGAACCTGCTGAGGATGCTCTATTCCCGCGCCGGCGATTATCCGCGGGGACAGCCGATGCTCTATGCGGAGGCGTTCTCGCCGAACACGCCCGAGGGGGCGTGCCCGACCTGCCACGGCATCGGCAGGATGCTCGACGTTACCGAGAAGTCCATGGTGCCCGACGACACCAAGACGATCCGCGAGCGCGCCGTCGCGGCCTGGCCGAGTGCCTGGCAAGGGCAGAACCTCCGGGACATCCTGACGACGCTCGGCTACGACGTCGACAAGCCCTGGCGCGAGCTGCCGAAAAAGGACCGCGACTGGATCCTGTTCACCGAGGAGCAGCCGACCGTTCCTGTTTATGCCGGCTACGACGCCGCTGAGGTCAAACGCGCGCTGCGCCGCAAGGAGGAGCCGAGCTACCAGGGCACGTTCACCGGCGCGAAGCGCTACGTGATGCAGACCTACGCCAAGTCCGAGAGCGCGATGATGAAGCGCCGTGTCGCGCAATTCATGATCACGCGGGATTGCCCGACCTGCCACGGCACCCGGCTCAAGCCCGAGGCGCTCAAGGTCAGGTTCGCCGGGCTCAATATCGCCGAGATGTCGCATTTGCCGCTCAAGCAGCTGCAGGAGCTGGTCAAGCCGTTCGCAAAGACTTCGACGGACAGATCGGAGAAGACCGTCGTCGCCAGGCGCATCTGCGAGGATCTGTCGGCGCGCCTCGCCGTTCTGCTCGACCTCGGCCTTGGCTATCTCGCCTGCGAGCGCAGCACGCCGACGCTGTCGCCGGGCGAATTGCAACGGCTGCGCCTTGCGACGCAGGTTCGTTCGAACCTGTTCGGCGTCGTCTACGTGCTCGACGAGCCGTCCGCGGGCCTGCATCCCGCCGACACCGAGGCGCTGCTGCGGGCGCTGGACCGGCTGAAGCACGCCGGCAATTCGATCTTCGTGGTCGAGCACGAGATCGAAGTGATCAGGCATGCCGACTGGCTGGTGGATGTCGGGCCTGACGCGGGCGACGGCGGCGGGCTCATCCTCTACAGCGGGCCGCCGGCAGAGCTCGGTCAGATCGAGCAATCGCGCACCGCCCACTATCTCGCGCATCCCCGCAAGAAGCTGCCGACGACCCGTCGCGAGCCGAAGGGCCACCTGAAGGTCAGGGGCGTCGCCCGCAATAATCTTCGCGGTCTCGACGTCGATATCCCGCTGGGTGTCCTCGCCAGCATCACCGGCGTGTCGGGCTCCGGCAAATCGAGCCTGATCAGCCAATTCCTCGTCGAGGCCGTCGCCGGGCATCTCGGCCATACGCTCGCGGACGAAGCGGACGACGACAGCCTCGCCGCAAGGGTCGAGACCTTGGGCGGCAAGATTGTTGCCGGCCTCGACCGGATCGGCCGCCTCGTCGTGGTGGACCAGAAGCCGATCGGGCGCACGCCGCGGTCCAACCTTGCGACCTATACCGGCCTGTTCGACCATGTGCGGCGGATGTTCGCGGCAACGCCGCAGGCAAAGTCCCGCCGCTACGACGCGGGACGCTTCTCGTTCAATGTCGCGAGAGGCCGATGTGCGACTTGCGAGGGCGAGGGCTTCGTCTGTGTCGAGCTCTTGTTCCTGCCCAGCGTCTATGCGCCCTGCCCGACCTGCAAAGGCGCGCGCTACAACGACAAGACGCTCGAGGTGACAATCCGCGGGAAATCGATCGCGGATGTGCTGGCGATGCGCGTCGACGAGGCCTTCGAGTTCTTCGAGGGCGATGCCGCACTGAACCGGTCGCTGTCGGTGGTGCGTGAGGTCGGCCTCGGCTATATCCGCCTCGGCCAGTCCGCCACCGAATTGTCCGGTGGCGAAGCCCAGCGCATCAAGCTGGCGACCGAGCTGATGCGTCCGCAACGCGGCCATACGCTTTATGTCCTGGACGAACCGACCACCGGGCTGCATCCGCGGGATGTCGAGCGGCTGATCGCCCAGCTCGACCGGATCGTGGACGCCGGCAACAGCGTGGTCGTGGTCGAGCACGACATGGACGTCGTCTCTCATAGCGACTGGATCATCGATCTCGGCCCCGGTGCCGGTGACGAAGGTGGCCGCATCGTCACTTCGGGGACACCGGATCAGGTTGCCAAGGCCGGCGGAAAGACCGCGCCTTATCTGGCGCGGCGCTTGAAGCAGTGACGCGCGATCTCGCCGGGCCTCACCGTCATTTCGCATTTGCGTTCTATAGCGCAGCTGGCAGATCCGACTTTCGCGATGTTGACTTTCCGCCGTCCCGCTCCCCATACTTCGCAAAAAAATAACAACCAGCCATAAGAACGTTTTGAGGGAGGATAGGATGCCGACTTCACGCAGGCAGCTGCTGAAGGGTACGGCGGCTGCCGCCGCCACACTCAGCCTCGATTGGACCAGGGCCCAGGCGCAGGCCGAGAATTTACGCATCGGCCTGATCTACGACCTCACCGGCCCGTTCGCCGCCGGCGGCTCGGTCGCCTCCTCGGTCGGCGCGCAGATCGCCATCGACCTCGTCAACGAGAAGGGCGGCATCGGCGGCAAGACCAAGATCGTGCCGGTTGCGGCGGACTCGCAGAGCAAGGCGGATGTTGCGATCAACGAGGCCGAGCGGCTGATCAGCCAGGAAAAGATCGACATCATCAACGGCGTCTATTCCAGCGCGCATGCGGTGCCGATGGCGGCGAAGGTCGAGCAGCAGAAGAAGATCCTCTGGATCACGACTGCGGTCTCGACCGCCGTGTTCAAGGACAAGAATTTGCAATACGTGTTTCGCGCGCAGATCCATTCCGACCAGTACGGCCAGGCCTTTGCCGGCTTCATCGCCGAGCATGCGAAAGCCAAGCTCGGCATGGAGGCGAAGGACGTCAAGGTCGCGCTTATCCACGAGGACGGCCCCTATGGCGTCGGCGTCGCCGCGGCCGACGAGGCCTATGCCAAGCAGGCCGGCATCCAGGTCGTGCTGCGCGAAGGCTATTCGGCTTCCGCGCCCGACCTCTCGGTGCTCGTGACCAAGATCAAGCGCGCCAAGGCCGACGTGATCTCGCATGCCGGCTACAACCCCGATATCACTTTGTTCCTGCGGCAGGCGCGCGAGAGCGGATTGCGCTTCAAGATGCTGTTCGGGGCCGGCGCCGGCTACAGCCAGCTCGACAAGCTGCGCGCCACCTTCGGTCCCGACATCGACAATTTCTGCAACATCGACCCGGTGCCGGCGCAGCTGCTCGATGCGGCAAAACTCGCGCCGGGCATGGGCGAGCTGATCAAGACCATGGTCTCGCGCTACCAGGCCAAGACCGGCGCCACCGACGTGCCGCCGCACTGCTCGATGGGCTTCAACCAGACCTGGGTGCTGCTCAACAACGTGCTGCCGGTGGCCAAGGAGAAGTACGGCAGCTTCGAGCCGGAGGCGATCCGCAAGGCCGCGCTCGACGTCGACATCCCCGCCGGCGGCACCATCCAGGGCTACGGCGTCAAATTCTTCCCGCCGGGCACGCCGCTCTCGGGCCAGAACGAACGCTCGACGCCGGTGGTGATGCAGAACGCGGGCGAGCACATCTCGGTGGTGTGGCCGACCAACATCCGCACGCAAGACCCGGTATTCCCGCTGCCAAAGGGCTCGACCTACGGGACGTAGGGGCGATGCGGACGGTGCCCCCTCTCCCCTTGTGGGAGAGGGTGGCTCGCCGCGCAGCGGCGAGACGGGTGAGGGGTTGCCTCCGCAGGCGAGCCTCTCGCGATTGAATTCGCGGATGGAACCCCTCATCCGGCGCTTCGCGCCACCTTCTCCCACAAGGGGCCTGTTGCGTAATTCGCCAGTTGTGATTCCCTAGGGCAAAGCCTTGGAGGTATCGATGGCGGTGAAGCGGACAGGACAGCCGAGCTTTGTGGAAGCGCTGATGCCGAAGGGCGCCGGCGCCAATGCGGCGCTGGATCGGTTGGCTGGCCTGGTCAAGTGGTACCGGTTCGAGAAGCTGATCGGTCATTTGCGGGATGAAGGGAGCCCCGGTCGTCCAGGCTATCCGGTGCT
>NZ_KB902831.1:0-9247 GCF_000379585.1 Bradyrhizobium sp. WSM2793 | reverse complement strand
TCTGACGGTCAGCTCCGCACATCGGTGCGGTTACCAGTCCGGCCCCTCAGCTTGAGGCGTTGCTTTTATAAGCGACGGCTGCAGGTAAAAACGCCGGGCTGCGCGCCAAGGCTGCCTTACCCCTTCTTAAGTCGCTTAATCGTGCCGGAAAATGTGAACAACGTACGCTCTCCGGACGTCAATTGACCTCGCACGAAAATCAGCGAGCCACCAGCGCGGATGATTTCGCCCGCACCCACAATCAGATCGCCTTCGCGCGCGGCATCGATAAACGAACCGGAGAAATCAATGGTAACGCCGGGACCTTGAAGCACGGGCTTCGCGATCACGAACAGGCAAGAATCGCCAAATGCCATCAGGCACCCACCACTCACGTTCTTGCCGTCATTGAGGTGCTTATTCTCGACCCGGAAGGCGGCGCGGAAACTGCCGTCCGGTTCCTGCCGATAAAAGTAAGGCCCGCAATGAATCTCAAAATTGTCGAAGCCCTTGTAGGGCTGCCAACCCGTGAGTTCGTTCTCGGGTCCGGCGTGAAGGTCCGCGCGCTCAGAAGTCGCCGCTTTCGTGGAGTCGCGCAAGGAGTAGCCCTCAGTTGCTGATTGTTGTACGGCATGGCCGATAAGCTACCCAAAGCCTACCTCCGCCGTGAACGAAAAAATCGCTAAAAACCGTCCTGTGGCGCATATATCCGGCGAATTTGCCTTGGTTTGTGGCCGACGTCGCGCGAGTACCAATGCGTGCGTTCCGGCGGCTGTCCCAGCCGCACCCATTCAAGGAGCTGCCCGCTACCCTTAGTCATTCAGCGCGACAGTGTCGCCCGGCCGCCCTCATGTCGATTTCGTAAGAACGCGAGCGGTGCCGCTATTATCGTTGGCTTCAGCTGATTCTTTATGACCGCAATCAAGATCATGAACGCTTGATATCCCAGTGGGGCCGAGTTCGTGCTGCTGGTAGACGATCATGAAAAGTTCGCGCGGCGTTTCTCGCCCAATCCGGTGAGCAGTTCCGTAATGGTGCTACGGCACATTCCGTTCAACGGCTGGATATCGAAGCGCAGGGCGCCCGGCATGGTCTTCAAGCTGATGAAAGCCGCGCAGAAAATGGCACTCCAACGTCGCAATCAGAAAATGAATCTCGGGGTGAAATCACGCTAATGGGCTCGAAGTGGTCATCAAACCGATCGCAGTTCGCAATCGCCGCTGTCTGACTGATGACGCCGTCACAAAAAAGTTCTGCCAAGCCGCCGCATACGCGATCGTCGCAAGGCAAAGGTGGTATAATGGTGTTGCGGCGAGCATACCAGGGCGATCGCATGCCCGTCTTGAGCGAGTTGCTTTAGTCGACCTAGCTCGCCGACAGGCTTTGCAAGGGATCGCAGCTCAACACATGCTCAATGACGCGAGTTGATGCCCTGCTCACTGAAATCATCCGTCGGTTCGACAGACGTCTGTTTATCGTGCCTCTCTTCAGGCCCCAAGAGCTTCGAGAATGCTGTGGGTCTCGAAAGCTATGGCGACCCCGCTCCGTTCTGGCTTGGCGGCTCGCATCGCACGGTCCACCCAGGCAGCAATCAGCCTGGCGCGATGGCTCGGCGCCGAAGAATCGTAGGAGGCGTTTTCATTTCGCGCAATTTCTTCAAAATCCGGGCGATCTTTGCGGTCTTTCTGTGCCGAAGTGCTTCCACTATTTGGGCTGTCCGGCTGCTTGAGACAGCCTACCCTCATTGCAAAGAGCCTGTAAGATGCTTCTATCCTTCGAAATCAGCCAGCAGTCGGCCATACCGGAGGGGTCGGTGATCCGTCTTGCGGATTGGCGCGGTCCGCAGATCAAAGATCGCGACGATTCGGTTTGCGAACTCAGCGCGGTCGGTCTCGCGGAAGTCGAAACCGTGCTGCGGCGCATCAAGCCGGCCAAGAGCTGCCGGCAGTTCAACCGGGAAACGTGGCTGGCTCAATCGACCGCGATTTGCGGGGAGTTCCGACATGTCAACGTCTGAAATTGGAAGTCGTCCTGACCTGAATCAGGTGCAGGCGGTGAGCCGCAACAATCTATCCGCTCTCTTCCGGCCGAACTCCATCGCGGTGGTCGGCGCAAGTCCAAGCTCAGTGTTTGGCCGCCAAGCCCTCGAAAATTTCCAACAACTCGGGTACGCAGGCACGGTAGCCGCGGTGAATCCGAAATACGAACAGATTCTCGGATATCCCTGCTATCCCTCGATCAAAAGCATTCCGTTCGTACCGGAAGCTGTCCTTCTCTTGTGCAATCGGGCTACCGCAATTCCTGTGATTGAGGAGGCTGCAGATCTAGGAGTGCGGGCGGCGGTGGTCGTCGCGATCGGCTTTGGTGAAGCTGGCGCGGAGGGAGCGGCGGCGCAAGCCCGGGTCGTGGATGCGGCGCGCGCTTCAGGAATGGCGGTCCTTGGTCCCAACTGCAGTGGTCTGATCAACTGGGTTGATCGCGTGCCTCTTCATGTCAACGCAGTCGAGCCTAAGCGCCCAGGCAGCGTCGCGCTCATTTCGCAAGGAGGAGGACCCAAAACAGCACTAGTCGGAAATAGGCGCGGTGTGCGTTGGAGCCACGTCGTAACCTGTGGGAATGAAGCCGTCCTTGGGATTGCCGATTTTCTTCAGTATTTCGTCGATGATCCGCATGTGCGAGTCATCTGCGCCTTCATGGAAACAATCCGCGATCCTGAGCGCTTCTTTTTCGAGGCCGACCGGGCGCGCGCTGCCGGCAAACCCGTGATCATCCTGAAGGCGGGGCGCACGGAAGCTGCTCGCAAGATGGCGGCAGCGCATACGGGCGCTCTCGCCGCACCGCTGCGGTTGTACCGCGAGCTTTTCCGAAGGCACGGGATCGTACAGGTGGATACGCTAGAGGAGTTGCTTGCGTCCGCGCTGGCTCTTCAAGCGAGGCCTGCGCCGGGAGGTAGGCTTGGAGCGGCCGTTCCGTCGGGTGGGCTGCTACAGTTGGTGCTGGATGAGTCGGCAAAGTACAGTTCACTCAGTTTTCCGGAGTTTCAGTCGCAGACTGCGACGGCGCTTCGGGCCCTTATGCCCGAACTTCCGGAGTGCAGAAACCCTGTGGATTCTTGGGGTGTTCCGAACATGGAAGACTCCTATCCGAAGATCTTGCAGATGATCGAGCGCGATCCAAATGTCGATATTCTTCTCACCTACTGCGATCCGGGCACTGCCGGCACAAGGAATGCGGAGGAACTGGAGCTGTTTACGAATGGCGCGGTGAGGGCTGCGAGTGAGACCAAGAAGCCCGTCACCATGATCACGCCGATCGATGGTTCTGTGCCGCCGGAAAAGGTTGAGGAGTTCCTGGACAAGGGTGTATTGGTACTTGGCATGCACGACGCTTTTCGCGCTCTCGATCGTGCCGTGAAGTGGAGGCAGTGCGTACCGCCGATGGCGGAGGAGCCGCCTGTCGATAAATCGAAGCTCGTGAAGCAGATCTTCGAGTTCGGGGGCAGGCCCTTCTCGGGAAGGCCGGCGTTAGATTTTCTTGCTGCCGCCGGCATTCCCGTCGTCGAGAGTCGCTTCGTAACCAGCGTAAAGGCGGCAATCAGCGCAGCGGACGAACTTGGCTACCCTGTTGTTGTGAAGATCGGCGATACGAACGTGCTGCATCGAACTGAATTGGCCGGCGTGATAACAAACCTGCGTAGCGCGCAAGAGGTGTCCGCGGCGGCGACAAAGCTCTTCGCAGCGGGCTCACAACTCCTGATGGTTCAACCCTATGTGCGAGATGGGATTGAGATGATCCTGGGTCTGCAGACCGATGACGTCCTCGGACCTTTCGTACTGGTTGGTCAAGGCGGCATTTGGACGGAAATCATGGATGACGCGACTCTCCGCCCGGCCGGTCTTCGCGTCGGTGAGCCGGAGCAGATGCTCGCCGAACTCCGCGTAGACCGGCTGCTCCGCGGGGGCCGGGGCGCTGCTCCTGCGGATATACAAGCGCTTGTTGGAGCTATCCGACGGCTCGACGCGATTGCACGAAGTTTGGGTGATCAAATTCGCTCTGTCGACATCAATCCGCTCTTCGTGCGCAACGAGGGAGTGGTCGCGGTCGATGCACTCATCGTACCAGCGCCGGCGACGGCTAATGAAAATCGCTGAAAATAGCGAAAATCCGAAATCCGCTTAGACGAGCATCCACGATGTCGAGGTAGTGGAACATGCTGAACGAAACCATATCGACCACGAAGGAGCGCAAATAAATGGCATACAGCACGATTCTCTACGAAGTTGACGATCGCGTCGCGCGGATAACGATCAATCGGCCGAACAGAATGAACGCGCTCAATCTTAAGTTCGAGGCTGAAGTCAGCGATGCGCTCGCCGCAGCCGATCGGGATCCGGAAGTTCGTGTAGTCGTCGTGACGGGAGCGGGAGACCGCGCGTTTTCGTCTGGCTTCGACCTCCAAGACGAAGTCGCAACAGGCGAAGTGCGGCAGGGTATCGACGACTGGAGAAGGCGCCTCAACTACGACAAGAACTTCTTCTATTCTCTGTGGAATTTTTCAAAGCCGACTATTGCGATGATCAACGGTTATTGCCTGGCCGGAGCCGTAGATCTCGCCCAAATGTGTGACATTCGATATTGCTCCGAGGATGCAACCTTCTGTCTTACTGAGTCGCGTTTTGCGGCCGGCTTTTTGACCCTGCCATCGATGTCTTGGATAATCGGGCAACGTTGTCGCGAGTTGATTTACACGGGCGACGTGTTCGATGCTCAAGAGGCCTATCGGCTCGGGTTCGTGAGTCGGGTCTTCGCCAAGGACCGGCTCGAAAAGGAAGTTACGCGCATCGCCAAGCGGATGTCTAGAGTCGCCCTTCCCGCCCTAATGTGGAACAAGAAGGCACTCAACAACACGCTGGCTGCGGCAGGGTTTGATCCAGCGCTGCGGTACAGCGAGGAAGCCTGTTTGCTCATCGACACCTCGAAATCAGAGTTCGATTACTTCCGTGAACTCGCGCGATCTGACGTCAAGGCGGCGCTCAAGTGGCGTGATGCAATCTTTGAGCCGTTCGAATCCGAGTGGTCGTCGTTTGCTTCCCGCAAAGCATCCGCTAATGCCAAGAAGGGAGCGAACTGAGTGGCATAATCGCGGAGGTTATAGAGACGCGACTCTTGAGCCGAGCTTGGTAAGTCTCCAGCGGCCCGGCGGCTGCGATCTAGTGCTACGCCGCTCGCAGTTTTCTGTCGTCAAAAACTCCATGGGCGCCGCAATATTGGCGCACCTGTCTGAATCGCAATCACCCAAGGCTCGTTCGCTAGCAAGCTTCTGCACGTCGCTGGCATCATCATGAGCACAAGCCAGCACAGCAGCCCAAAGGACCGGTAGGAAGAGACCATATATGCCTATCAATTACGAACAGGTTATGGCCATGAAGAATCTTGGTCAGAAATACAGCTACGGAGATCGCGACGCGATACTGTATGCCTATGGCATCGGGATGGGCACTGATCCCTTGGACGAGAGGGAGCTTGCTTTCGTCAATGAGGCTGGGGCAACGTCCCGGCCTCTAAAGGTGATGCCGACTTTTGCTACCGTGGCCGCCTGGGGTGCTTGGCCGGGTAAGATGGACATCAATCGGGTGATGTTGGTGGACGGCGAGAGTGATCTCACCTTGCATCGGCCGCTGCCGGCCGCCGCGCATATCATTGCGGACTCCTCTGTGCTTGGGATCTACGATAAGGGCCAGGACAAGGGGGCGGTCATCCGCTTTCAAACTGTTCTGAAGAGCAGCGATGGCGAGGCGCTAGCAACGCTGGTGACCTCAAACTTCGCGCGTGGAGATGGCGGCTTTGGTGGGCCATCCGGCGGTCAGCCCGCGCCGCACCCGATACCGACTCGGGCGCCCGACAAGGTCATCGATATCCCCACACGCCCCGACCAAGCGCTGATCTACCGGCTTTGCGGCGATCGCAACCCGCTGCATTCCGATCCTGAATTCGCAAAGCGCGCCGGGTTTCCAAAGCCAATCCTGCACGGCCTGTGCACGTACGGAATTACCTGCCGCGGCGTCCTGCAAACCTATGCCGATTACAATCCGGCCGCCATCAAGCGGCATGCGGCGCGGTTTTCCGCACCGCTCTATCCCGGCGAGACGATCACGCTGGAGATGTGGAAGGATGCCAACGTAATCTCCTTCGAAGCCAAAGTTAAGGAGCGCGGCGTCACAGTCATCAAGAATGGCGTCACAGTGCTCGGGTGATTCAGGTAGACTTATCGCCGATCTGTTCTTTGTGACGGCCTGACCGGCCGGGCGGCGGCCGTTCCGAGCCGCCGCCCAGCCCGCTTGGCGACACGGTCGAGCTTACGTTCAGATTTGACGCCTCAGTTTTGACATCTGATGCGTTGCTAGTTTTCTCCGTGGCTTTGTGTTCTTCGCCATCGTGAGCGCAGGGCGGCCCTTCTCGCGAACGGGGTGCCACCGCGATTTCTCAAGATATGAGCAGCATGATCTCGAGTGCGGTTGAGACACGCTTGCGTACCTAACCGCGAATCAGGTGGTCGCGGCGTTGGGCGACACGGTCGAGATGCGGCCTTGCTCAGTCTGCTGTGCGCAGCACTTCAGTGGATCCTGCACCGCGGTGTTCAGACAGTGTCACGATTGCAAAGCTGCTCGGGCATCAGCCGGGTATTCTTCCGCTCAACCAGGTGCGGCCAGAAGTGGCGAAATCCTGCGCGAAAATAAGAAGATTTGCTGGAATTGTGTGTAACTGGCCGAAACTTGGCAACTTTCTTCTTCGCTACGGGCTAAGTCTTCACTTGTGCTTCGAAACCGGCCAATGAATGCGATCGTTTTGCTCACCGTGCATAATGAAGGAATGAGCGAGCGAATTGCTGTCGTGGAGCACGGGCTGATCAGGCAAGGCAGTTTGCAGCTCTTCACAACGTCATCACTCGCCGTCTGAGTGTGGTCGCGAGACGCGCTTGCCAAAGCGTGTCTCGCGATAAGATCGAGCTGTGGCCGGCGCAATTGAGTGTCTCTGAAGACTGCAGAGGGGTTTATGAAGCCAGACGAGCGCCGAAGCCGTGCGCCGGCGGATCAGGACTTACGGCAAGAGCCATGGCCACGCTTCTGAAGTGTGTGCCGCCGAACAAGCTCTCCTTTTCGGCCTCATCCGACTGCCGCCTTTCTTTACTATCAGACGACGCGCAACTCACCGTGCGAAAACTCCAGCCTGGCACCGGTCATCGTTGCGATGAAGGTGCCGAATGCTCCCCTCCTGCAGCGCTAGCCGCGAGGGTGATCGACAACCCCCGCACCGCTGCGCCCAAACAAAGGCGCTTACGAAAGTAGTCACTAGCCGAGGACTTGATACATGCTTACATTATCCGACCCTTCTCTTTTGAAGTCCGCCTGCTACGTCAATGGCACCTGGATTGGGGAGGGCGTTGACCCGGTCAACAATCCTGCCACCGGCGCCTTGCTGACGAAGGTGCCGCGCTTCGGCGAGACGGAGACCACCGCGGCCGTGGAGGCGGCGCAGACCGCGTTCAAACCCTGGGCGCGGAAAAGCGCAAAGGAGCGCTCGGCTATCCTACGTAAATGGTTCGAGCTGATCATGGCAAACCAGGAGGACCTGGCCCGGATCATGACGGCCGAGCAGGGCAAGCCGCTCACCGAATCGCGCGGCGAAGTCGTTTATGCTGCCTCCTTCGTTGAGTTCTACGCTGAGGAGGCCAAGCGGATCTATGGCGAGACCATTCCGTCGCCTTTCCCGAACTCCCGCATTATTGTCCAGAAGCAGCCGGTCGGCGTCTGTGCCGCGATCACGCCCTGGAACTTCCCAGCCGCGACGATGACGCGCAAATGCTCGCCTGGCTTGGCGGCTGGCTGCACCTTTGTGATCAAGCCCGCGCCTGAGACGCCGCTGAGCGCACTAGCGCTTGTTGTGCTCGCCGAGCGCGCGGGCTTCCCCAAAGGCGTGCTCAACGTCGTGACGGGCGACGCGGTCGCGATCGGCAAGGTCATGACCGATCATCCGGCGGTACGTTTCATCGGCTTTACCGGCTCGACGCCGGTCGGCAAGCTCCTGATGCAACAGGCCGCCTCCACAGTGAAGAAGGTCGGGCTGGAGCTCGGCGGCAACGCACCCTTCATCGTCTTCGACGATGCCGATCTCGATGCGGCGGTGGCTGGCGCGATAACGGCCAAGTTCCGCAACACGGGCCAGACCTGCGTCTGTACCAACCGGCTCTTCGTGCAGGAAGCGATTCATGACACTTTCGTCGAGAAGTTCGCAAACGCTGTGGCCAAGATGAAGGTCGGCGACGGCAGCGAGGCCGACGTGGTGCAGGGGCCGTTGATCAACCAACGCACGCTCGAGAAGGTCGAGCGTCACGTGGCAGATGCGGTCGCAAACGGGGCCAAGATTGTGGTTGGCGGCCGGCGCCATGCGCTGGGGCGCACCTTCTACGAGCCAACCGTGCTCTCCGGCGTCACCACAAAGATGATGGTGACTCACGAGGAAACCTTCGGTCCCGTCGCGCCGGTCTACCGTTTCAAGAGCGAGGAGGAGGTCGTCGCGCTCGCCAACGACACGCCTTTCGGGTTGGCCGCTTATTTCTACACGAACGATCTCGGCCGCGCTTTCCGCGTAGCGGAGGAACTCGAATGCGGCATGGTCGGCATCAACTCCGCCATTCTCGGGACCGAAGTCGCTCCCTTCGGCGGCGTCAAGGAATCTGGCCTTGGCCGCGAGGGCTCGCTCCATGGCATCGAGGAGTTCGTAGAGATCAAATATTTGCTCATGGGCGGAATTGCCATGTAACGATAAGCCTGCGTGCGTTTGCCGCTGAACCGGGTGGAAGCCGTTGCGTAGCCGGTGATAGCTCATGCCAAGCGCATGTGGAAATCTGTCTGCCCCTGATTGTTCTCCGATCGGCTGCGGTCTCTCACGCGATTGAGACGCTGGCCGAAGACACTGCACAAGGTAGTCGGCGCTGGCATCGTTGTGCAGCGCCGGTTACAAGAAAACTCATATCTCCTATGAAAAAGCTGCGCATCGCCCCAACAGAAGCAGAATTTCGGCGATACTAGGCCTCATGTCAGAGAACTTCGGCGTTAAGGATCAGGTAATATTTACGTGAGGCTTGGAGACGGGCCGAAGCCGAAAGCCGACTATGTTGCCGGAGGCTCCTACTATCTCCATTCTCAGCGAGGGTATCCAGAGGAGATAGTAATCATCCTCACCAAGGAGCGAATTGGATGTTGTGCGC
>NZ_KB902830.1:0-10844 GCF_000379585.1 Bradyrhizobium sp. WSM2793 | reverse complement strand
CGGTGTTGGCAAGGCCGCTGCCGCTCAGCGCTGGGTTGGTGGTGAGGCGATCGGTGGCGGAAGTGCCGGTGTCGGCAACCAGGGCCTCGGTCACGGTCGGGCCGGTGGTGCTGAGCGTGTAGACCACAGCGCCGCTGGTCGCGATGTTGCCGGCCGCATCGCTCACCCGTGCGGTCAGGGAATTGCCGCCCTGGTTCAGCGTGACCGTTGTGCTCCAGCTGCCGTTGCCCTGCACGATGGCGGTGCCGATTGCGGTGGTGCCGTCCAGGATGGTGACGGTGGTGCCGGCATCGGCGACACCGACCGTGCCGGTGATGGTCTGGCTCGCCNGGCTGACGGGTCCGCCGGTACTGGTGATAGCGACCGTCGGTGCCGTCGTGTCGAGCGTGAAGCTCAGCGAGGCCGAGCCGGTGTTGCCAAAGGTATCAATCTGGCTTGCGACAATGGTGTGTAATCCCTCGGCCAGCCCGGTCGGTGTAAACGACCACGCGCCTTGCGCATCCGTGGTTGCTGTAGCGGTGCTGAGAACACCATCGATCGTCAGATGCACCACCGTGTTGGCAAGGCCGCTGCCGCTCAGGGCCGGGTTGGCGGTGACGTGGTCGGTGGCCGAAGTGCCGGTGTCGGCAACCAGGGCCTCGGTCACGGTCGGGCCGACGGTGCTGAGCGTATAGACCACCGCGCTGCTGGTCGCGGTGTTGCCGGCGGCATCGCTCACCCGAGCGGTCAGGGAGTTCGGGCCGTTGGCGAGCGTGACCGTGCTGCTCCAGCTGCCGTTGCTCTGCACGATGGCGGTGCCGATCGTGGTGGTGCCGTCCAGGATGGTGACGGTGGTGCCGGCATCGGCGACACCGACCGTGCCGGTGATGGTCTGGCTCGCCTGGCTGACGGCTCCGCCGGTGCTGGTGATCGCAACCGCGGGTGCCGCCGTGTCCAGCGTGAAGCTCAGCGAGGCCGAGCCGGTGTTGCCAAAAGCGTCGGTTTGGCTCGCCACGATGGTGTGCGGTCCCTCGGCCAGCCCGGTCGGTGTAAACGACCAGGCCCCTTGCGCATCGGCGGTCGCCGTCGCCACGATCGTGCTGCCGTCGATGTTGAAGTGCACCACGGTGTTGGCAAGGCCGGTGCCGTTCAGCGCCGGGTTAGTGGTGAGGTGATCGGTGGCGGAGGTGCCGGTGTCGGAGACCAGAGCCTCGGTCACGGTCGGGCCGGTGGTACTGAGCGTGTAGACCACGGCGCCGCTGGTCGCGAAGTTGCCGGCCGCATCGCTCACCCGGGCGGTCAGCGAGTTGCCGCCCTGGTTCAGCGTGACCGTGGTGCTCCAGGTCCCGTTCCCCTGCACGATGGCGGTGCCAATCGTCGTGCTGCCGTCCAGGATGGTGACGGTGGCGCCGGCATCGGCGACGTCAACCGTGCCGGTGATGGTCTGGCTGGCCTGATTGACGGGTCCGCCGGTGCTGGTGATGGCGACCGCGGGTGCCGCCGTGTCCAGCGTGAAGCTCAGCGAGGCCGAGCCGGTGTTGCCAAAGGTATCGGTCTGGCTCGCGACGATGGTGTGCGATCCGTCGGCCAGCCCGCTCGGCGTAAACGACCACGCCCCTTGCGCATCGGTGGTCACTGTCGCCGCGATCGGGCTGCCGTCGATGGTGAAGTGCACCACGGTGTTGGCAAGGCCGGTGCCGTTCAGCGCCGGGTTAGTGGTGAGGTGATCGGTGGGAGAGGTGCCGGTGTCGGAGACCAGAGCCTCGGTCACAGTCGGGCCGGTGGTGCTGAGCGTGTAGACCACCGCGCCGCTGGTTGCGGTGTTGCCGGCCGCATCGCTCACTCGTGCCGTCAGCGAGTTCGGGCCGTTGTTGAGCGTGACCGTGGTGCTCCAGGTCCCGTTACCCTGCACGATGGCGGTGCCGATCGTGGTGGTGCCGTCCAGGATGGTGACGGTGGTGCCGGCATCGGCGACGCCCACCGTACCGGTGACGGTCTGGCTGGCCTGGTTGACCGGCCCGCCCGCGCTGGTGATCGCAACCGTCGGCGCCGTCGTGTCGAGCGTGAAAACAACGGGCACGCTCGTTGTGACGTTGGCGCTAGGGTCCAAAGCCACGATGCTGTGGTCGCCATCACCTGCCAGGGTGACCGCCAGGCTCCAAACGCCGCCGGAGCCAACGGTAACCGTTCCAATCTGCGTCGTAACACCATTGTATGTGTCGTACAGCGTCACCGTGCTTCCAACGAAGGACGGATCAACTGTTCCGCTGATTGTTTGATTTCCTTGGTTGGTTGGACCACCGGCGCTGCTGATAAGGACAGGTCCGAATGAAGCCACAACAACAGCTTGCGGTGGGTCCAAAGTGGGGACGAGCGGCTTCGAGGCGGAGGCAGAAGTCCCCGCGATGGAAGCGAGCGTCACAACAACTGGAGCGATCGATCCCCCACCGGCTTGGCCTTTTATGTCGTCCCCTATAATGGTGGTTGGAGCTTCAGTGGGTGATGGTGGCGGGCTCCCAGCGAACTTCTGCAGCGACTTTGTGTCGACGTCTCCTCGCTTGCCGTCGCTAGGAGCCGGAGTGTCTGGAGCAATCTGTTTCCCGATATCATAGGTCGTCAACACCTGTTGAAAAGCGTTGAACTCCTGCGCAACTTGCCCTGGGGTCTTGCTGACGGTTTGAGTGATCACCTCGAAATTCGCGGTTGGCGTGATGGTTAGCGATGGACCGTCGCTGGTAACTATCCCGATCGGATCCCCCGCAGTACAAACGCCTTGAAGCAAGTTCGTCGCTGGAACGCATTTGAAGACTTGTACGGAATGAACTCGGCCGTCTTGCTGATCAGCGACAGAGACCGAGACTTTCCCATCCACAGCATCGACGCTGAGAAGGACGGCAGTACCGCGAATTCCGATCACGGCAGTCGGCGTCGCGACCTGCATGTCGCCGGTTTTCGCGACCTGGCCAGCGACGAAACTGGCGGCACCCTGGATGAGAGTGAACATCGAATGGTTCGTGCCACTCGTCAGGCTGACTAAGGTGCCACTCGCACTACTCTGCCCCTCATACCCCAATTCGTTCAACATGAACCGAGCGTTGGCGCTCAGGTTGAACGTGCTGCCGTCGATAAGGACGAGACCAATGGTAGAGCCGCTTCCAGTTTGCACGACATCGTTCTGATAAACGACATCCCCATTATTCGCCTCGATCGTAACGCCGTTGCGAACGATGCTGGCGCTTCCCGTTACGGTCGCGACACGGCCAATCACCTTTCCAGCAGCGGCATTACCTCCGGCTTGCGCAAAGGTTTGATAACCGGTGAGGGCTTCGACCACTCTCGCATCGAGCAGCGCGCCGTCCGACGAGCTGAGCGGCAAACGCTTCTCGCCGAGAAAGTAATTGGGGATCGTGATCCGATGGTCAGAATCGGAAATGATGAGATCATGACCGGAACGTGCATAGTCCCCTGAGAACAAGAGATGCGCGTCCGAAATGATGAGTGCGTGAGCTGGGGCAGGCTTAGGGAAACTAAAGGACGCCCCAGCCATATCAGATCCGGCAACATCGAACTTTTGGTTCAATGGGGTAGTCAAACCAGCCCCCACCCATAAATTTGCAAATTAAATAATTAAATGCTAATAGCACCCCGTAAATTTAATTAAAAGCGCTATTTGATCTGGCTGGAACGATGAAAGCCTGCGGTGGTTTGGCCCGTGATAATCACGCTGGACCGAGTGTCCGTGGCTGACGATCATAAACGACACACGCTGGGTCCATCCGCATGGTGCAATCAAGAGGGCTTCATCGCCTGGACCTGTTGGAAGTGCGCCGTCAGCTGGTGCGCGCGCGTAATCGGCACTCCAATAACAGGAGCATTGTGAGGCGCATCAACGGTCTGTTATGTCGAATTTATCACTTGGATGCGATCGAACCCAAAGGAGGTCGGCGAATCCGCGAAGCCATTCAAATTGCGCTGCGAGATACATCCAAGGATTAGTTGACCAAAGTCCCGCGTCCCGCTCCCTTATTATTCGCGATTGCGCGGTGCGTTCACTCGCCACGCGTATCCTGCCACATCTCGGCCAGTGGACAATTCCGACAGACCGCGGGTTGACCGCTGCTTGCGGTTTTTACCGTTTGCCGCTGGGCGGGTGATTGCACGTCTTATGGAAAGCGTTCGCCGCCCCGGCCCTCTGAAGCGATAGCTGGTCCATGGCCGATCCTTCTTCAGCCAGGCGCTTCTCAACGTACTGCTGCTCAACGTCGGTCAACGCAGTTTCTAGCAGGCGCAAATACCGCTCAACATTCTTCCTATGGGTCTGCAAACGGACAATCGTTTCGTCGCTCATGTTCTATCCAATAGGTAGCGGCGCAATATTGCAAAATAGCTCTGAAAAGCCGCGTCAAAAAAACCAAAATATAAATAACAGATTTAAAATGGCAGAACAATCGAAGCGGATCAAGACTCAGCCTCGCGGTGAATTGCTTATGCTCCACACGCCGGATTTTTGAATTTACTAAAATCCAAACTCCCTTTATCCTAGAGGTATATTGCTATGCGAAATTTGATTGTGGGGCAGCGTTATGTCGAGTGCGATTGAGTTGATCGTTGGCGGCTTCACTCGGCTAAAAGACCAGCAGTCGCTCGAAGCTCTCCGGATGCATCGCTGGCGGTTGGCCGCTGATCTGAAGGCCACAACTGGTTTCGATTGCCGATCATCTATCGTCCAAATCGAGCAAGACATCGCGGCCATTGAAGCGGGGCTCCGGACGCTTTCTCAACCGGTCAGCGGCTGATCGGACAAGCGAGGGTGAGAGAGACCGAAGGCGGTTAGTCCGCTCCACCCCACGCCGATTTGCCGCCGGAATACTGGCAGGCGCTCCTCGACGATCCACGCTTCGGCCTGTCGGGCAAACTCTAGATGGCACCCGTAAATTTCCCAATGTCGCCTGCTTCGGGGCCAGCGGCAAGATGACAACATGAAAGCATCAAAGCCGAAGGAGTGGAGCGACCTCGAACGCAGGAAGCTTTCGGCAATGAGCCGCCGGCGGCACGGCGCGGCGGAGATTGCCGCGGCCCTTCGCCGGCATGTCGGCTCGGTCAAGCGGATGGCGCGAGAAATGGGGTTACTTCTGAGAAAATGACGATCCGGTAAACTTCACTCGATCTATTGCAAGAGAGTACGCCTGTCCGCGTTCGACCGGTGCCGGGCCTAGGTGCGCCATCTTGCCGAGGATCGCATCAGGCTCGTTCGGTGTAGCTACGGCGTTCGGCTTCGACCGATTCGTTTGACGCCAAACAGCGGAGCGCCCGCTCGATCGGTGCTAAGGTGGCGCCGCGACTTCGCGCATACCTCTCGGCCGCGGGCGCTGAGTACTTCCCGACATGGTATCTGACGTCGGTACAAGAGACGCGACCGGTCGGGCTGTGATTGCGCGCTGCGAACGCCAAGATGATGTGCGGGAATTCACCGTGCACCACCGTGTTTGTCCGGCCTTGCCTAAGCACAGTTTGCGCGGAATCTTTGCCTGCCACGGGCCGTCGAACGGACCACGAACGTACGCGGGAGAAGGGCCAAGGGGATCCAGTAGTGATGGCCGTCATGGACCTGCGCCGGCAAGCCTGTTGGCGAGTATGGCGCGCCAAAGGTGAAATCCCCGAACCGGTGGCACAGCACCGCCACGGCTGCTAACTACTCGTTGTCGGGATGGTGCTTTCTCGAGTTTGACGCTGATTTCGGTCATCCGACCGCCCGCTCCCGCCACGGCTGTTACAGAGCCAATATTCTGGTTCTGTATAGGGCACACTTGAGAGCCGGAGCTGTCATGTCCAAGGAGGGATCGAATTCCCTGAACTCCAGGTCCACAATCTCTTTGTCGCGACGCTCACGATTGAACCGGCGCAATCCCCGCCGTCATTCGTCAGAGCAGACCGATCAAATTGTGAAGAGCATCAACGCCTTTGGGTTGATCAGGCCAATCGGCGTCGACGAAGAACACCAACCGAGTCGCCCAGCCCAACCTCAATGAGGCGATCTCGTTCTGGCCGAATTGGCTACCTGATCGCTCACGAGCGGCTCAGGCCCTTGGCCTTGCGGCTTCGACGTCCGCCGTCGCGCCTCATTTCATCCGACCTGAGCGCCCCTGCTTCTGTTACAGAGTCATTATTCCGGTTCTGTATAGGCCACATTTTTGAGCCGGAGCTTTCATGTCCACGGTAGGATCGAATTTCCCTGAACTCCAGGTCCACAATCTCCTTGTCGCGACGCTCACGACGAACACGCGCAATCGCCGGCTTCATTCGCCAGAGCAGATCGATCAAATCGCGAAGAGTATCAACGCCTTGGGACCGTTCAGGCCAATCGGCGTCGACGAAGAACACCGGGTTATCTTTGGCAACGCGGTTGTCGCCGCAGCCAAACAGCTTGGAATGACCGAAATATCCGCGGTGATCCTGCCGCATGTCGCCAGACCAAAAACGCGCTGTCGCCATCGCCGCCAACAAGATCGCCGAGAACGGCACCTGGGACCTGCAAATTCTCAAGCAGGAGGTGCAGGTGCTGGCCGATCTGAATTTCGATTTTGACTTTGCCGCGATCGGATTTCACCCCGGGGAGACTGATGCCGCCGGATCACACCCGCTAGCCACAAAGGGCGAAAATTCCCGAGCCAGTGGGAGTTAGTTCGAAGCAACTGCAACTGCTGCCGCCCCTCGACGCCGTCCTCTTCTGTTACAGAGCCAATATCCAGGTAATAACATAGGCCTATTTTCGTAGAAGCGGTCATGCGCATAAGAGGGTCAAATTCTCCCAGACTCTGCATTCAGTATGTCCTTGTGAGTCTGCTGAGGAGGAATGCGCGGAATCCCCGTAGGCATTCCCAAGAGCAGATCAATCAACTTGCAAAGAGCATCGATACATTTGGACTGATTAAACCAATCGGAGTCGATGGCAATTTTTTCGTAATCTACGGCCACGCGGTTCTCGCCGCGGCCGAACAGCTCGGGATCAGGGACATACCAGTCATCATACTGGAACATTTGTCGCCTGCCCAAAAGCGGGCGCTCGCGATCGCCGACAACAAGATCGCCGAGAACGGCACCTGGGACCTGCAAATTCTCAAGCAGGAGGTGCAGGTACTGGCCGATCTGAATTTCGATTTTGACTTTGCCGCGATCGGATTTCAACCGGCAGAAGTCGATTTGCTTCTGGATCAGCCTACTGCGGCGCCGGATGACATTTTACCCGAGCTTAGATCTGCCAGGCCGGCCGTTAGCAGGCGGGGTGACAGCTGGCAGCTCGGCCGTCATCGCCTCATCTGCGGCGATGCGTTGGAGGAACAAGCCTACACAGCCGTCCTCGGCGACCAGCAGGCGCGCGCGGTCATAGCAGATCCGCCCTACAACGTTCCTATAATCGGCCACGTTGGCGGCCGAGGCAACATCAAACACCGCGAATTTTCGATGGCCTCTGGTGAAATGGCGCCGCACCAGTTCATCGAATTCCTGACCACGGCGTGCACACACTTGGCCAGACACAGCGTCGACGGCTCGCTGCACTACCTATCGATGGATTGGCGGCACACGCTCGAGCTGCTGACCGCCGCACAACGTGTGTACACCGAGCACAAGAACACCTGTGTCTGGGCCAAGACCAATGCCGGCATGGGCTCGTTCTACCGATCCCAGCACGAGCTCATTCACGTATTCAAGAACGGCATCAACAACGTTCGGCTCGGCGTACACGGTCGCAATCGGACCAATGTGTGGACCTATCCGGGCATCAACAGCTTTGGCCGGCACCGCGATGAACTGCTGGCGTTGCATCCCACGGTGAAGCCCGTTGCCTTGATCAGCGACGTGATGAAGGACTGCACACGGCGCGGCGACGTTGTTCTGGATCCTTTCGCAGGGTCCGGAACCACCGTGATCGCCGCAGAAAAGACCGGCCGCCGCGCCGCTCTCATAGAACTCGACCCGCTCTATTGCGACGGCATTGTACGCCGTTGGCAACACCACACCGGCAAGGCGGCGATCTGCGTTAGGACCGGCCGAAGCTTCGCCGAGCGTGAAACGGCCTCAGCCGCACTGTCTCACTCCCCCTTGCTTCTGCTGCCTGGTCCCTCACCCAAGGGAGACACATGTGACTGAGGATCAAAAAGGGGGCTATGGCCGCCCGCCGATGTCGGGACGGTTTAAGAAAGGACAGTCAGGCAATCCGAGGGGGCGGCCAAAGGGCTCGCGCAATCTCAAAACCGACCTCACCAGCATGATGCAAAAGCGCGTCCAGATTCGCGAGGACGGCCAACCGCGTGTGGTGAGCCGGCAGGAACTCGTGCTCCTCAGACTGTTCGAGCAGGCCGCAAAGGGCGATACCAAAGCCTGCATGCAACTCTTCAGCATGATCATGAAGTTCGAGCCACAGGATGGATCCAATAGCGAGAGCGCAATCGTGACAGAACAAGACCACGAGATCGTTGCTGATTTTATACGTCGCCATGTCAAGCATGAAAATAGGGATTGATTAAATGCAAAAGCCACCCGTTGCCAAAGCAGAAGTTGATGCGATCTGTCGCGTCGACCTTATCGCCTTCGTTATGAAAGCGTTTGCTTTTTTGCTGCCCGGTGAGAAGTATGAGTCGGAATGGTTTCATCAATTGATCGCTCTCAGATTGAATCTGAGCGTTGGACAGGCCACGCGACAGATCATCAACGCGCCGCCGCGCTCGTTGAAGTCATTCCTCGTTTCAGTAGCGTGGCCGGCGTTCAGGTTGGGCCAAGATCCTACTCAGCAATTCCTCTGCGGCAGCTATTCCCAACAATTAGCGAACTCGCTCTCGGCCAACTGCCGACGGATCATGGAAGCGCCCTGGTACAAAGAGCTGTTTCCAACGCGCCTCGCGAAGAGCACCGAGGATGAACTCGTAACAACGAAGGGAGGTTATCGTCTTGCGATATCCGTCGGCGGCAGTTTAACCGGATTTGGCGCCAACACAATCATCGTTGACGACCCCTTGAATGCGACTGGCGCGGCTTCCGATGCACAGCGCAAGAGCTGCAACGAATGGTTTGATCGTTCGCTCATGTCGCGCCTCAATGACAAGTCCAAAGGCAGCATCATCGTCCTGATGCAGCGCCTGCATCAGCAAGACCTAACGGGTCACCTCATCGATAGAGGAGGCTGGGATCATCTGGTGCTGCCGGCGATTGCGGCGCAGGACACCACAATCCAACTTCAAAATGGATCTTTTGTCTGGAAAGAGGGAGAGCTTCTGCAGGCGAGAGAGCGTTGCGACATCTTGGACGATGTCAGGACCCAAGTGGGATCGCTGGTGTTTCAAACACAATACCTTCAAGATCCCGCTCCTGATGAGGGAAATGACCTCAAACGGGAATGGCTCCGCGCTTATGATGTACTTCCGACTCGCCAGTCGGGGGACGAAATCGTACTCTCCTGTGACACGGCAGCGAAGGCTGGCGACAAGAGCAACTACTCAACCTGTTTGGTCTTCCTTATCCGCAATCGGAACCAGTATTATCTAATCGACGTTTGGCGCGGAAAGGTCGAGTTCCACGAGCTCTCCCGAATCATGCGAGAGCAGGCGGCCAAACATAGGCCGAATGCTATGCTCATCGAAGATACTGCTATGGGATCTCCCCTGATCGCTGATCTTAGGCAACGCGCTGGTTTGCAAGGCGTCGTTGCGATCAGACCGACCAAGGACAAGCGGTCGCGTATGAGCGGCGAGACCGCAAAGCTGCAAGCCGGCTCGCTCATGTTACCGCTAACGGCACCCTGGCTCGACGATTTCATGCTGGAGTTTGTGTCGTTTCCGTTCGGCAAGACCGATGACATGATGGATGCATTGTCCCAATTTCTGACCTGGCGCACGGGTGCTGAGCGACAGGTCACATTCGAGGCAGATTTCGACTATGCGCCGCATGGATCGAGCGGATCGCTGGTACGGCTGGGGGCTCCTTCGGCAAATGAGATGCTTCACTTTCTGAAATGACGTGCGCTCCTCGTATCACCGGCGCACAAGATACAGCTCGCCAGCGCTGTCCCGGAGGTTGTCAGAATGCGGCTCAGGGTCCAAATCCTGAGCCGCGGCTTTCCTACCCGGCGTCACCAAATCCTGTCTGAACTCATCCACATAATTTTTACATAGATAGATCGCTTTCGATCGCTGGCCGGCACTTTCCCCCTCGATGACGCCGGCAAAATTCCGGCGGCCGAGCGAACCGACGGTGCCTCGTACGCCGACGATCTTCACTTCCACCGGGCTCGGGCCGATCGCCGACGCCAGGGTGTTCATACGATGACGTGCTGATCCAACCTATCCGCCCGGCCAACCTTGTCGAGTGGACGCACAAGAATGTTGATCATCCCGCCACTTGCAAACTTCCGTGCCGGGTGACGATCCGCACCGGGCCGTGCCCGCTAATAGGCTCGCGCGAGATATAGCGTCTCCCTCCGGTGAGGGCCGTCTTGCCGGGTTAAGAGGAGTGCTGTGTAACAGCCCTTATGGACAGTAATAAGTTCAGTGCACAGATTGAACGGTTCGAGGTTGTCGAGACTGGCCGTCGCCGTCGCTGGACGGATGACGAGAAACTTAAGATCGTTCTGGAGAGTTTGCAGGCACCGCGCGCGGTCTCGTCGACAGCACGACGATACGGCATCTCGCGCTCGCTGCTGCTGACTTGGCGACGATCGTTTGGGACGCAGACGAACGAACGACCTCAGCCAGCCTTTGTGCCGGCGATGGTGATGCCGGACCAACCGCCGGTGCCGCCAGTAGCTTTGGCGGGGCCAGCGGGCGGACGCATGGAGATTGTCGTCGGCAAGGCCTGTCGCGTGATCGTGGACG
>NZ_KB902829.1:0-11690 GCF_000379585.1 Bradyrhizobium sp. WSM2793 | reverse complement strand
ACGAAGGTGGCCAATGTCAACGACGTCGGCGTTGTCACGATCAGCGGCACGGCGACCCAGAACCAGACCCTGACGGCCAGCGTCACGGATCCCGACGGCGTCCCGGCGAGCATCACCTATCGCTGGCAGAGCAGCCCCGACGGCACCACCTGGACGAATCTGTCCGCCACGACCTCGAGTCTCACCCTCGACAGCAGCCTCGTCGGCAAGCGGATCCGGGTGAATGCCACCTACACCGATCTGCTCGGCGCCGGCGAGAACGCAACCAGCGCGGCCACGGCGACGGTTGCAGCTGCGAGTGCCACCACCACCCTGTTCACCACCCAGACGCCGTCCAATACCAATGCCACCGACGGGACAGGGGCGGACTATGAGCTGGGGATGCGCTTCACCGCCGATAATTCCGGCGTGATTCAGGCGATCCGGTACTACAAGGCCTCGAACGAGACCGGCACCCATGTCGGCCACATCTGGTCGGCAACGGGCCAGGAGCTGGCGACGGTCACGTTCACCAACGAAGGCGCATCGGGCTGGCAGCAGCAGGCGCTCGCCACGCCGCTCACCATCGCGGCCGGTACGACCTATGTGGTCTCGGTCAATATCAACAGTTATTACGTCTCCACCACCCAGGGCTTCGCCTCCGGCATTAGCCATGGCGGCCTGAACGCTCCGGTCGGCGCAGGTGTCTTCAACTACAGCGCGGGCGTCTTCCCCACCGCCGTCTATCAGAATTCAAATTACTTTCGCGACGTCGTGTTCGCTCCGTCCAACGTCATCGCACTACTCAACACTTCTACGATCTATGTCGGCGAAGCGGCCGGCACAGCCACCATCACCGTCGTGCGCTCCGGCGACCTCTCGTCTCAAAACACCGTTGAGTACACGACAAATGAGATCGGCACCGGCGGTACCGCGACTGCTGGATCGGATTTCATCCAGCCCACCTTCAATGGTCGGACGAACACCGGCCAGGTCGTCTTCGGACCGGGAGAGAGCACCAAGAGCTTCACTATCCAGATCGTCAACGATCAACTCACCGAGGGCAATGAGACGTTCGCAATCGGACTTCAAAATCCGGGCTCCGGATCCCTCGGAGCTCCACGCACCGTGCTCGTCAGCATCATCGACGACGACTCACCCGCCTCGATCGCAATGGCAGACGTCGTGTTGAGCGTTGCTGAGACTAGCCCAACCGCGACGGTCACGCTGCTGCGCAGCGGGAACGCCAGTCAAGCAGCCACGGTCGGCTTCACGACGAGCAGCGGCAGCGCAATCGCGGGGGCCGACTACACGACCACGACCGGTACGGTCACCTTTGCCGCCGGACAGGTGAGCCAGACCATCTCCGTGCCGATCATCAATGATACGACGCCGGAGAACGACGAGACCTTCACCGTCACCTTGAGCAACCCGACCGGCGCCACACTCGGCTCTCAGGCGACGACGACGGTGAAGATCCTGGACAATGACAACCCCGCTCTCGGCAACCTGGTGGGCGAGACCGCGGTGTCGGGTCTGAACCAGCCTGCGGCGATGGACTGGACGCCCGACGGCCGCTACATGCTGGTTGCGCAGAAGGACGGCGTGGTGCGCGTGGTGGACAACGGCACATTGCGATCGACCCCGCTCATCGACCTTTCGAGCGAGGTGAATGATTTCGGTGATCGCGGGCTGCTGGGAATCGCGGTGAACCCGAATTTCGCAAGCAACCACTATGTCTACCTGCTGTACACTTACGATCCGCCCGAGACGGCGACTCAGAGCGGGCTCGCAGCGGCCGACGGGGGTGGCAACAGACCTAGCCGTCTGGTGAGGGTGACAGTCGACCCCACCACGATGATTGCCGATCCGTCTAGCGAAGTGGTGCTGGTCGGCAAGAACAGCATCTGGGCCTATACCAGCCGCCCCGACGCAAACAGCGGCGGTGATCCCAGCATCGTTCCTTCGGGCATCGTCAACGGCACCACCATCACGGCTCCTGCGAGCCAGATCGAGACAGGAGCGCAGGACAACGATCCTGATAGGGCCGGCATCCAGAACCAGAACATCCGGGACTATCTTGCGACCGACAGCGATTCCCATTCGATCGGTGCCGTTCATTTCGGTCCCGACGGCTATCTCTACCTCACGGTCGGGGATGGCACGTCGTACAACTTCGTCGATCCCCGCGCAGTGCGGGTCCAGGACATCCACAATCTCTCGGGCAAGCTCTTGCGGATCGATCCTATTACGGGTGAGGGAGCGCCCGGCAATCCGTACTATCAGGCTGGCGACCCAAACAGCAATCAGTCGAAAGTGTTCTACTACGGCGTCCGCAACGCGTACCGCTTCAGCTTCGATCCCGTTACGAATCTGCCTGTGCTTGGAGACGTGGGCTGGAACAACTGGGAAGAGATCGATACGGGCCCTGCCGGCTCAAATTTTGGATGGCCATACTTTGAAGGTCCGGACAAAACCGCCAGCTACCAAAACCTGTCCCAGGCGATCACTTTCTATAATAACGGCAACCGCAACAATTTGTCAGACCCGCCTGCCGCGTTCCCGATCCTGTCTCTTAGCCACGGCGCACCCGACAACGCCCATGTAATCACCGCTGGAGATTTCTATAATCAGAATACGATGTTCTTCGACGACGTCTATAACGGAACAATCTTCGCTGCGACGTTGGATGCGAACCGGCAGATCGCAAGCGTTCAGTTGGTGGACAACGTACAAGGCATCGTGGACCTGCAGAAAGGGCCCGACGGCTGGCTCTACGGTGCCGATATATATGACGGTACGATCCGACGTTGGCTGGACTCGACGGCCGCCGCCGGGAACACGCTGGGCCTTGCGGCGTCCTGACGGCGGGCGAGCCTGCTCTCGCCTGTCGCCTGCTGCCCGCCACCGCAGAAATCATGCTCCTGAGCGGCCAGTCGTCGCCCACATTCGGCTGTCGCGCGGCGTCTGCATCCGGACCCAACCGTACTGTGCCCGCGACCAAGGCTTTATCTCGGGCGTTAAATTATCGAGGACCAAATCGCCAGTCCTGGCACGCACCACGAGCACAAGGTGATGGTCTCCAGAACCTCGCACCACTTCGCTCAATAGCAGAACCCGCGCGGGCCAGCCACGTTGCAGCAGTTCATGACGCTTGCTCACTGCGTAGTCGTTGCAATCGCCGCGAGCCGGATTAATGAGCCACTCCTCATGTGCAAGGCCGAGTTCGTTAGGTTGCGGAACAATGGCCCGGTTCACTGCGCGATTGACTGCATCCAGTTCCGCCCACCGTTCCTTCGTCAACCGGATCGGCCCGCCGCGGAAGAAGCGTCGCGGACGACACTCGGCCTCATAGCGCAGGCAAAACACCGTGTAAGTGAGGGGCGGAAGAGCGGGACGCCCCAGCTCGATGTGTGCAAGGTCCGCACGGGGAGGCTTTGGCATGACCAGCAATGCTGCACGCGCCCACTGAACGCCCCCGATCACGAGAGCTATGGCGCCGGCGACGACCGGGCCCGAGGTTCGCTGAATCACCGCCCCTCCGTACGCTGGCCGGCGCGCCGCCTGACCACCAAAAGGGTATTTAATGACTATTATAATACATTTAATTTAAATAGCAATAGTATTAAATATCCGACTGAGCGCAAAAGACATAACAGTGAGGGCCGCAGAGCGTCCTACACGGGTGAGAATCAATAGAAGGGATGGCGCCGAGAGAGAGAGAGAGAGAGAGAGAGAGAGAGAGAGAGAGAGAGAGAGAGAGAGAGAGAGAGAGAGAGAGAGAGAGAGAGAGAGAGAGAGAGAGCCTCAATCGCCCTCGGGGAAAGCCGCTACTGCGCGGCGGATGCTGGTCCCGCCGAGCGCGCGAACAATCATTTGCCATCGATATATTTTCATGCTGATTTAAATATTCGCCGGAGCTAGACCGTCGAACAGGCTTTCTCGGGCAGGACCTATCTCAATGCCGGTCGAGCTACTCGTCATTCTCGGAGCTGAGGCTGCAATACTCGGTTTCGTGGCCGCAATGAGCCTGCATACCAAGCGAATGGACGTATTGAGCGGACGATCGTTTCGAGCACCCCATCGCCCCTCCTGGAGAAAACAAGCGTCCGGCGCGGTCGCTCAATCGAAGGCCCACGATTTACTGCGTTTCACCGGGAGTTGGGCGGTCTCGTCACGTTCGCTCCACCCGATTTCTTGGATGCTGCGCCGGATATTTCAAATCAGGCTGCAGACGCCGGTCCGGATTGAGACGCCCGCTCGTTGGACCGGCACCCCCGCTTCCGGCGCTTGCGACCGCCCGCCCGTGCTTTCCAGCGCTGGTCGCGACGCCCAGGGGAAGGGCGCCGGTCCCGAACACATGCAATCGAGCGCTGCTTCCATCTTGCACCAGCTCAGCGCTCCTTGAATGCACGCTCCGCCTGATCGTGCAGCGGCTTGAGCAGATAGGACAGCGCGGTCCGACCAGCTGTCTTGATGAAGACCTCGACCGGCATTCCTGGCAGCAGCTTGGCCGAACCGAGCTTCGCCAGCTCCTCCGGCTTCAACAGGATGCGACCGGTGTAGTAACTCGTGCCGGCACGCTGATCCTGCGTGATGTCTGCCGAGACCATGCTCACTTCGCCGTCGATCTCGGGCGTGGTCTTCTGGTTGAACGCTGCGAAGCGCATCGTCGCTGTCTGCCCCACATAGACCTGGTCGATGTCCTTCGGTGCGATCTTGACCTCGACGGCAAGCGAATCCGCGTCAGGCACGATCAGCATGATTTGCTCGCCGGGTGAGATGATGCCGCCGACCGTGTGGACGCTGAGCTCGTGGACGCGGCCGGATTGTGGCGCCCTGATATCGATCCGATGCAGTTGATCGACCGCCGCAGTCTTGCGCTCGCCCAGTTCGGAGAGTTTTGAGCGCGTTTCGATGAGGTCCTTGCCGACTTCCGTCCGCAGGTCCTGGTCGATCTGAATGCTCTGGAGGCCGATTTCGGAGATCTTGCCTTTCGATTGCGCAATCATGCCGGCCAACTGGCTGCGCTCGCCTTCGATGCGTGCGGAGTCGCGCTCGAGGGAATTGAGCCGCGTGATCGGCACCAGATTCTTCTGCCAGAGGCTGCGCACGCCCTCGAGCTCCTGGCGGATGAACTCGACTTCCTTCTGCTTGGCCTCGGTCTGCCCCGTATAGCCCTTGATCTCGTTCTCCAGCTGCGCGCTTCTCTCCTGCAACTGCGCTTTTTGGCCGCTCCTTGCCTGACGGCGGAGGTCGAACAGCTTCCGCTCCGCAGCAATTGCACGGCTCGCCTCGGAGTTGCTCTCCTTGGCTCGGTCGAGCAACACCTTGGGAAAAACGACCTGCTCGGCACCATCGCGCTCGGCCTCGAGACGAGACTGGCGCGCGAGCAGCTCATCGATGCTGTTCGTGACGATCGTCGCATTGGCGAGCGTCTGAGTCTCGTCGAGGCGGATCAAAACGTCGCCTGCATTGACCCGATCGCCCTGGCGCACGCGCAACTCACCCACGATCCCACCCGTGGAGTGCTGAACCTTCTTGACGCTCGAATCCACCACGACCACGCCCTGGGCGATCACCGCGCCCGACAATTGGCTCGTTGTCGCCCAACCGCCGATCCCAAATGTCACCAGACCGAACAGGATCATACCGACGATCATATAACGCTGGATGGATTGCAATGCCGGCGCCACCACCTGGCCGTTCATCGGTTGCCTCCTTGAGCTTCCGCGACCACCTTGAGCGGCACGGGATTTCGCAAGACCTTCTTGAGGACCTCCTCCCTCTTGCCGAAGGACTGAACCCTGCCTTCCCCGAGGCACAAGACATGATCGACGCCTTCAAGCGCCTTCGGACGATGGGCGACCACGACGACGATCCCGCCGCGACGGCGCACGTTCAGGATCGCCTCGGTCAGCGCCTCCTCGCCCTCGGCGTCGAGATTGGACGAGGGCTCATCGAGCACCACCAGGAACGGATTGCCGTAGAAGGCGCGAGCGAGCCCAATGCGCTGCCGCTGCCCCGCCGACAGTGCTAATCCTCCCTCGCCGATCTTCGTGCCGTAGCCATCCGGAAACGAAAGGATGAGATCGTGCGCGCCCGCGGCATGCGCGGCCTCCAGAACAGCGGCGGCGGTCGCCTGCGGATCGAAACGCGCAATATTCATCGCGATGCTGCCGTCGAACAACTCCACGTCCTGAGGCAGGTACCCGATGTGCTTGCCGAGGGCGTCAGAAGACCAGTGATCGAGTGCGGCGTTGTCCAGCCGTATCCGGCCTCGAATGCCCGGCCATACCCCAACCAGCGCACGTGCCAGCGTCGATTTGCCGGATCCGCTCGGACCAATGATTCCAACCGCCTGCCCGCACCGCAACTGGAACGACACGTCATTGACGGTGGGCTGCTCCGAGTTCGGAGCGCCGATATAGAGATGCTCGACGGTGAGAGTTTCAACAGGAGGAGGCAATGCCAGCCGCTCCTCCTCGCCGGGCAGAAGTTTCAGCAAAGCATCGAGCCGCCCCCCCGATTGCCGCGCAGCAACAAACCCTTTCCAGTTCGCAATGGCCATTTCGACAGGCGCCAACGCCCGCGCCGTGAGGATTGATCCGGCAATGATGATCCCGGCCGTCGATTCCTGGTTGATGACGAGGACTGCGCCGACGGCGAGAACCAGCGATTGCAAGATCGCTCGAAAGAGCTTGGAGACGCCTCCGAGCCCGTTAGCGACGTCGCTGGCCCGCTCATGGGCCGCGAGGTACTTCGCGTTGACATCCCGCCAACGCAACGCCGCCTGCTGCCGCATGCCCATGGCCTGCAGAACCTCGGCATTTCGCCGTCCCTCGAGCGCCAGTGCCGCTCGCGAGACTGCGAGACGCGAGGACGCCTTTGCCGGCCCGCGCGTCCGGGTTTCCGTGAGCATGGTAATGCCGATCAACACCAACGCGCCGGCCAGCGCAGTGACGCCAATCCAGAAGTGAAAGAGGAAGCAAACGCCGAGATAGATCGGCATCCAGGGTAGATCGAAGAGCGCAGTCGGCCCGCCGCTCGACAGAAAGCTGCGGACCTGATCCAGATCCCGCACCGGCTGCAGGCCGTCGCCATCGGCCCTGGTCTTCAAAGGCAGACGAACAAGCGCGTCGAATATGCGAACGCCGAGCCTTTCATCCAAATACCGCCCGACCCGCGCGCTGATCCTGCTTCTGACGAAGTCGAGCCCCCCCTGAAACACGTAGAGGACCGTGGCCAGAACCATCAAGGCGACCAGCGTCGGTATGCTGCGTCCGGGCAGCACGCGGTCGTAGACTTGCAGCATGAAAAACGAGCCGGTGAGCATGAGGAGATTGCTCATTCCGCTGAAGGCCGCGAGAGCCCAGAAAATACGGCGGCAAGACCGCAGGAAAGCCGACATCTCCGACTGCGGTTCCTCATAGGGCTCCGCCGGTCCGGACCGACCAGCGAACATCCGTTGCCGCAGGGCCTCGACCGGCCGCCTCGCCAAGCCGATCAGTCGCGTGGGCCGCAGTTCGGCGTCATCCGCCCACTGTCGTCCGGACGCCCAGAGCTCTGATATGTGAAGAAGTGGAATCCGAATGAGATTCGCGGGCGGGGGGAATCCCCCCCGCCGTCCAAAGTCAATCATGGTAGTCGCCCTTGAACCATGCCTTTGACGGAAGATCCCCCAAGAGATCCCCAAGGCAGTTGTTGAGTACTACTCGGTGTGGATGCCCACACCTTACGCGAAGTGGAAGTCCTGGCTGGTCAACGAACCGACCTTCATGTTCTTCAGCGTGAGCGTGTCGTCCCCCGTCGCGATGACGACGTCGCCGCCTGATTGGGTCGCGTGGGAGAGAACACTGGCAAAACTGTCGAACACGCTCTTACTAAACTCGATCGTGTCGTGAGCAGGTCCGCTGGCAACGAAGCCCTTGATGACATCGTTGCCGAAATTCGCGGCAAACGAGAAAGTGTCGGCCTTGCTGGTGCCAACGAACACGTCATTGCCTGAAGTGCTCGTCTGTGTGTTGCTGGTCGTTGGGCTCGAAGTAGCAATGGTCTGCGTGGTGCTCGTGGACGACGTAGCCAGGCTCGAAGTACCGACCTGCCCATCGCCGTTGAGATCCTGATGGAAGCTTGTCTCAAGCGACTTGAGGCCAGAGTCCGTACCCGACACCGAGCCGCCCGAGGTGGAGCCGGTCAGGGTGCTGACATGGGAGACGTAGTTGCCGTCGTTGTCGGTGTTCCACGCCGTGTATTGACCGGTGCTCGCCTCCTTCCAGGCAACCTGATAGCCCGTCGCCGTCTTCTCCGCGGCGATGGGAGCCCAGGTACCGTCCGACCCGTCGACAAAATCCACACCGCCATACTTCAGCGAGGGACCGGTCTCGGTGCTGGTGTTGAGGTAGTATTTGTCGCCACTCTCGACGAGACGTGTCGCACCAGCCGACTCGATTACCGTACCAGCGGTCGGCGTTGATGACGTCGGTGCGGCTGCACTGGAAGCACCGATCTGTCCGTCACCGTTGAGATCCTGCTGGAAGCTCGTCTCAAGCGACTTAAGGCCAGAGTCCGTACCCGACACCGAGCCGCCCGACGTGGAGCCGGTCAGGGTGCTGACATGGGAAACGTAGTTGCCGTCGTTGTCGGTGTTCCACGCCGTGTATTGACCGGTGCTCGCCTCCTTCCAGGCAACCTGATAGCCCGTCGCCGTTTTCTCCGCGGCGATGGGAGCCCAGGTACCATCCGACCCGTCGACAAAATCCACACCGCCATACTTCAGCGAGGGACCCGTCCCGGTGCTGGTGTTGAGGTAGTACTTGTCAGCATTCTCAACGAGCCGTGTCGCACCAGCCGACTCGATTACTGTACCCGCAGTTGGCGTTGGCGATGTCGGTACGGCTGCACTGGAAGCACCGACCTGCCCGTCACCGTTGAGATCCTGCTGGAAGCTCGTCTCGAGCGACTTAAGGCCAGAGTTCGTACCCGACACCGAGCCGCCCGACGTGGAGCCGGTCAGGGTGCTGACATGGGAGACGTAGTTGCCGTTGCTGTCGGTGTTCCACGCCGTGTATTGACCAGTGCTCGCCTCCTTCCAGACAACCTGATAGCCCGTCGCCGTTTTCTCCGCGGCAATGGGAGCCCAGGTGCCAATTGACCCGTCGACAACATCCACACCACCATACTTCAGCGAGGGGCCCGTCCCGGTGCTGGTGTTGAGGTAGTACTTGTCACCATTCTCAACGAGCCGTGTAGCACCAGCCGACTCGATTACCGTGCCCGCAGTTGGTGTCGGCGACGTCGGTGTGGCTGGGAGCGCCGAGGTACCGGTGCTGGCCGTGACCGCGGTGGACGCCGCGCTGGTATTCCCTGCCGCATCCGTTGCCTTCGCGGTCAGGCTGTGCGAGCCGGCCGCAAGGGCGCCGGAGGTATAGCCCCACAGGCCACTGCTGTCGGCGGTCGCGGTCCCGATCTGGGTCGTGCCGTCGAACACCTTTACGACGCTGCTCGCTTCGGCCTTGCCCGACATCACAACCTGATTGGCGCTGTTCACCGTTTGGCTGACAATCGTCGGCGCAGCCGGCGCTTGGGTGTCGACGGTGACTGCCAACGCAGACGACGCCGCGCTGGTCTGACCCGACGAGTTGGTCGACGTTGCGGTGAGCGTGTGCTTGGCGTCAGTCAGGACCTTTGTGATGTAATCCCAGGCGCCTGCAGAATCGGCGGTCGTTGTACCGATCTGGGTCGAGCCATCATAAATCTTGACGGTGCTGTTTGCTCCCGCGGTACCCTTGAGCTCGAGCGTATTGTCGCTGGTGATGCGGTCGCCGGCGACACCGCTGTCGGCCGAGAAGGACGCGATGACAGGAGCGACAGGCAGAGTAGAACCGGTCGAATCGGAACCAGACGATGTGCTGCCTGACGAGCCATCAGCCCCTGCCGGCACCACCACTGGAGAAGATGTTGGCGCCGATTCGGTATTATTCGAATTGACCACNTGNCCGGTGCGCATATCCATATTGTTGGAGAAGGACCAGCCGCTCGGAGCGGAGTAGAATGCCCCCCACGCCGCCTGCAGATCAAAGAAGTTGTCGTGCACGCTGCCACTGAGGGCAGAACTGTCGTCGTTATAGGAATTGGCATGAACCATATACGACATCGCTGAACCGGCGGATCCACCGGCCGCAATCATCGTGTTGTATGCCATGACGGCATCCTGGATCACCCCGCCCTGAGTATTGCTGTAGAACTGGAAGCCCTCGCCTCCCGAGGCCTGCGGCGTCTGATAGGTGGTGTTGAACTCGACATCCACCGAGCTCGCGGTACCACCGCCGAACTGCAGGAAGTTCAGATGGGCGCCGTCTTCAATCGCCCCTTGCTCGATCAGATTATATTTGTAGACGACGGAGAAGCTTGGGCTGCCGTTTGCCTGCGTGAATTCGACGATGTGCTGCGGAAATTCCTTGAACCAGTTGTACTCCATCGTGACCTGGCCCGAACCAGCGAAGCCGATGAACGATGTCGCGTTGCCGATGGCGCTGCCATCAAAGGTATTATGTGTGAGGGTGAGATTGGACGCTGCGGAGGTCCCGTAAACCAAATATGATCCCGGGTTGGTGCCAATCGCAAAATTGCTGTTTGAGATCGTCGCATTCGATCCAGCGACCGTCACCTGATAGCCGCCGTGAAGCGAAAAATCATACCCATCGAGCGTGATGTTGCTTCCGCTGATTGTGATCGTGCGGCTCGACGAATCTACCGAAACACCCGCCATCGAGATCGTCGCTGGATCCTTGAGCGATGTTGACGTCGTCCCAACTGCATAATCGACGCCGGCGACATTCCAGGTCGGCCGCACAGCATAGCCGTCAAGCAGGTTCGGAAGTTGCGAAGTTGCCATTAAGGAGGGTCCCCTATTCGAGTTTAATCTGGTCTGCCACGCACTGCGCGATCAAATAACCCCATTTGAGTCCGCAGCGATTTCAGATCATGTAGAGCCAAGCTCGGATGCAAGGCGACCTCCGTATGGCTCATCACCAAAGGCTTTTTTGGGACAACAACACGACTCAGCAAAGGTAATTCAGGGATCTAAAGTAGTGACTGCGCGTTCAAACTTATCCACCGAAAAATAACAATATACTGGAGTACGTATTTATTCGATTATTTATGCCAGATGAAACACCTGATCATTCGCGTTCTACTACAAGACATTAGCTCACGAATTCGCAGCGGATCGGAAATTTACAAAAGCTGCGCGCGAAAGATCTGAATTTAGTCATGCCAAGCGAAAATGATGGCAGCCGAACCAGCTCGCATCTGGCGCACAATGTCGCAGCCGATGAAGAAGAAACCTAGATCAGGAGTGAGCTGCACTACTGAGCACTGATCCATTGCACCGGCTCGGCCGCGGATCTAGGGCGGCCAAAAAGAGCTAGAAACGCGTGCCGAGAGTTCGCGTTTCGGGATGCGGTGCCTTCCCAGGCCGCGCATTTGAAGCGGGCCGGATTCGACGGTCTTGTTGAAGATGCGCAAACGAACCATCAGCGCGACGTTGGCCGTGGTGGCGATGCTCTGTTTAATTTTGCGGATGACCTCGTATTATTCGAATTGACCACTTGGCCGGTGCGCATATCCATATTGTTGGAGAAGGACCAGCCGCTCGGAGCGGAGTAGAATGCCCCCCACGCCGCCTGCAGATCAAAGAAGTTGTCGTG
>NZ_KB902828.1:0-14939 GCF_000379585.1 Bradyrhizobium sp. WSM2793 | reverse complement strand
GCCAGCGCTTCCAGCCGCGGCAATCCGAGGAAGCCGCAGGTGCCCTTGATGGTGTGGACCAGGCGGAAGATGTTATCCAGGATCTTGGCGTTGTTCGGCTCCTGCTCGAACTTCACCAACTGGTTGTCGACGGTGTCCAGGCTCTCGCTGGTCTCCGTCAAAAACTCCCGCAACAGATCATCCATGAGCTACGCCTTACTGACCTGACCCTGGACTTCGGCGCCTGCCCCGCTTTTTGGCATGGACGGAAGTCTCTATTCTGGATCGTTAGACATCCCTTTTCACAGTCCCGTTAATTTCATCCTCCGTCCTAATACGGATATTGAAGAGAAGTTTGCGGTTCGCCCGCATGCGGCTGCGCTATTCGGCAAAAGCGACTGCGCAACGGCGGGGACGCGTGAGGTAAACGGGCCGATAACAGCGGGCGAGGCGCGCCGGAAAATCCCGCTCTTGAAGGACGATAGGGGCCGCCTGCGGGGCATCGAACAGCGCCGCCGGCAACCGGAGGCGCAGTTGCGCCCCTCGGTTCGCGTCGGCGGCGCGATCTGCGTAGTCCGCAGACGCGGTAAACGAACGGTTACCTGTGGCCACAGCGGCCCGCGCCGCGCTAACCCAATCGCGCGGCCGAGGCGATGTCGCCGTCGGGACGATGCTCCGCCAGACAATCGTTGATGGCAGCGAGCAGCGCGTGCGGAGTGAACGGCTTGCGCAGACAGCGTGAGGCGCCGAGCTCGAGTGCCATCCGGAGGAAATCGGGTGCAGGCGAATTCAGATTTGCAAAGGCGTAGCCGGACATCGCGATCAGCGGAATGACCGGCGCCCGCTCATGGAAGATCCGGATCGATTCGAACCCGCGCATGTGCGGCATGAAGATATCGATGATCATCAGATCGAATTGCTGGTGTTCGAGCGCGCGCAGTCCGGCTTTACCTCCTTCGGCAATCGTGACTCGAAAATTGTTGCGCTGGAGATAGACCTCGATGGCCATGCAGACCATCGGGTCGTCGTCGACAACGAGAATATGGCGCAGACCTTCTGTCCCCATTTGAGTTTCCCGTTTTGGCGATTCAATAATTGAACCGTGGGGCACGCCGTTCTCCTTTGCTTTCAGTCGAAAAATGGATGGTCGCGAATGCCGTTGGCGGCACGGGGAAGATGGACGCGAAATCTGCGGCCACGCGACGCCAGGCTTCATCGCAATAGTGGATGGCTGTGAATGCTGGTCCAACGGACGACACTGCGCGGGTCGACCGACGTCTGATCGCAGCGCGGATGCAATGCTTCCGGCTCATGACAGCCCCCTTGCAGATTTTTCCTGCGCAACCCCTGCAGGACCGGCGCACCGGCTCGTAAGCGAATCAGCGCGCCATTCTTATTTCCGCCGCAAATGCCGCAGCCTGTCTGCCCTCTAACGGGTATATGGACAGCGCCACAACCTTTACAATATGTTTTTGTCACCGCGCAACTGGATGACGAGCGGGCTTTACACCGATCGTACATCGAACACGCCGGATTGACCTTCGATGATTGCGAGCGGCCGCCCGTCCAACCAATTGCTGCAAATGCTCGACGCGGCAGATCTCGATCTGCTGCGCCCGCATCTCGCGACAGTCGAAATGGTCAGGAAATCTGTCTTGTGCGAGGCGGGTGCTGCGCTGAGATATGTCTACTTCCCGCATGGTGGATCCGTTTCGATCACGGTGGGCCTGTCGGAAGGACAGATGATCGAGGTGGCGATGCTGGGCCGCGACAGTGTCGTCGGTGGCGGCGCTGCGCTTGCCGGCGGCATCGCGCTGACAGACGCGGTCGTCTTGTTCCCAGGGACTGCTTCCGTGCTTGAAATCGCAGCTTTCCGTACGGTCGCTGCCGCAAGCGCGCCGTTTCGCCAGTTGATGGTCCGCCATGAGCAGGCCTTGCTCGCGCATGCGCAGCAGTCGCTGCTCTGCAATACGCTGCACCCGGTCGAGGCGCGGCTCGCGCGCTGGCTGCTGCGCGCCCGCGATCTCTCGGACAGTGAAATCCTGCCGCTGACTCAGGAGGCGCTGGCGCAGATGTTGGGCGTACGGCGCAATGCCGTCTCGCTGGTCGCGCATGCGCTGCAGCGGGCCGGCATCATCCACTACAGCCGTGGCCAGATCGAAATTCTCGATCTACGGGCACTGGAGAGGACGTGCTGCGACTGCTATTCGGCAGTGAAAGCCCACCACCTCCGCCTGGTGGGAACCGTGCCGTGACGACACCTCGGCGCAATCAACTCTATGCCGGCGTGCACGCAGCGTGGCAGGACCGCTGCCATGGTCGGGGACAACTTGTCCCAATTGCCAATATATCCCGACGTGAACATGATGGAACTTACGCGCGCTGGGCGTGATTTCGTCCATCGCGATTCGATGGCGCGGGAACGGGAGGCAGCTTTTGGAAACGATGGTGCGTTCAGCCAACGGTTTCCTGTCTGCACTGTCGGCAGACGACTATGAATCGATCCGCCCGCACCTGCGAACAGTCGATCTGCCCCATGACGCGGTGCTGGTCGAGACCGGCGAGGCGCTGAAGCGCGCGTATTTTCCCCACCGCGGCGTCATCTCGCTGGTTGTGAAGCTCGCCAAGGGCGAGCATGTGCAAGTCGCCATGATTGGGCGCGACAGCCTGCTCGGGACGCTCTCGACCATGGGCGATGCGTGCGCGCTGAACACCGCCATCGTGCTGGTTCCGGGCGTCGCGTCGGTGATGGATCTCGACCGGCTGCGGATCGCCGCCGACCAGAGCAGCACCCTACGCACGTTGCTGACGCGCCACGGGCTGGCGGTCTACGCCCAGGTCCAGCAGACGGCAGGCTGCAATGCCGCCCATCCCGTGGAGTCGCGGCTGTCGCGCTGCCTGTTGCACACGCATGACCTCTCGGGCGACTACCGGCTGCTGCTGACCCAGGAGGCCATGGCGCAGATGATCGGGGCGCGGCGCAACAGCGTGTCGCTGGTCGCCAACACCCTGCAACAGGCCAATTTCATCCATTACAGCCGCGGGCACATCCAGATCACCAACCTCGACGGCCTGCGCCAGACGGCGTGCGAATGCTACGCCACCGTGAAGGCCCAGTACGACCGGCTGCTCGGCGCGGGCTGAGGGCCGCGCGCGCATGGTAAACTGCCGGCTAATGTCGGCCTGCAAACACCTTGTGTCCTGCTACCGGAACTGAAATTCGAGTGCCGTAGACATGGGGCCGCCCTCGCGCCCGGACGTGCCGCGCGACAAATGACCCGTGATCAAGGCAGCAGGCCCATGTTTGAAGTCACCGTCGCGCCCGCGCAGAAGGCGCTCGATGCCGAGCCTGCGCGCGAGCCGCACGCTTACGAAGCGCTGGTGCGAGAGATCGGCGAGGACGGTGCCTGCGAAGTGCGCGATGTATTCTGGAGCGAGACCGGTGCGCGCCTGCAATTATTTCGCACGCTCTCGCTGGCGCAGCACCACGCCAGGATCGCGCGCGAAGCGCATTCGCTGAAGAGCGCAGCCGGAACGTTCGGCTATGCCAGGCTCGCGGCGCTGGCACTGCGACTGGAGAAGTCCGCGGAGAGGCTGGGCGATGGCGAATTTCGCGATCTCCTGGACCTGATGGACGCCGCCTATGCCGCCGCGCGCGCGCAGGAGCCGCAGGGCTAACCACTCGCGTGTGTGCATTCCCGCCGTACTTCTACGGCTTGGGATTTTTAGAGATGGCTAATCATAGGTGGCGATAGTCGCCGGAAACCAGGAGGGTTTCCATGTTCACCTACGAGACCGCGGACCAGAAAGAGGTTCGCCGCTTCCGTATCGCACAGTTCAACGGCCGCATGGCGACGGTGAAGGCTGGCGAGTCCACGGTGACCGGCTTCGTGCGTTCGGTGCTGGAGCATGAATCGAGCATGCCGCCCCGCTGGACCATCACGATCATCCCGAACGGGCCGAAGGAAGAGATCAAGCCGTTGCGTCCGATCTCGCGCGCGCGTCCCTTCGCCGAAGACTATTTCTGAGCGCGATCGGGTTTTTAAGATGTCCCGGGAGATCTCTCGGGGTCTTGTCCGCACCGCCTGCCGGCGATGCAACACACCAGCCTCAGTCGATAGAGTGCAGCAGCGCCGCGCGGACGAGATCCGCGGTGTTGCGCGCACCGAGCTTGCGCATCGCTTCGGCGCGATGGCTCTCGAACGTGCGCGGGCTGATCTGCATCCGAAGCGCGCCCTGCTTGTTCGAATAACCTTCGCTGATCAGGCTCAGCACCTCACGCTCGCGCTTGGTCAGCCGCTTCTGACCCGACAGGCTGAGGAGTTCGGCGCTCGGCACGCGCTGGGCCTGCTGGGCGCGGACGGCCTTCGATTCCGCGTCCTCGACGCTGGACGGGATCGACAAGCCACCCTTGTGAGGACCGGCAAGCTGCTTGACCACACCGCAAACCCGCTCGGTTTGTGCCAGCGCGTTCTCGATCACCCGCTGCAAATAGGCGCGGTCGCCGGTCACGGGCGCGAGTTGATCGCTGTGATGCTTGATCTCGCCCATGTAGAGCAGCAGGGCAGTCAGGGGGCCGTTGAGCTCGCGGGCGATGGCAGCGGCCATTTCGTCGGCGGCTTTGGCTCGGGCGGCACTCAGGCGGACGAAATCGAGCTCTTCAGTTGGAGCAGCGCTGCTTTCGTACCATTCCGACGGCCGCGAATCGGTGGCCGTATCATTCTGTGACCCCATGTCACTCGTTTAGCGGAACCGGGGGCGGTCTGTGGTTAACTTTTTGCTCCGTAAGACTACGGTGATTTTGTCGGTTTTGCGTTAAAGTGGTGACGTCGGCACAATTTGTGCTTGCGTTCGGCGGCGCGCGCCCACGCTGGGGTTGAGTTTTTCGCCGGAAACTTGGGCAGACAGGCGAAATCGTCCTTAACCGCAGCCTTCGCCCCGACGCCTCCCCCCCGGTTTTTACGGATTAATTAACGGCGACTTGCTTCTCTTAGGGGAAGTTGAGAGCGCGCAAATGCCTCCACGCATTGGGCCCGCACGCCCGCGGGAAACGCTGCGAAAGATTGCGTGCCATGAACGAGATCGATCGGCTGTCGGAATTCCTGCAGAGGCTGACGCCGCTGTCGCGCAGCTGTCTGCTCAGCGAACTCGAACGGCTCGAGCTGTGCGGCATCGACATGCCCGGCTCGTCCGACATCCAGTCGCGCTTGCGCGCCGAGTTTCGCAAGGACGGATCGACCCAGGCGCGCGCCACCAGCCCGTCGCGCTATTTCTTCGCGCCGCTCGAACTGCTCCTGATCGATGGCGCGCCCGAGCACGCCAATATGGGGCGGATCTCGCGCAACACCCTCACCCCGATCTGGGAGTGGATCTGCCGCGACCTGCTGCCGACCATGGCACGCGACTACATCAAGGCGATCAACGACCAGGTCGCAGCCAACAACCCGAAGGAAGTCCTGAAGGTCGCCGCGACCTTCCAGACCAAGGTCGTCAAGGTGCTCGAGAGCACCTTCGCATCAGTGGAGAGCACCGAATTCGCGCGCGGCAAGCTCGCGCAGTACACGGCCTCACGCACCGCCTTCGACGACGTCAGGAAGATGCAGCACGTGCTGCGCGCGGGCAATGCGCTGCCGAAATTCAACGAAAAGCTGCCTGAGAAGATCGCGAAATTCGACGACGGACGGGTTGCCCAGATCACCGCGCAGCTCGACGCCTTCAAGAAGGCTCATCCCGATGCGCTGCCCTTCGCGCTCGCGCTGGTGGCGAGGCGCCTGACGATGCCCTGGCAATTGGCGCGTCTCGCGACCAAGGCCGCTGCGAGCAAGAGCGTCACTGATGTCGCCGCGACGCCCTATGCCTGCGTCATTCCCATGGTGCTCGACCGGCTCGACGACAAGCGCCTCGCGCTTCGTATCGCGCTCCGGCACAACCGGGTGCTGGTCGCCCGCGACCTGCTCGCTAAGATCTACGACACCGAATATTCACTCAAGGTGCGCATCGACGGCATCGAAAATTGCGAATGGGGAATCCGGCTCCAGCAATTGATGGATGCGATCGCGGCGCTGGTGTCCGCCGAGGTGAGCCGCTTCCCGTCCAATGTCGGCCATATCCTCGGCTCGCGCCGGCTGCGCAGCCACGACACGCTCGGCGGCAAGCTGACCTATCTGGCCTGGAAGGGCCGCGACGTGGTGCAGGACGGTGCGGCGGCGTTTCGCAAATTGATCGGGCAGACCTGATATCGCGCGAACCGCTGCACACTTTTCCGGTTCATGCTCATTGCGCGCGCGGCAGGCACAGAAAGCGATCGAGAAATCGCCCTGACATCACGACCCTGAACCACCAATACATCATTCGCCGCATCGTCATTGTCGTAATCCTCGACAGCCCACCACCGGCTGTGCCGAGCAATAGCGCAGGTGCAGCAATGCGCGTGTGATGCACTTCACATTTGCAGCCCTGGGCCCGGACGCGGTGTCGCAGAACCGTCACGAGCGAAAGCGATACTTGCGCGCATCGCGCGAAGGCGAATCCTGCGACCGTCGCCGTCGCTCGCTTGCGATCTCCCGCAAAGCGATCGGGAGAGCAACCGCCGCAATGCGGGGCCGCCCACCGCCGACGACGCGCTCCCGTTCACCGTCTTCGTCGCGCACGAGCGGGCGCACACCCCGAAGAAACGGCGGAAATTAATCTGCGCTGGCCGCGTCGTTGCTTCGAAAGGGCACACATCCGCATCGCTCATCTTCATCCGCTGGCAAGCGGGACGCAGCTTTCATCGCGCGAGAGACATTTCGCGTGCGCTGACAGTCGTTGTGCGCGTGGTGCTCGGGTATGCGAACTCTTTGCGAAGAGTCTGTCGACAAATTAGCTCGAATTGCAGGGTTTAACGTTACTCAAATAATTCAAGAACGATGTGAAGCTCTCCTTATTTGAACCCACGCTCACCGTTTAAGAAACCGTCACGGAACGGGAGTGGTGTTGATGAACGATGGGATGGTTGAACTCGTCGGACGAAGGCCTGTGACCTTCGGACGACGAAAGGTAACGCCGCGCGCCTGCGTGGCCGATAGCAAGCGGCATCTGCGCGCCTTCCTCAGCGAGGTGCTGGAGGATCTCGGCTTCGTCACCAGCGAATGCGCCAGCTCGGACGAGCTGCAAACCGTGCTCGCCACCGAATTGCCGGACCTGATCCTGCTCGGCGTCGCCGCCGACGGCATCGAGCCGGGGAGATTCCTCGAAATACTGGTGCGCGAGGCATTTGCCGGCAAGGTTCTCGCCGTCGGCGCCCGCGAGTCGATCATCGTCAAGGCCGTGCGGCAGGTCGGCGAGGAATATGGCCTTGCCATGCTGCCGCCGCTGACCACGCCCTTTGCGGCGGAAACGCTGCGCGAGCGCATCGCCATGCTGCTGCCGGAAGAGCCGGCGCCCAGTCCCGCCGTGCATGTCGGCGAGGCCCTGCATGCCGGCTGGCTCGAGCTCTGGTACCAGCCCAAGATCGACGCGCGCACGCTGATCCGCTGCGGTGCCGAGGCGCTGGTGCGGATGCGGCATCCGACCTGGGGCGTGGTGCCGCCGGCCTACTTCATTCCCGAAGAGCGCGATCCGCATCTGCGCGACCTCTCCGAATTCGTGATCGAGCGCGCGATACGGGACTGGCATTATCTGCTGGAGCAGCAGACCCCGGTCGATCTCTCGATCAACCTGCCCGCGTCTTATCTGAAGGAGCCGCAGGCGGTGCGCGATCTCTGCCGTCGCGTGCCGACGCATCCGGCCTTCGGCGGGCTGACGGTCGAGATCGACAGCGAGGAGGCGATCCGCGATCTCGATCTCCTGACCGAGGTCGCGCGCGAGGTCGGGCTGCACAATATCGGCCTGTCGATCGACAATCTCGGCGCCAACTGGCCGGCGCTGATGGAGCGGGACAAAGTTCCCTTCGTCAAGCTGAAGGCCGACCGGCAATTCGTCACCGGCAGCGGCAGTGACCGGTTGAAGCGCACGGTGTGCCGTCACATCGTCGAGCTCGCGCAGGGCTTTGGCGCGCGCAGCGTGGCCCAGGGGGTCGAAAGCCGCGCCGACCTCGTCGCCGCCAACGAGCTCGGCTTCGATCTCGTGCAGGGCTTCCTGTTCGGCAAGCCGATGCCGCTGAAGAAGTTTGCAAAGGGCGCGCTGACGAAGACGGTGATGGGGCAGGCGTGAGGCACAAGCCTCACGCAAACCGGCGCGCGAAGAACACGCAGGCGACCACGAGGACGGTCGCGACGATCATGCTCCAGGCGACGGGCTCGTGCAGCAGCAGGCCGGCGAGCGCGAGACCGAAGAACGGCTGGAGCTGCTGCAACTGGCCGACACGCGCGATGCCGCCGATCGCAAGGCCGCGGTACCAGAAGATGAAGCCGACGAACATGCTGAAGATCGAGACGTAAGCGAGCCCGATCCAGGCGGGCACGCTGACGCCGTTCCAATTCGCCGGCCAGGTCAGAACCGCGACCGGCACCATCAGCGGCAGCGCGAGCAGGAGCGCCCAGGAGATCACCTGCCAGCCGCCGAGCCGGCGCGACAATGCGGCGCCTTCGGCATAGCCGAGGCCGCACAGCACGATCGCGGCCACCATCAGGAGATCGCCGGCGAGCGAGGCCGAGCCGCCGTTCGACAAGGCAAAGCCGGCTACCGTGGCGCTGCCGAGGACCGCGAACAGCCAGAACAACGGCCGCGGCCGCTCGCCGCCGCGCAGCACGGCGAAGACCGCGGTCGAGAGCGGCAACAGGCCGATGAAGACGATCGAACGGGCCGAGGTGATGTGCTGGAGCGCGAGCGCCGTCAGCAGCGGGAAGCCGACCACGACGCCGATGGCGACGATGCTGAGGGAGGCGAAATCCGTTCGCTGCGGCCGGGCCTGCCGCAGCACGCCGAGCACGGCCACACCGATCAGCGCCGCGATGACCGCACGGGCGGAGGTCAGGAACAGCGCGGAGAAGCCGCCGACCGCGACGCGCGTCGCCGGCAGCGAGCCGCTGAAGATGATGACGCCGAGCAGGCCGTTGCCCCAGCCGCTCCCCGCAGATTGCATGTCCATTCCGCCCTTTCGAGAAGCGCGATACTCGGCTGTCGGCGGTGGCACGACCAGTCACAATCCAGTACAATCCGGCAAATCTGTATGGGTATGGAAGGTGATACACCTTGGACATCGGAGCGCCATCGAAGGGACGCGGCGGCACGCGGACCATTGACGTGATGAGCGCGATCCGCGCCAAGGTCGCCGGCCGCGCGCTCAGTGCCGGCGACCGCCTGCCATCGGTCCGCAGCCTGGCCGCCACGATGGGCGTGTCGCCGTCGACCGTCGTCGAAGCCTATGATCGCCTCGCGGCCGAAGGCCTGATCCGCGCCCGTCGCGGCTCCGGCTTCTATGTCTCGCCGACCATCATGCCGCCGCTTGCGCTGGCCGAAGCCGGGCCGCGGCGTGACCGGGAGGTCGATCCGTTCTGGGTCTCCAGGCAATCGCTAGATGCCGACGCGGCAGTGCCGAAGCCCGGCTGCGGCTGGCTGCCGGCGGAGTGGATGCCGGAAGCGGCCTTGCGCCGCGCCGTCCGTGCCCTGGCGCGGACCGATGCGGATCTCTTGACGGATTATGGCAGCACGCGCGGCGGATTGGCGCTGCGCCGGCTGCTGCTGGCGCGCCTTGCCGAGGATTCGATTCCCGCGTCGGTCGATCAGCTCATGCTGACGGGCTCGGGCACGCAAGGCGCCGACCTGGTCTGCCGCTTCCTGCTCCGTCCCGGCGACACGGTGCTGGTCGACGATCCCTGCTATTTCAATTTTCGCGCGCTGCTGCGGGCGCATCAGGCCAGGATCGTCGGCGTGCCCTATACGCCATCGGGCCCTGACGTCACCCGCTTCGAGCAGATCCTCGGCAGCGAGCGTCCCAGGCTCTACATCACCAATTCAGCGCTGCACAATCCGACCGGCGCGACGATGTCGCTTGCGACCGCGCACCGGCTGCTGACAGCGGCGGCGGCGCACGACCTCACCATCATCGAGGACGACATTTTCGGCGATTTCGAGCCGGAGCGCTCGCCGCGCCTTGCCGCGCTCGACGGGCTCACCCGGGTGATCCGCATCGGCAGCTTCTCCAAGACGCTGTCGGCCTCGGTACGCTCGGGCTACATCGCCGCACGGGCCGACTGGATCGAGCATCTCGTCGACCTCCAGGTCGCAATCAGCTTTGGCGGCCCGAGCCCGGCCGCGACCGAGATCATCGCAAAGGTGCTGGCCGGCGGCAGCTATCGCAAGCACATGGACGAGCTCCGGCAAAAGCTCACGCGGACGCGCCGCGACGTCGCGCGAAAACTTCAGGCACTCGGCATCGAGCCCTGGCTGGTGCCGCGCGGCGGATTCTTCCTCTGGTGCCGGCTCACGGGCGGACAGGATGCCGCGCAGGTCGCGCGCGCGGCGCTGGAGCAGGATGTCGTGCTGGCGCCAGGCAACGTGTTCAGCGTGTCGCAGACGGCGCAGCACTTCATGCGCTTCAACGTGGCGCAGATGAGCGATCCCCGCGTGTGGGACGTGCTGCGGCGGGCGTTGAAGGCGGCGCCGGAGCCGTCGCGCTAATACAGCGGCTCCTCATAGACCGGCTCGCCGTCGAGCAGCAGCCGCTTGATGGCGGCGCGGCCGGAGGGGAGCACGGCGGCGACGACCCGGAGCTTTTGCTGGTTGCGGGCCTGCTCGAGCTTCTTGCCCTCGCCTTCGGGGACGAAGTAGCTCTCGAGACCGTATTTGATCGGCAAATTATCGCAGAAGGTGTGACGACCCGAGCCGCAGGCCCCGCCGTAATTGGCGACGCGGCCGCGGATCAGCACGTCGGGAGCCGTGACCGGCACCGGCTCGGCATGCACCGAGACCGCCTGGTAAAGGCCGTTGGCATTGGGCGCGAGCTTGACGAACACGATCGGATGGCGCGCGTCGGCCGGCTTGCCGGCAAGCGCGCCGGCCGGCACTTGCGAGATGTCGTAGCGGAGCACGACATAGTCGCCGCGCAGGAGATCGCGGGGATCGACCGGCTGCGTCTGCAAGGTCACCTCAACGCCTTCGCGCAGGATCTGCATGCGGTCGGCGACCATCAGCACCAGCAGCAAGCATTGCAGCAGCACAGCGACGCCGAACAGCACGGCTTTCGGGATGCGCTGCCAGCGTCCGGTGATGGTACCGATCATCGCTCAGCCCTCGGCAGCATGCGATTGAGCGCGGTGGCAAAGACCACGGCGATGATTCCGGCCCCCGCAAGGAAGGCCGAGCGGCGCAGCAACGAGCCGTGCACCGCCCAGGTGATGCCGGCGATGACGCCGGCAATTCCGAGCCAGCCGGCGGCGATCCGCGGGCGCACGTCATCGAGCACACCGGAGACGACGAGGCACAGCATGGCGCAAAGCAGCGCGGCGTAAGCGAACCAGGGCTCGCCGGCCGTGGAGACCGGCCAGATCGGCGCGGCGAGCAGCACGAGCCCGATCGCGCATGATGCGAGGATTTCACCTGCGTGCTTCGTGAGCATGGCGGAGACGAGGGCGAGGATCACCCCCGCGGCCCCGCACAGGATCGCCCAAATCGGCTGGGCCGGCGCCGTGCTGCTCCTGAAGCGGATGATGTCGTCGACGGTCGCCACCTCCAGGACGGCGGCGCCGGCCAGCGAAAACGCCCCGTAAATCGACAGGACGGTCCCGAGCCGGAGCGCCCTCGGCGAGGGCCAGGCTGCGAGCGCGAGCCCGGCGCCGAACAGCAGCGCGGCGCCGTTGGCGAGTACGAAGGACGGCTGGGCGCCGTCGAGCTCGAAGCGGAGCGAGGTCGCGATCCACCACGGCAACAGCGCGAGCGCGACGAGATGAGCGGCGGCGCGCGAATTCCAGGCGAAGGCAAGAGCCGCGGCGATCAGCCAGACCGCCACGAACGGAAGATGCAGGACGTCGGGCGCGTCATAAGTCCGCATGCAGGTCCAGATGCCGGCGGCGACGAGGCCGACCGCGAGCGCACCGCGCGAGCCGGTCAGCAGCGCCGCGGCGAACGCGCCGATCGACCACAGCAGCATGCCGCCGGCAAAGTCGTCGCCGAGATGATACATCTGGCCGACCAGCGCGATACCCGCACCGAAGATGATTGCACCGACGCTGGCGCAGAGATCGGCGAGAACGTTGCGGCCCGTCGCCGCAAACCAGGCCCCGAGGCCAGAGGTAGCGACCATGCCGGCGAGCAGGATCGCAAACCGCAACAGCCGCGCGATCTCGGTCCAGTGCGCCGCCACGAAGGCGAGGAACGCGGCCGCGATCAGCAGACCGCCGACAATGCCGACGACCAGGGCGATGTTGATGCCCGGCGCTAGCTGCGGCAGCGCATTGCGGATCGCGGCAGCCGCCGCCGGCGCAATCACGCCATCGGCTTCCCATTGCGCAAGATCAGCATCGAGGCGGTCGCGGTAGGTCTTTTCGAACATTGGGGTGGGTTACCTCGGGCCCGCCGGAGGGCGGGTAGTGCTGGGTCGGCGCGGGCGGGGAGTGGGTTCAAGCTAACGCAGCCGTGCGCGGCGGTCTTATGCCCTCGGACAATAAACGCGAAAACAACCCCATGCACAGTAGGCGGGGGCTGGAAGATCAAGGACTTACGCGGGCCGAAATGGATTACGCGTCGGGCAATTTTTCAAGAGCAAGCGAGCCTAAAGGATCGCAGCTTGTGGCCTGACGGCGATCCATCGATCTTTTCATATTTTGCAAAAGTGATGCTCGGACTGCGCCAATGGTTGGACGAGACTCAAGACTGTAGCCTTCGGTCAAGATGGCCATCAACGGCCACACTGTACCGGGGAGGACCGCATCGATGGCGTTTGCACCTGCGCGACTCCTGGAGGGAGCGGATCGTGCGAGCGCTCCGAAAGGCGCCGCCGCGAGATCTGGCGCGGGCAGCGGCCTGAGCAGGCGTCCCGGAAGGACGATGACGAGAGCGCTCGCCAGATCGTTTCTCTGTCTCGTCGTCGCGACGACACTGGCACTGCAGGCGAGCGCCGCGAGAGCCCAGACGGCCGCGGAGTCCTGGCCGAACCGCGCGATCACCTGGGTGGTGCCGTTCGGGGCCGGCGGCGTCACCGACCTCGTCTCGCGCAAGATCGCGGAGCTGCTGCGGACGCGGCTTGGGCAGCCGGTGGTGGTGGAGAACCGGCCCGGCGCCGGCGGCACCATCGGGACGGAGTTCGTGGCCCGGGCCCAGCCCGACGGCTACACCGTGCTCTACGCCTCCGGCGGACCAATGACGATCCAGCCGAATTTGGGGCTGACGAAGCTCAACTACGATCCGCTCAAGAGCTACGTCCACATTCGCGGCGTAAGCTCGTCGAACCAAGTCCTCGTCGCGACGGCGGCAGCGCCCTACAGCACACTGATCGAGTTCGTCGCCTACGCGAAGGCGAACCCGGGCAAGGCCAATTTCGGCTCCCCCGGCCCCGGCACCGCACAGCATCTCGCCGGCGAGATGTTCCAAGCGGCCGCCGGCATCAAGCTGACCCATGTGCCCTACAAGTCGGGCGCGAACCAGATGACGGATATGATGTCGGGTGTCCTCGACGTCTCCTTCGACTATCTCACCGTGCTGAGGCCGCTGATCGACACCGGCAAGGTCAAGGTGCTCGGCACCACCGGTGCTACGCGGATGGCCGCGCTGCCCGATGCGCCGACGGTGCTCGAAGCCGGCTACCCCGACGCCGTCAACGCCGGCTCGACTTGGGTCTCGGTCCCGGCCGGGACCGACCCGAAAATCGTGGGCAAGCTCTCCGAGGCGCTGGCCGCCGTTCTCGCCGACCCCGGCATCGCCGCCGACCTCACCACCAACGGCCAGGTGTCGATTGCCGACAAAGGGCAGGCCGAGATGGTCCCGTTCATCGTCGATGAGACGGCGCGCTACAAGCGGGTGATTGAGAGCGCGGGGATTGGTGCGCAGTAGCGGGGGGATCGCCGGGGGGTGGCGCGCACGCGAAGGAGCGGCCGTAACGTAGCGTGCTCGACACTACGTCATGCTCGGGCTGGAGATCCGAAAGACTCCCAAGGCGCGTGCGCGCGAGATCGCGCTGGAGCTGATCCGGACTTAAGGCCCCTTCGCTTTGGGCACGCTAAGCCCGCGGCGCTCTCTGGCGCCGTGCACCAGCGCGTCACCATCATGCGCACGCTCGCCTTATCTCGAAGCGATCCTGCTCGACGATTGGCCAGGCTCTGGCCAACCCTCTCGAAGGCGAGCGAGCTGCGCAGTCAACGTTGGTGTGGATTTTTGTTTGCCCCGACGTTCGCCGTCGCATAGTGCCAGTCTACCCGGCAGGACCTCATTAACGAATTTGCCAAGAACCACGGTCTCAAGGTTGTCTGGCGAGTGTGGGTGGAAAAAGATGGGGGCTTAGGAACGAATCACGGCACCAGTAGACACCGGCAGTTTGCGCGCAAGGACTTTATCGGTTTCTCTTCGAAGATGGCGGGAAGTGGCAAGGCAAATTGATCCCGTTTCGTCGTTAGCTAATCTGCTTTTGAACCACGACGACCGCAGCTGCGGTCGTCCGAAACTACTAGCTTGATAGGATACTGAAGCCCCATCTTTGCACCAACTTCTCCGCGGAGAACTATCCGATCGGATAAAGCAAGGAGATGGCCTGCAAATTCGTCCGGCCGCTGGCATGAGCGGCCCGAGACATAGGTGACAGAACGTACCGGACACATGGGTTACACTTTCCGCTTTTGTTCTGCGGGAGGTGGCGATGCCGTGGAGAGCGAGTTCGGTCATGGAAGAACGCCTTCGCTTTGTCGCCCGGCTTCTGGAAGGAGAAGCCATGTCCGAGGTCTGCCGCGAGTTCGGCATATCGCGCAAGACCGGCTACAAGATCTTCGATCGCTATAAGGAGTACGGTCTCGAGGCCCTGAGCGATCGCTCCCGGGGCCGGTCCGCTATGC
>NZ_KB902827.1:0-15265 GCF_000379585.1 Bradyrhizobium sp. WSM2793 | reverse complement strand
GTCCTGGGAAAAACTGGACTCCGCCGTTTGCAATGCATAGTCGGCTCCCGGCAAACCCGCCGTCGATGACATGAAGTTGCCGCTGCTGTCGGTGGTCCAGATCGAATACATGTCGGANCCCGTGACCTTCCACGCGACCTCGTATCCGCCGGTCGTTTGCTCCGCACTGATCGGCAACCAGTTGCCGAACTGACCCGCCACAAAGTTCGCCCCGGAGGTCTTGAGCGAGGGACCCGACGAAGTACCGTTCGCATATAGGTAATAGTTGCTGCCAAGAAGCGTCAGGGTGGTCGCACCGAGCGACTCGATGACGACAGAAACAACCGCAACGCCGATCAGATCGGACGTGCTTATCGCGATATTGCCCGTGAGATCGATCGCAAAGTCCGCGACGCGATCGCCATTGGTGTCGCCCTGCAGCGTTGTGACGCCAAGCGAACTGTTGTAGCTGTAGTTGAGTTCGCCGGCAGATCCGTCAAAAGCGGAAAGGCCGATGAAATGGAAAAGATCGTAGCCGGCCGTACCGCTGATCGCGTCGATTCCGTGGAGGTCGATCTTATCTGAGCCCGACGTGAAGTCGGTGATGCGATCGTGTTGTCCGCTCGCAGCCGGGCTGTCGCCGAGCGCAAATACAAAGGTATCGGCGCCACCTGCGCCGGTCAGCGTATCGGTGCCACGTCCGCCCTTCAGCACGTTGGCGATTGCATTACCGATGAGCGTATCGTCGCCCGAGCCGCCGTTCGCGTTGTCGATATAGGACCGCGCGTCGCCGTTGTATAAATACGCGTTGAAGATGTTGCCCTGCGCATAGTGGCCGTTGCCGAGATAGGCGAGCTGAGTCGTCGAGGTGATCGACGATGCGCCCGGGCTAAGGTTGATCGTGACCGCCGTCGCGTAGTTCGACAGGTCATAGGTATCGATGCCATTGCCGTCCCAGATCGTCTCGAAGATGCGGTTGGCCGATCCGCCGTTGCCATCGCCCGGCGCGAGCTGGGCCGCGCCGTTGATGAATTCCCGACCGGTCGTCGGACTCCAGGAGTAGACCGTGTTTTCGCTGTGGGTCGAGAAGTTCGCGCCGTACAGCGTCTGCAGCGCGAGGATATCGTTCGCCATGTAAGTTTGCGGATATCCGTAGGCCTCGTTGGTGTAGCCGGTCAGGGGCCCGCCGACATAGCTGCGATAGCTCATGACGGTGTATTCGCTGTCGTCGTGCGCAGTCGGCACGGCGACGTTGGCCGGACCACCGGTTTCTTGGCTGTGCTTGAGGCCGACAGCGTGGCCGAGCTCGTGCAGCGCAGTCGCGAAGTAATAATTGCCGAGTCTGGCCTGCGAATAATTGTACTGAGTCCCGAACCAGATATCGCCGCCCGCATTGTAGTTGCCGGGATAGTAGGCGTAGGAGGTGGGGTTGGCCGCCGGCGACTGCGCGACCATGATGTCGGCGCCGTTCGTGCCTGCGTACTGGATGTTGGCGTTGGTGTAGCCGTTGATCAACCCGATCGCGTAGGTGATCGCCGCCTGCATCTGGGTTGGTGCGGAGGCGAAGCCCGAAGTCGTCGGCTCACCGCTGCCGCCGGTGTACGAACTGGCATAGTCGCCAGGCAAATCCGGGAAGCTGTAGGTGATCGTGCCCGACCATCTATAGCCCGACAGCAGGCCGTCGATATCGGCATTGTTGGTCTTGCTGACTGTGACAGCGGTAGCCAAAGGAGAACTCCGAATCAGCGAGCCCCGTCTGGTTCGAGGCATTAACAGATGATTGTAGCTAGAGAGCTGAACGTTTGGTTTAAATGGGGCCGCCCTCCGGACCTTCTAGCCATAATGCCCTGTTAAGACATTAATCCCGTAGTCACACGGGATGCGTCAAGCTTAGGGTTCCCGGAACGCCCGTAACTTGCAGGCTTTCATGAAACGACGTTCACTGCCGCCCCTCCTGTTTGGCGCCCTGATCGCGCTTGCCGGATTGGCCCATCAACCCGTCGGAGGACTGCCTGTCATGGTGGAGAAGGCCAATGCGGACGACAGCGGCAAGGCGAGGCGTGCGCCCGCCATGCCGTTGGCGCGAGATCCTGCCGCTGCGGTGGCAGAGGAATACGAAGCTGCCCGTCGGAAGGGAACGCGGGACGCTCTTGAGCTCTTCATTGCGCGCCACGGCGATGGTCCCCTGGCCGAGCAGGCGCGCGCCGAAGTGAAGCGCCTGTCGCGCTGATCTCGCAGGCACCGCATCGGGGCTGGCATTTTGGCAGGCAGGATCGGCGTCGGGGCGGCTTGTCGCGTGATCTTTCGGCTCTATGGTAGGCCCGCAATCTGTCCCGGAGCCTACCTCCCTTTCCGCATGACTCCGAAGCCCTGTTGAGTGGACAAGGCGAGCTACGACAGATTCATCGCCAAAGCGAAGGCACCGCATAGATAATTTCGTCGCGAAAGCGACATCCTGGTGCTCGCTTCCACCGTGCCGAGACCTGCCGCCAGTTCTGCAACAAGGCGTCTGGACGGATCAGCGAATTATGAAAGCCGGAGGTTCCCTTGAGGAGATCCTTGAAAATGCACACGAAGACGCAAAAAGACCGCGTAGAAGTACATAAACCACCGCTACAACCGGCCAAATAACGCCCCGACGAAAAGGCCAAGATTGTCGACGAAGCTTTGCCGGTAGACACCGGACTTCCAGACCAGCCACAGCCGCATCGGCCATGCGGCCTGACGGATCCTAGCGTACCGATCGAGGACGAGTGCATTGTGCGACGTCAGCAGGTTTCGCATCCTGCCCAGCACATTGAGATTGACGTCGTTCCACATCACCATGCGACCGGACGCGAATGCTGATAACCGAACGAGCCGGGCTCGAAAACCTTTGTTCGCGCCAACTAGATTTAGCCCATGCTGCCTGTATCGGAGGCTAGGCCAAGGATCGTAGTGTGCGGTGCCACCTATTCCCGTCACGACCTGATAGGTCCACCAATCATGCGAGACCAGCGCAACGTCGGCCGGCGTGGTCCGAAGCGCGGCTCGGGCCGCGCGATTGAACACCATGGTGTTGCCGCCGCCGATGTTCTGTACCAGGGCATTCTGAAAAGTCGGCTCGCGCGAGAAGAGCGGCGAGAAACCAATCGGTTCTCCGCTCTCTTCGATCAGCTCCGTTCGCGTAAAATACAGAGCGGGACAATCACTCTGATGCGCTTCGAACCAGTTCACGGCTTTCTCAAGTTTCTCCGGAAACCAAACGTCGTCCTGGTCGCTGTAGGCATACAAGTCACCCTCGATATCGTTAGCTCGAACCAGCGACACAAAGTTCTGCCAGAAACCGATTTGCGGCCCTTGCCGCACTACCACCTGCTGGGGAATCTGCTTGGCAAACTCTTCGATGATCTTGACTGTATCATCCGTCGAGCCGTCGTCGGACACCAACAATTCCCAATTGTGATAGGTTTGCGCCCGATAGGAGTCGATTTGTTCTTGAATGAACGCGGCGCCGTTTCTGGTCGCGAGCAGAATGACGACGTTTGGGCCTGTTAACGGCAACTGGGTGTTCCTGATTGAGCCTCTTGCCGCCGTTCATCGCGGCGCTAGAAATAGATTCTGGATCTCTTAAACTATTCGTTTCATTCTTCAAACCGCGGATGAAAGCCGCGCGGTTTCCAGCCAAAATCGCGGACCGCCGGCCCGGAATCGAACACCATGTCCTTTTCCATCCGGGTGCCCATGGCGGCATTTGCATTCGGAAGGAACGGCTTTGCCAGGCCAAATGCCATCCGCCACGCAAGTGGCGGTGTGGATATGATCCGGCGTGGCTTGCCGAGCGCGTCGAAAATACGACCGACCATCTCACGATAGCTGATTGTCTCACCGCCCGGCAGCGGATAGGTCTTGCCGATGGCTGCCTCGCTTGCTGCCGCCGCGATAGCGCCGATCGCCAGGTCTTCGGCGTGCACGGGCTGCCGCAGCCCGGCTCCGTTGCCCATCAAAGGCAGCACACCGAAGCGTCGACAGAGCCTCGCTAGCCGCGAGACATTCCCGTCACGGCCTTCTGCATAGATCATGGTCGGGCGCAGGATGGTCCAACCTACGTTGTAGCGCTCGCAATGGGCTATTAGGCGCCTCTCCCCCTCTGCAAGCCGTTGCAGCAGTTCGCGCTCCAGTACGATCTCGGAGTCTATCTTGGTGTCGATACTGGTGGAGGTGAAGGCGACGACGCGTTTGAGAGCCGTCGTATGGATGTGCGGCAGCGCATCCGCTAAAAGTCCGACCTCCGCCGTGCAATACAAGGTCTCAAACGGCGGCGGTTGCAAGGTTTCGGGCGTAGCGAGATCACCCTGGAGCCACATTGCTCCGCAATTACGGTGCGGTGCTCGAGACAACGCCAACGGCGTTTCACCGGACCTGACCAAATGCTCGACAATGTAGCCTCCGACAATGCCGGTGGCTCCCAAAACGAAACTTTGCATCTCTCAACTCACCAGATCGGCGCGCATCGTCCATTAGAATGACGACTTCTCAGACAAAATAAAGACTCTGACGTCTAAGCTCTAAGCGGCGTCAGAGCCGCATTCAGGGATCGCTTCGTGCAAAACTGCAAGTATGGCATTCCGATCAACCTTTGCAGTTGCTCTTTCGAGCGCATCCAACCATCGCTTCATCTGGAGAATGGATGGCTCGTTGGGCTTTGCCGCCATGACGCCCCGAATGCCAATCTCGACGGGAGGCTCTTCGCGCGCAAAAAGCTTTTCGTTTAGTCGCTCACCAGGCCTCATCCCGCTAAACGATATCTCAATGTCACGCCCCGGTTCGAGGCCTGACAATCGTATCATGCGTTCGGCCAATTCGACTATTCTGACTGGCTGTCCCATGTTGAGGACAAAGACAGAGGCATCATCGGGACGAGACATCACAGCATGAGACGCCGCCGTTATAACGAGATCACACGCCTCTCGAATGGTCATGAAATAACGCACCATATCCGGGTGCGTGACCGTCACGGGCCCTCCCGCCTCGATCTGCGCCTTAAATTTTGGAACAACGGATCCTTTGGATGCCAAGACGTTCCCGAAGCGCACCGAGATGAGTCGCGTAGCTTGGTCTTCGCCCTTCCGAATGTCGTGATCGAGAGCCTGGCAGTACATTTCAGCGAATCTCTTTGTGAGACCCAGCATCGAGACTGGTTCGATCGCTTTGTCGGTAGATATCAGCACCATGGCCTCAGCCCCGGAAGCCACAGCTGCATCGGCAACATTGATCGACCCAAACACGTTGGTCTTGACGCCCTCGCTCCAATCACGCTCCAAGATTGGAACATGTTTGAGTGCCGCAGCGTGAAAAACCATCTCCGGGCCAAACCCGCGCATGAGCTGGAAAATGCGGTTCCGATCGCGGATGTCGGCTATTCTTCCCTCGACCATTGCTCCGGGATGGCGGGCCGAAAGCTCCTCCATCACGGCATATAGTGCGGGCTCCGAATTTTCGATTATGAGCAGTCGGCTGGCTCCGTGCCGAAGAAGGCGCTCACATATCTCGGAGCCAATTGATCCCGCTCCTCCCGTAACGACAATCGCCTTCGCTTTTACCAATTGCTCGATCCGCCCATGATCAATCGGCTGGGTCGGTCGAAGCAACAGATCTTCTACGGCAATCGGCTTTAGCCTGGGAGCTTCGCCTCCATCCAAAGACGGCAAACGGCTAACGACAAGGCCGAGCTTCCTTGCTTGACTGAGGATCTTTTCCGGATGCGCGTCAACCTCAAATGCTGACGGACCCATCACGAGCCGAGCGATTGGCCGCTTGCGACTTGCCAAGTCGCGAACGACGTCTTCTAGGTCGTCTACTCCACCCAACACTGGAATGTTGCGCAACAGCTGTCCCCAATCGGCGCGCGACGGCGATAGCAGACCAGCCGGCCAAATCGCCTTCACAGAACCATTCTCGATGGCGCGCAGAAGAACTTCCAAATCGGCGGCCCTGCCAATCATGAGTGTGGGGGTGGCACTCAGTTCACGAGCATGGTGCAGCGTACGCGTATAGCGGAAATAGCGATATGCAAAACGGGAGGCGCCGAGAAAGAAGACTTGGAGGAACCAATAAAGAATGATGGTCACCTTCCCCAGGAAATATGTTCCATAGACGTTGGGGGCCAGGAAAATATAGTCTAGGGCAACAAGCGCGATAGTTAGGACCGATGCTGCGCGGAAAAGATTCAGCGCGTCAGGCAAAGAGAAGAAACGCCATTTCGTCGTGGTCAAATTGAACGCATAACAAACGACGACGCTCAAAGCGACAAAGAACGGCAGCACGCGAACAAGCAGCGGCAACCGTTCAATGAACAGATCGCTTTCGAAGCGCAAATAGAAGCTTGCGAGCACTGCCGCAACGGTAGCAAGAGCATCATGCACCGCGATCAAAAAATTACGATACGCGAGACTCGATAAAGGCGTCATTAGATTACGGCCCCAAAGTGCGGTAGAACCTCCCCAGGCTCTTTCCGCTTCTAACCCGGATGGCAGGGCTTTGCCACCGTCTCAACAGGTGCCTGGTTTGCAAGCTTTGAGATCGCTGGCGATGCATGATGTGGGTATTCGCACGGGCTAGACACCTGCTTAAGCGCGACCGCATCGAAGACCCCTTCGATCGTGCTGCCCACGGCTTCAGGGCAGGTGAAGATCCGCCGTGCTGATCTAACCTGTTGCCGCACCAATCGATTCAAGAAGGTTGCCGCGTTGCTGGTTGTTGCCTCCCAACCACAACGCGCAGCTTGGCGATGAACCAGCGACCCTGTACCGACTCGCCAAGCTAGTCGGCTAACTGCTCCGCACGGAGTCCGACGATGCTTTGCCGCTGAGGTCAATAGGCCAGACTTCAGCCATTTGGGTCACCCACTAAACTCCCCATTCCTGAAGCCCTTGCGATAAGAATAGACAGCACGAGCGACCGGCCAAACTGCCAAAGCAAATAGACCACCGGATCTCCTTCTTGATTTCTACGAGTTGGCCTCCAAAAGCATTAATCCACGCCTCCGTCGCGGTATTTTATTACCTCCACATTTATTGTAAGTGGGAGGATAGTCGCCATCAACAAGGCGGTAAGGGCCATCCCTAAGATCACAAGCAGCATCGCGACCTCGGATCACGTAGCACAGTCAATAAAGGCTGGGCAGAGTGGCGCGGCGCTGTGCGAAGCGGTTCCACGGCCGAGAACACCACGCCTGATTGACGGCATCGGCGCCAGGACTGACTTGCCGTCGGAGGCTTCCACACTATGGTAGCCCCCGTTAACCGGTCCCGGAGCCATTCAAGATGCCTTTTCCGCATGCCTCGGAAGCCCTGTCGCGCTTCACCGTGCTCGATCTGACCCGCGTCCGCTCCGGGCCCACCTGCGTGCGGCAGCTGGCGGACTGGGGCGCCAATGTCGTCAAGATCGACGCGTTGACCGAGGATGCCGGCGGCGAGCAGCCGGGCGGGCCGCGGCGCGGTTCCGACTTCCAGAATTTGCACCGCAACAAGCGGGCGATGACGCTGAACCTGAAGGACCGGCGCGGGCTTGCCGTGTTCAAGCGCCTCGCCGTTAAGGCCGACGTCGTGGTCGAGAATTTCCGGCCCGACGTGAAGAAGAAGCTCGGCATCGACTATGACAGCCTGTGCCAGATCAATCCGCGTATCGTCTATGGCAGCATCTCCGGCTTCGGCCAGGACGGCCCCTACCACAAGCGCCCGGGCTTCGATCAGATCGCGCAAGGCATGGGTGGGCTGATGTCGATCACCGGGGCGCCGGGCGAAGGCCCGATGCGGGTCGGTATTCCCGTCGCCGACCTGACGGCCGGGCTGTTCTGCGCCATGGGCATCCTCACCGCGCTGCTCGAGCGTGAGGTCTCGGGCAAGGGCCAGTGGGTGCAGACCTCGCTGCTCCAGGCCCAGATCTTCATGCTCGACTTCCAGGCCGCGCGCTGGCTGATGGAGAAGGAGGTCGCCAAGCAGGCCGGCAACAACCATCCGACCAGCATCCCGACCGGCGTGTTCAAGACCTCGGACGGCTACATCAACATCGCTACCACAGGCGGGCGGATCTGGGAGCGTTGCGCACAGGCGATCGGCGCACCGGAGCTCTATGCCCATCCGGACTATGCGACGGCCCCTGCCCGTTCCAAGAACCGCGACGCGCTCAACGCCGAGATCGAGAAGCGCACCGTAGCGAAGTCGACCGCGACCTGGGTCCGCGAGCTCAACGAGGCCGGCGTTCCCTGCGGTCCGATCTATGCCATCGACGAGATGTTCGAGGATGCGCAGGTCAAGCATCTCGGCATTGCGCAAGACGTGCCGAACGACGAAGGCCGGCATATCCGGCTGGTCGGCCAGCCCGTGACTCTGTCGCGCACGGCGAGCAGGATGGTGGCGCGGCCGCCGGAATTCGGCGAGCAGACCGACGAGGTGCTGAAGGAGTTCGGCTTCGGGCCCGACGAGATCGCAAGCTTAAGAAGAGCTTTTATCGTCTGAGGCGCTCTCTTGCTTGAGCTGCGATCTTGAGCGCGCTTGGAATCGCGCTGCCATGCAAACCAATCGAGGGACTATGGACAGCGGGCTTAGCTCATTTACGGTAGACAAGAAGTGGTACAGTTGGGTCCGAGACTTCCGGCGCTTTCCGACCCTCTTGAGCTCAACAACAACGAGCGATGTTCTCGCCGTGATCGCGGTCGCATCGCTACCGTGGTCTACAACCGTCACCTCAATCTTCAGCGCTCTCTGGGTACTTAGCGTATTCCCAAGGATCCCACTCGAAGAACTTGCTAATTTAATAGGCCGTTCCAGAGCCGGTTTTGCGGTGGCGCTGTTCGCTCTAGCCATGATAGGCACTCTGTGGGCGACTGACGTCTCTTGGACCGCTCGACTACGAGGCGTAAATCCCACGCTAAAGTTTCTTATGATGCCGTTCTTAATATACTACTTTCGAGAGTCATCGCGCTCATTTTGGATACTCTTGGCGTTCCTTGGATCTTGCACTGTTCTCCTTGCCTTGTCGTGGGTCACAGCGTTTGTGCCGAATCTCACCCCGACGGCAAGTTTGCAGCCCGGTGTTCCTGTAAAAAATTACATCGATCAAAGCCAATTGTTTGCGTTGTGCGCTGTGGTTTTAGCTTGGCCAATTTCTGAGTTGATCAAAGACGGAAGGACCCATTTGGCGTTGCCCCTGCTCGCGCTATCAATTGTATTTCTTGCCAATCTGACTTTCGTGGTCCTCGCTCGGACAGCTCTAATATATGTGCCGATCATGCTGTTTGTTTTCGGAGCGTTTTATTTGCCGCGCTCACTTTTTTATGGAGCGATTGCATTTTGCTTATTGCTTGCGGGGTCTGCGTGGTTTGCCTCACCCAATCTACAAAATCGAACGAATAGTATCCTGGTCGAATATTCAAAGTACGGTGCCGGTAATGATATAACCTCTGCTGGATTGCGACTCGAGTATTGGCGCAAGTCGGTGGGGTTCGTTCGAGAAGCTCCTGTCATCGGGCACGGCACAGGATCTGCCCAAATGTTATTCGATCGCGCCGCACTGGGGCAAACCGGGCTTGGCGCGGAGACGATCAGCAATCCACACAATCAAACTCTCAGCGTAGCCGTGCAGTGGGGACTAATCGGGTGTGTCGCCTTGTACTCAATGTGGATTGGTCACCTTAGCCTTTTTCGGGGTTCCGGCTTTTATCCATGGCTCGGCTTCATTGTCGTGGTGCAGAATGCAGTCAGCTCGCTATTCAACTCACACCTGTTCGATTTTGTGCCGGGCTGGATCTATGTGATTGGCGTTAGTCTTGCAGCAGGGAGGATCATCCACCAGAACGACGAATCTGCCGGACGATCCCTATCGAGAAGAATGGAAGTGCAGAATGGAATGCGCACTTTCTATTCCGAGAACGTGGGTCACGGAATCGTTCCTAGGTAACCGCCGGAACTCAGCCAGGGTCGATTTGGAGGCAAGCGGAAGACAGACTGTTAGATTCCAGACAGATCAGGAAGCTCGCTTTCAAGCGCATTCGCAAACGCGAGAGTTCTGTTCGCAGGACAGTCACGAATTGTTTGTCCATTGGACAAGCAGTGGTGTAAGCGCTCTTCTTGACGCAGCCTTGCGCCGTGGGGGGCATGTCGCTGTTTGGATGACGTCGACCATACAAGCGAGCAAGTCGCCTACGTAGCGGATCGACGTTGCTTGCCGAAAGGATCTCTCAGCAGGCGAGAATGGCCAGTGCTCGGCATCATCACCAGCCCTGCGAACGCTGTATTTTTCCGCTGAGCTTGGAACGAACCAATTCATCGCGGCGGAAACTCGCACTGTCTGGAGTAACAAGTCTTCAATTTCTAGCCAGAAACGGGACGCTATCGCCGCTCTTCTGATAGTCCGCTGCTAGTCGCCATCCCGCAATATCGTGGGCTATACCGCACGCGTCGCAATGCAGCTTCTTTTCACCTAGCAACCGTTGCCCCCGCGCGAGAGCCGCTTCTGAGGCCGGCTCGAGACAGCTTGGACACACAAGCGGCAGACGTCTAGCTTTCCAACGATCTATGAGGTTAAACAAACCTCCGAAAATCAAAAGGTGAAAACGATCTATTCTCATTGTTTGCTCGGTTCCGCATGATCTACTGTCGGCGATCGGCTCCGAAAAGTGCCAAAGCGATCGTGTTGCAAGATTGTCGGACGCCCATTTGGCACCCTACCCAAACGCTCCAAATGTTTCCAGCTCGTTTTGCGTGCTCCGGAACTACGCGCGGCAATACGTGATCCTGCAAAGACTAGTCAGGTCTACGTACTGGCGCCCGGCTAGGCGGCGGCTCGTTCAAATCGCGGGCCCAAGGAGCACCTGTTGCGAGTTTTGATTTTGAAGAGATTTCGTCAGAGCTCACACAAGACGAAATAAGAAAGGCTGCCGCAACCGCAGTGGCGCCCACCATTACTCTCAAAGAGGTCAGCAGCGAACGGCTCGATCGGAATGGAGCTTCCTGCATCCCAAGCACCAAGTGACTCGATTGACTTAAACTAGCATGAGCGTGTACAGGGCGTCGAGCACTCAATAGTCCGATCGAGCCTGCTTCCAGCCCCTTAAGGCGAGCGTCAAACGAGGACCCGGTCGAAGATGATCCAAAATTGGCTCCTGGCCGTCTTTAGCGGCTTGATGGTTGTCGGGTGCTTCTTCACTGCCATCTTCGTCGATAGTATCTCCTTTAGGATAAGGGAACGACGATCCCGCCTCGCTGCTTCCCATCGCCGCACCTTCGGGACTCCAACAGCCGTGCGTTGAAACAAACGTCGGTGTCGATCCGAGGGCCTATCGTCGGCCAATCACCTCTACATCCTCTTTGCCGCGGGGGGGCCGAGGATGCTTTCTCGGCCAAACCACTGCACCTCAGAGGACAACGACGTGATCAAGATGCCATCGTTCCCAATGCCAAACATCCCGGAAATGTATAGATAATCAGATGATTTTGAGCACCCATGCAATCGTCGGTGGCGCGATCGCCAGCCTGGTTCCATCACATCCGGCAGCCGCGGCGATCGCGGGGTTCGCAAGCCACTTTGCAATTGATGCAATTCCGCACTGGGACTATCCACTTCGCTCAATAAGTCTAGGCAAAGGTGCTAACAATCGCGGCCTCTCCTTCAGCAGCGCGACGCTGACGGATTTTGCAATTATCGGAATTGATGCGTGCGCTGGACTCGGCCTAGCGCTTTGGATGTTTGCAACGGCAGCATCAATTTGGACGATTGCGATCGGCGCCTTCACCGCGATGTTGCCAGACGCCTTGCAATTCGTTCACACCCTTTACCCGCGCGGCTTACTTCACGCCGTCCAACGCTTTCATTGGTGGATACACTCTAAGCGCGCGTTGACGGGATTATTTGGCGTGGGTTCGCAACTCGCATTTGCCGGAATGATTGCTGCACTTGCGAAAAGCTTCCATTAAATCCGGCAGTGACTGTCAGCCGCGCTACCCAACGAAGAATGCGGGTTCTCTTGAATCTAAGCGGACAGGCGCTTCATCAACCTTTCGGTTTCCGTCAAAGTAAACCCGTCGGTTCGATCCCTGTAGGACTGCGAATTCATCAGGGAGAAGCGCGCAGGCTTTCTAGCAGCGATGTGCGTTGGGAGTCCCGGGCACGTTGAGGGGAAGGCCACGTACGACCACCTCAGTCCGCCGACCCATTGGGGCAACTCTTGGGGAATAGCCGAGCCGGCGGACTTTCGGGCGGAACTGAGGTTGCGCCCTCCAATGCTATTTAAACAGGGCCGCATGTCAAACAGCGATATTCGGGTGAGAAAGCGAGAATTAGGTCGGGATAGTTTCTGTTGATTGTTGTTTTCATTGGATTGAGCTTGTCAAAGTCAGGCAAGGACCGAGCGTGCCTTGAACGTGATCGCCCCTCGTTGCCCGAGCGCAAAACAGAGGAAACGGGAACATGACCAGTCGAAATGTCTCTCACACGGTCTGCCCGGCATGCCAATCCGCTTACCTACGTTCCATAAAAGCCTGTGCCAGGTCTGAGACGGGGCAGTTCTCATGTACCGCTTGTGGCGAGATCATCGCCCGGTGGCATACGCCATACGTGCCCATTTACATCATAAGCGACGGAGCCCCCTTACTGCCGACAAAGACCGTCGAGCCTCCGCGTAACACAAAGCTCGTTTTTGCGGAGGCTATAGTGAACGAGATTTGCGAACCGAAAACTGAACCACCAATTTTCTACTAGCTCGGTCCGTCAAAAATTATAGCGCCCCTCATAACCCGGAGCATGCATCGAGGGCCGACCGAGGTCTCGCGCTCAACACCGTTAGCAAATCAACTTCAAGGCCAATCTCTGAGACCACCGCGAAGATTATCTGCCTAAAGCTTCCGTGGCCTTAGCTCCGCTGCCTTCGTCCCAAGCGCGTGAGAAGCCCGTCGATCATCGGCCAGAACAACAGCATGATCGCCAGCGTCGTGATCGAGCCGACCAGGCCGTTCGACCAGAACACCTTGAGGTCGCCGCCGGAGCCGATCATCGACAGACGAAAGGCATCCTCGGCCCGATTGCCGAGCACGAGCGCGAGGGTGAACGGCGCCAGGGGAATGCCGATCTTCTTGAAGACGTAGCCGACGATGCCAAAGCCGAGCATCAGCCAGATGTCGAACATCGCGTTCTGGATCGCATAGGCACCGATGGCGCAGGACACCACGATCATCGGCGCAACCGCGGCAAACGGCACGCGCAGGATCGAGGCGAAGATCGGCACCGTCGTCAGCACCAGCACGAGGCCGACGACATTGCCGAGATACATCGAGGCGATCAGGCCCCAGACGAAGTCCTTGTGCTCGACGAACAGCAGCGGCCCCGGATTGAGCCCCCACACCATCAGGCCGCCGAGCAGGATCGCCGCGGTGCCCGAGCCGGGAATGCCGAGCGCCAGCATCGGCAGCAGCGCCGAGGTGCCTGACGCATGTGCCGCCGTCTCCGGCGCGAACACGCCCTCGATGCGGCCCTTGCCGAAACTTTCGGGATCCTTGGCGAAACGCTTGGCAAGGTTGTAGCCCATGAAGGAGGCCGCGATCGCGCCGCCCGGGGTGATGCCGAGCCAGCAGCCGATGAAGGAGGAGCGCAGCAGCGTCGCCCAGTATTTCGGCAGGTCCTTCCAGACGCCGAGCACAACGCGGAGCGAAATGCTTGCGGCGTGGCCGCGCAACGCCAGCCGCTCCTCCATCGTCAGCAGGATCTCGCTGATGCCGAACAGGCCGATCACGGCGACCAGGAAGTTGATGCCGCGGAGCAGCTCCGGCGAGCCGAAGGTCATGCGGAGATTGCCCGACACCGTATCCATGCCGATGCCGGCGAGCAGCAGCCCCAGCGACATCGAGATGACCGTCTTGTGCTTGGCCTCGCGCCCCAATCCGACGAACGAGCAGAATGTCAGCAGATACACCGCGAAGAACTCGGGCGGGCCGAACTTCAGTGCAAAGGACGAGATCATCGGCGCGAGGAACGTGATCAGCAGCACCGCGACCAGCGAGCCGATGAAGGAGGATGTGAACGCCGCGGTCAGCGCCTCCGCGGCCCTGCCCTGCTGCGCCATCGGATAGCCGTCGAAGGTGGTCGCGACCGACCAGGCTTCGCCGGGGATGTTGAACAGGATCGAGGTGATCGCGCCGCCGAACAGCGCGCCCCAATAGATGCAGGACAGCATCACGATCGCCGAAGTCGGATCCATCGTGAAGGTGAGCGGCAGCAGGATCGCGACGCCGTTGGGACCGCCCAGTCCGGGCAGCACGCCGACGAAGATGCCAAGCACTAGCCCGACCATCATCAGGACGAGCGTCTTCCACGTCAGCAGGACGGCAAAGCCGTGAAGCAGGAGACCGAAAGCTTCCATCGCGGGACCGCCTAGCGGCCGAAGGCCGCTTCGAGCGGCCCTTTCGGCATGATGACGTCGAAGGCGACATCGAATGTGACGAACATGATCGCCGTGAACACGAGAGCGGTGAGCAGCGACTTCCACAGCGCGATCTTGCCGACGAAGCGCATGAAGCCCGAGATCAGGAGGAAGCTCGCGACATAGAGGCCGAGGAACTGCATCACGAGGCAGAACAGCAGCGTCGGCACGAACACCGCCATGACGCGGCGGGCCTGCGCGCGCGTAACGAAGGTTTCGGACGCCGCACGCCGCGCCAGCAGCGCCACGATCAGGCCGTAGAGGCTGCCGCCGCCGAGGATGACCGAGAGATAGAACGGAAAATAACCAGGTTCGGGCCCGGTCGAATCCCAGGATGCGCCGGTGCGCCAATTGTCGTAGCCGAACGTGACGGCCAGCGCGAGCAGCAGCAGGCAGACGAATATCTCGATCGTGCCGGACGAGACGACGGAAGGCGAATCGTCTTCAGGCGCGGTCGGATCGTCGACGACGATTTCAAGATCGGTTTGGGACATGCTCTGTTAGGGACGGAGTGCGTTCAATTCCCCCTCTCCCCACGTGCGGGAAGAGGGGGAATCTCCACAAGGACGGTGAGAGTCGAAATCGCGGAGACGCCCCTCACCCCAGCCCTCTCCCCGTAAGAACAGGGAGAAGAGAGAGAGAGAGAGAGAGAGAGAGAGAGAGAGAGAGAGAGAGAGACTACTTCGCGACGAATCCAGCTTCCGTCATCAGCGACTTGTTGATGGCATCGTCCTCCTCGAGGAACTGCACCATGTCCTTGCCGGTGAGGAAGATCGGCTTCAGCGCCTGCTTCTCCATGTAGTCCTTGTATTCGGCGGTCTGCGTCACTTTGTG
>NZ_KB902826.1:0-16796 GCF_000379585.1 Bradyrhizobium sp. WSM2793 | reverse complement strand
TTAAGAAAGCAGCGCCAAGGCTCGCTCGCTGCGGCCCGTCCGTTGTCAAGCGACCTCGGCGACGCTGCTTAGGGCCACACTGTTTAGCTCCGCAGTACCGATCGCATATTGCAGGGTCCGCCATCTGCTGATCGTGTCCCCCGGCGTGGTGTAGCTAAGCGGAGTTCACCACGTTCGCCGGCATGGGCCGGACAGGTCAGCTGGCGATTGCCGGGAAGCTGACGGCGGGATCATCGCTCAACGGCGCGATGGTTTCCAGCGTCATGTAGCGGGCGCGCTGGACGGCCCATTCATCGTTCTGCTCGAGCAGGATCGCACCAACGAGGCGAACGATGGCGTCCTCATTGGGGAAGATTCCGACCACCTCGGTGCGCCGCTTGATCTCGCCGTTGAGGCGCTCGATCGGGTTGGTCGAGTGCAGCTTGGTCCGGTGCTGGGGCGGGAAGGTCATGTAGGCGAGTACATCGGTCTCCGCTTCGTCGAGGAAGCCGGCGAGCTTGGGGAGCTTGGGGCGGAGCTGGTCGGCGACCTTTCGCCATTGGGTCTTTGCGGCCTCGGCATCGTCCTGGGCAAACGCGGTGGCGATGAAGGCGGAGACGACACGCCGCCCGCTCTTGCCGGCATGCGCGAGCGCGTTGCGCATGAAGTGCACGCGGGGGTCGTTGAAGAAGTGGCCAATAGATTTCGCGCGATGCAGCGACCGGCACCGTCATGGCCCTCGCGTCAAAACCCGCGCTACGGCGCGATCTGAAGCCGCAAACGCGCTATGAGGGACAATCCAAGGCAAAATAAGCGCAAGGAGAGCGGCTGCCAGCCGCTTGAGGTTGATCGCGGCGGCCGTCAGGTAGGCCTGGATCTTCATGTTCGGTAGTCCGCGCCGGATGGCGCGCGCCAGTCCGTGCCAGGTCTTGGCTTCGCCGTGGAAGCCCTCTGAGCGCCAGCGATGGCGCTGATAAAGCCGTCGATCCTGTCTGCTAAATCGCTCGCGCGGAGCAGTGCAGGATAATCGTCACCGACAACGACCGCTTTGTTAACTCGCCCTTTGGAAAGGCAGTCGCCCTTGAGCGGACACCGGGCACAATCCTTCGCCTTCGAATAGAAGAAACGGCCGTGCTTGATGGGTCGCGCGGGGCGCAAGATACGTCCTTGCGGGCACTTCAAGATGTCGTGCTTGGCATCGTATCGGAAGCGTCTGAGCGGTACGCGGCTCTTGATTGGTTCGGCTTTAGCTGGGATCAGGGCGTCGATGCCGCGCCGCTCGAGCGCACCGTAGACTTTAGCGTAGGCATAGCCGGCATCAGCGGTGACCGTCTTGATGTCGATGCCTGTCATAGCTTCAACCTCATCGACTTGTGGCTCGATCATCTCCCCTTCGTTCGTTTGTCCGGTCGTAACCGCGACGTCCAGAATGACGCCGACCTTGTCATCGACGGCCGTGTGCTGCTTGTAAGCGGGCTCCAACCGCCGGTTTCGGGCATTGGTGGCCATTGTCGCATCCGGATCGGTGGTGCAAATCTTCTTGTACTTGCCGCTCTGCCGGCCCTTTCTCTCGAGTTCGCTTTCATCCTCGCTTTGATTCTCGCTCAGCACATCCACCACATGCTGCTCGGTGAGGCTGTCCCAACTCACGTTGGCGCGGATCAGCGACGCATCGATGTGAACCACTTCCGCTGTTGCGATCTTGGCCTTCAGGCAGGCCTCGACCGTGCGTTTGAAGATCCTACGGAATCGCTCTTCGCCCCAGCGCTGGCGGATACGCGTCAGGCTGGAATGGTGCGGTAGCTGCTCGTGCAGGCCCTAACCAGCAAACCAGCGAATGGCGATGTTGACCTGAGCCTCACGCATCAGCTTGCGATCGTGTACGATGCCGGTGAGCAGACCCGCGAGCATCAGCCGTACCGCGGCTTCCGGATCGATGCCGGGCCGACCGTCGTTCGCGCAATAGCAGTCGGAGACCTCTTCCCTTAGCCAGGACAGGTCGAGAACACGATCGACCCGCGCCAGCACGTGCTCATCTGGGACGAGCTGTTTGAGCGAGCCAGTGATGAAGAGCTCCAACTGATCCCGCTCCTTGCGCCCCAGCATCTCGTTTGCTCCGCCGATCGCGAATCGCCGATGAGAACGGAATCAGCCAATTGCAGCTTTTTCAACGACCCCACGCGGCAGCGCTGCCAGGAGGCGTTGAGCACCTTGGCGACGGTCGCTTTGATGCCCTCATGGGCGTCGGAGACGACCAGCTTGACGCCGCACAGGCCGCGGCGGGCGAGCTTGCGCAGGAACGCCGTCCAGAATGTCTCAGCCTCCGAGGGACCAATGTCTATGCCGAGAACTTCGCGCCGACCATCACTGTTAACGCCGACCGCGACGATCACCGCGACCGGCACGATGCGCCCCTGCTGGCGCACCTTCACGTAGGTGGCGTCGATCCACAGATAGGGCCAATCGCCCTCGATCGGGCGAGCGAGGAACGCCTTCACCTTCATCGATCTCCGCGCACAGCCGCGAGACCTGGCTCTTGGAGATGCCGCTCATGCCCATCGCCTGCACCAGATCGTCGACGGAGCGGGTCGAGACGCCCTGCACATACGCTTCCTGCACCACGGCGGTGAGCGCCTTCTCGGCCATCCGGCGCGGCTCCAGAAAGCCGGGGAAGTAGGAGCCTTTGCGCAGCTTGGGAATGCGCAGCTCGACCGTGCCGGCGCGGGTCTCCCAGGTCCGGTCGCGGTAGCCGTTGCGCTGCGCCAGACGCTCGGGGTTCTTCTCGCCGTAGGCGGCCCCGGTCTGGCCTTCCACTTCCAGCTCCATCAGGCGCTGGGCAGCAAAGCCGATCATCTCGCGCAGNAGATCCGCATCAGGGGTCTTCTCCACGAGCGTGCGGAGGTTCATCATCTCATCGGTCATCGGTGGTTCCTCGAATCAGGTTGGTGTCAGCAACCCGACCCTACCGGCGAACTGCCGGTGACCACCGCAAAGCCGCCCGCCCGCTACGGCGCCATGGGAGCGCGCGCGTGCGGACGGCTTTGCTCTACCCAGCTACACCATCACCGGGGAGTACGTCATGCCAAGCTGATGATTGCTTGTGGGTGGAAGTCCCATCCGGCCAAAGCCGAAGCAGGCAAGCCGGGACCGAGTCTTGCGGGCGTCGCGGCAACGTGAGGTCTGAAGTGTAGACAGGAGCCATGCGGGGTGCGGGAATGAGCCTCGAAAGGTGGATGTTCGCGGAGGCCGAGTGTGTTCCCTAGTCACGAAGGCAGCATGAGCATCGTCGTTATGCGAGACGATGCCACTCCGTCGGGGTCGGTGGCCGGATCACGCATGGAAGGTAATCATCGGAACATGAGAGGCCCGACCGGGTCCATTGGATTGGTCTCCAATGGGGGACAGCGGCAAGGCACTGCCAGAGCCGCGGTCCGAGCTGAGGTCGGGAGTCGGACTGGTCCATAGTACCTGTGAAGTCGTCGAAGGAAACGAGACGTATGGAGGGAAGGGGCCGGCCCGAGAGGAGCCCGCGCGAGAAGGCCAGGGGCCGGACACAGAGCCGGGTTGCCTTGCCGCCGAATCTCGAGCGGGTGAACGCGGCGGCCAAGCAGGCTGCCCAAACCCGGTTCACAGCCTTGCTGCACCACATCGACGAGGACGCTCTGCTTCGGGCGTTTCGACGACAAAAGCGGCAGGCAAGCGCGGGGGTCGATGGGATAACGGTGGCGAAGTACGAAGAAAGGCTCACGGATAACATCCGCGACCTCTGCGCACGGGTCCACGCTGCTCGCTACCGGCCACAGCCGCTGCGGCGCGTCTACATTCCCAAAGCCGATGGCGGCAAGCGGCCTCTCGGTGTGCCGGCGCTAGAGGACAAGATCGTCCAAAGCGCGGTGGCCGAGGTGTTGAGCGCGGTCTACGAGACCGACTTCCTCGGGTTCTCCTACGGCTTCCGGCCGGGGCGGAATCCTCTTATGGCGCTTGATGCCCTGCATACGGCGATCATGAGCCAGCGCGTGAATTGGGTGCTTGATGCCGACATACGCAGCTTCTTCGACTCGGTCGACCACGAGCGGCTGCTGCGGATGGTGGCACACAGGATCGCCGATCCTGGTATCCTACGGCTCATTGAGCTGTGGCTGCGAGCTGGCGTTCTTGAGAGCGGCGAGAAGCAAGAGACGGACAGGGGCACGCCGCAAGGGGCAGGCACCAGCCCGCTCCTTGCCAACATCTTCCTGCACTACATCCTCGATCTCTGGGTCAACCAATGGCGTCGTCGCCACGCACGCGGTCGCATTGTGATCGTGCGCTACGCGGACGACTTCGTCATGGGCTTCGAGAGCAAGGCCGATGCGCAGGAAATGCTCTTGGCTCTCAAGGTGCGACTGGCCACCATCGGCCTGACGCTCCATGCGGGCAAGACGCGGTTGATCGAGTTTGGCCGGTTCGCGGCCCTCTCGCGTCAGCGGCGCGGCGAGCGGCGGCCAGAGACCTTCGCCTTCCTCGGCTTCACCCACTACTGCGGGCGGACCCGAGATGGCCGGTTCATCGTGAAGCACAAGACGGACTGGGAAACGCCTGACGCGCAAGCTGACGGCGTTGCGCCAGGACGCCTGGCGGCTCATGCACGCGCCACTAGCCACGCAGCACGAGTGGTTCGCCGCCGTGCTGCGCGGGCACTATGGCTACTATGGCAGGCCGCACAATTATCCCGCGCTCAACGGCTTCTACCGCGAAGTGCGTCGGACCTGGCTACGTTGTCTGAGACGGCGCAGCCAGAAAAGTCGGCGCATGGGCTGGCCGGAGTTCGAGACCCTGACGGGACGCTTCCGCCTGCCAACTCCACGCATCACTCGCACATGGGCGCAGGCGCGGATATGACGCGGGTTACTCTCGGGAAGAGCCGGGTGCGGGAAAGCCGCCCGCCCGGATCTGTGAGGGCAAAGCCAAATGGCCGAGCTACTCGACCACGACCCACCTGCGCTTATTCGATACCTGTCATCCAGCTGTAGCAGGATGGCTTTTCAAGGTCCGCAGCTTGCGCAAAGAGTTTCATGCCAGCGAGGGAAGTGATGCGCTGCCAGCAGGTGGTTCCAGCCGGACTCCTGCCAGAAACCTGGAGGTGAACGCCTGTATAAGCCTTAGTTCCATCGAGGCGATCGGCGGCATGTTTCGATACGAGGGCAAACGACTTTTCGAAGTCGATAGGGGCGTCAGGGAGCCCTGGTACACGCGGCTGGACAGCAAACTAATCGAATTACCAGTTTTGGAACCACTTGGCCCGATGGCGAGCACTGACAGTTTCAAAGACTCCCCGATCCGCGGCACCGTCTGCAGTGCCCCGCCAATGGTTCCATCGTCATCGACCAGAACTCGTGTCCCCGGTCCACAGGCTTTGGCTCGTTCTAGTCCGATCTACATCGTCGCTCGCCTCTAATCCTGTCTGCTAGGGGACAGGGATTACCAAGTTTCCGTTCGGCGGCTCACAACATCAAATCAGTTTTCTGGCGGCGCGAAGTGCGCAATTCTTGTTCAAATTCCGACAGCGGCACAAAGCCCGTCGGGTTCAAAACACTGGTCGCCGTGAAGTGCCGTTGAGCTATTCATGCGCAACTAGGCACTTAATGCGCCCGAACGATGCTGGCACGGACGTTGCTACTAAGGTGCAGCAGTACTGAAAGTGCTGAGCGCACCCAGACGCGAGACGAGCGATGCTCTCCTTCCTTGAACCGATGTGGCCCGCTTGTGAGAGGAAGAGCTTGTTGCTTGTGATTTTGTGTGTCGTCGCACTTAGCGCGGCGACACCGACATTCGCTGCGGATCTCGCTCGGCAGCCCGTCTACACCAAGGCACCACCCCTCTCGGTCGCGGTCGCGATCAGAGATCAGCTAGCGCAAAACATCGCGCAACCTCTGACAATAATTTTGGAGAGTAACGTGGCGCTGGGCTTAGAATCCCCAGCTGGCAGTGAATCCTCCGCAACGCGGCGAGGTCCCTAAGTTCCGGTCCTATCCGGCGATCGCCCAGTACTATTACGAGAGCGCAACAAGGATCGCGCGATCCGAGGTGACGCTGAAATCGCTGGACGGCCCCGCATCTATCCCGGACAAACTGAAACAGCAGGTTATGTCGGTATTGGTCCAAACGCTGGCCAACTACAAGGGTCAGAAGGCTTGCTATGGGTCACTTTGTGCGACTCCGCAGCCCGGAGTCTCCCAAAGTACCAAAGCGCAAGCGCCGGAGGAGAAAAGATGAAAAAGGGTAACGATCTGAGCTGCTCACTGGTCAATTCCTCCATTTATCCGGTGGGCCAGCGGCAATTAACGATCAGCGAGCACGGCGGTGGATCGTTTGTGGCCGGAGGTTCGGATTGCTATGACCTCCGTCCGGATCGACGCGAAGGTGATCTTCCAGGTGAAGTCGCGCCGCGATCCCATAACGCAAAGTCTCTGGCAGTCATATGCTGAACACTTCCTTCGTCAAAATGCACCTTCGTACAGCCATGGCCGAGGCCGGAGCTAGGTGGTCATCCCCACGCTTCTGCAGACGGGCAAAGATAAGTGACGCCGATCCGGCATACCTGGCTCACACAAGCTCGGATCGCGCAAGGCTGGCCGATGTCTCAGATCGATGCTCTCAGCCCGAGGAGCCCGCAAAGCGTGAGGCGCTTCAGCTAAGCGCTTACGCGAAAAGTGGGTAAAATGGGTAGAAGATTTCGGCCGCAGCCCCCAGACTCCAGGCATTTATCGCATCGGCGCGCCAAGCGTTGGGCACATCGGGTCTGGATCGAACGGTTTTACACCGCGTGCGCCACAAACCCCTAGCGCCATGACCAGTCAAGATGACAAACGACGCGCCGCAATCGGCCTGGTTCTCCCGTTTGCCTTGGAGCATTGGCTGAAGCAGCCAGTCCGTGCCACGATCATCCTCGTCGGCTTCTTAGGCGCGACCGTCGCCGACCTGTTCATGCCGGTCTATTCCGGCCGTCTGGTGGATGCATTGACGTCGGTCCCCTCCGACCACGCGGCGCGACATGCGGCGCTGATTGCGTTCGCTGGTACCCTCGCGCTTGGTCTGCTCTCGATTATATTGCGGTTTACGGGCTTGCAGGCGATCGTGCCGTTCACGCTGAAGACCATGTCGGATGTGGCCCGTGGGGCCTTCATGCGCGTGCAGCGCTTCTCAACCGACTGGCACGCTAACTCGTTCGCCGGCTCGACCGTGCGCAAGATCACCCGCGGCATGTGGGCGCTCGACCTGCTTAACCATACTATCCTGATGGCATTGTTGCCGTCGCTCGCGGTGCTCGTGGGCTCGACGATCCTGCTCGGCCTGCATTGGCCCGAGCTCGGCGCCGTGATCGGCCTCGGCGCAGTGATCTATGTCGCCATCACGACGGCATTCACGATCGGCTACATCGCGCCGGCGGCGCGCGTCTCCAACGCCTGGGACAGCAAAGTCAGCGGCACGCTAGCGGACGCGCTCACTTGCAATACTGTGGTGAAATCCTTCGGTGCTGAGGCGCGTGAGGATGCGCGGCTTGACGGTGTCGCCAGACGCTGGCGGACGCGGGTGCAGCGCACCTGGCTGCGGTCCAACGGCACGAGCACGGTGCAGCTCGTGATGCTCTTGTGCTTTCGTGCTTCGGTGATCGGCGGTGCCATCCTGCTGTGGATAGCGGGGCGCACCTCTCCGGGCGACGTCACCTATGTGTTGACAAGCTATTACATCATCCACGCCTATTTGCGTGACGTCGGGATGCACATTAACAATCTGCAGCGCTCGGTGAACGACATGGAGGAACTCGTTACCATCTATGGCGAGCCGATCGGCATTGTCGATGCCCCCGACGCCAAGCCGATCGACATTCACGGTGGGAGGATCACGTTCGAGGACGTCACCTTCCTCTATGACGGCGATCGCGTGCCGCTCTACGACGGATTGTCGATCCAGATCCGTGCCGGCGAGCGGATCGGTCTGGTCGGCCGCTCCGGCTCCGGCAAGACCACGTTCGTCAAGCTGCTTCAGCGGCTCTACGACGTCTCCGGCGGCCGGATCCTGATTGACGGCCAGGACGTTGCGAAAGCCACGCAGCAGTCGCTGCGCAGCCAGATCGCGATCGTGGAGCAGGAGCCGATCCTGTTTCACCGCTCGCTGGCTGAAAACATCGCCTATGGCCGACCCGGCGCCAGCATGGCGGCGATCGAGCAGGCGGCGAGGCTCGCCAATGCGCATGACTTCATCATACGATCGCCGAAGGGCTACAGCACTCTAGTGGGTGAGCGCGGCGTAAATCTGTCGGGCGGCGAGCGGCAGCGCGTTGCGCTGGCGCGCGCGTTCCTTGCCGATGCGCCAGTGTTGATCCTGGACGAGGCGACGTCGAGCCTGGATTCGGAATCGGAAGCGCTGATCCAAGAGGCGATGGAACGGCTGATGAAGGACCGCACCTCGATCGTAATCGCGCACCGCCTGTCGACGGTGCGCGGCCTCGACCGCATCCTGGTGTTCGATCGCGGCGAGATAGTCGAGCAGGGCACGCATCCCGCACTGATCGTGCAACCCGGCGGCATCTATCGCAGTCTGTTCGAGCGGCAGGCCGTCGAGTTCGGTCCGCTCTCGGCGGAAGGCGAGCCTAAAACATGGCTGGCAGCATCTCCGTAGGCCTAGTGCTATTTGGCCGTGCTGGAGGGACATGAGCATGGCCTGATAGTCCCACATCCCTTTTGCAATATGGTGACGGAGGCGCGTGGGCGTTGATGCAAAGGCGCATGAAGAGTTCTTCCGGACGTGGCTCGCAGACATCGTTGAGCCGGGCCGGCCGTTCGGCTTAAGCGAGGTCTGCGGCGACGGCAGCGGGACCACGGAGGCACGGCGGACGCTGCCGCAGGTGCTCAATGCGCGGCTGCGCGGCCAGGCGGCTTGGTGTGACCCTGGCGAGCCTCTGCCACCTGGTGTGCGGGAGGTGGTGGCGCGCAGCAGTTGCCGTGAGCAGGTGGTGTTCGGCACGGTGCTGTTCGGCCGCATGCATGGCGGCGCCGGTGCCGCCGTCCGATGGGCCTGTTCATCAACACCCTGCCGCTGCGGCTCGATCTCGACAGCACCGCCGTCGAGGCAAGCCTGCACATCACACATGCCCGCCTGCCCGAGCTGCTCGCGCATGAGCATGCCTCACTGGCACTATGAGTTCTTGAGTTAGGTTCGCATCTGATTTCTGCCCAGGCGTAGGGGACCGCAACGACTTCCGCCCAACGTGGTCAGAACAGGTAAGTGGGGCGCTAGAAGTCGAATGTTGGCGGGTTTTGCGTATGGCAGAGAACCGCCGCGGCAGGAGGAAAACCTTACGCGCTTTGCTCATTCGATTGTTTTTTCAAGTCCATGTCGAGCATCTGGTGGGGACAGCTGCATCCTCCTCGGCAGGCGGACCTAACTCTAAGCGCCGGCGCCAATCGATTGTCTCAGCGGGATTAAATCCAGAATACGCGAGAGCATGGGCGCCTGACTGACCGCATTCACAAATGCCACCGCTCTTACCAGAAAAAGAAACACGCTCGCGCTTATTTTCGACACGTGAATGCTTGGTGTCGCGCGCCGTGGAAAACTGTCCCCTCGACGTCACGAGGAATTGCCATCGCATGATTAGTCTAGCGCATGAAAACTCGCGCGCTTGTGGCTGAGACGAGTACGACGCAGCCGACCGTTATCGGCACGAACATCAGCAGGAGTGTTGTCGATGCCCGCCGGAGTCTCTAAGCTTGTTTGAGGCGATCAACTCCGCGATTAACGAAGGGCTTCTCGTAGGAAAATGCCCCTACTGCTACAATCTTCAACATTGAGCTCGTGGCCTCAACATTAGGCAAAGAAAGAGCAAAGGCTGAGTGGACATGCAACGCTAGAGCGGCATCGCTCTGCGAGGTCTTCCGGGACGGTCGAGATGGAGCACTCGACGCGCGACAGCTGGCAGGCCCGATGCTGAGCGATTTGACACGGCCGGAGCCGATGGCGTTGGCTGCCCCTCGGAAAACGCCGTAGGCACTGCCGGTGCGAGCCCAGATAGTCTTGGCGGGCGCGGAGTTATTTCCGAAGGGGGTAGCAGCAAAGTTCGGGTAGCCGCAACGATAGTGGCAAGTGGCGCAGGTGCTTTGTGTAGCAGTGGGATTCGTGCGCGTACTTATCGGATAGGAGTCCTGTCAATTGTCACTACCAGATCTGGGCGTTCTGGAAGCAGTACTTCCATCATAAGGTTACGGCAAGGTTGGATGCACATAGGCGTGTGCTCAACCAGCTTCGAAACGCGGAAAAGAATGCCATGGCGAACATCAATCTCAGCTCCCAATTTATTGCAGATGCAAGCGCCCGAGAGCGAGCCATCACCGACCGAAAACTCACTAAATGGAGAGCACTGGTCCCGAGACGTCGAGTTTTCCAGATGACACGTGGAATAATGCCGATGCCGCGGATGGGTGCAGCAATAAAGCGCGCGCTCGCCATTTCCGATCTCGACCGGTGCTGCGCAATCTGGTGGCTCTATCGCCTCCATTTCGGAATCACCGGCAACGTGATGTTGGGCCTTACCGCGGTCACGGTCGCCCAGGAGAGATCCCGCTGCGCCATTTAGCCGTCGTGACATCGCGCGCCTTCCACACGGCCCGGCGCAGGCCTAACGAACCTGCCACAGGTTGCGCGTTTGGCTGGCGGGCAAAAGTTTGAGGCCAACGCCAATCGCCTCAAGTCTCCCCCAGCCCACAAAGGCCGCAATCACATTTAGCACCGACGAACTTCCCGGCAGCTGCACAAAGGGCGCCGGAAAATACGATCAGCAGACCGCAAAACTCGAACTAGTCTCGCACTTCATACCATCAGCAGGCTGAAATTGATGGCGCGGATGATGCTGCTCATGGAGGTCCCCCAGCAGCGTTGAAACGACGGGCCAGGTTAGCTGAGAGCGGCGAGCGCCTTCCGAATGCTTGGTAAAGTCTGGCGATCGGGAGCGAGGACGCGCCGCTTGCATTCCACCTGGTGATCTTCATGGCTTGATTGACACACCTCTCCGGAAGCGACGAACGTCAGACCGTTCGGGCTGAAAGGCGTCGACCAGAATTGGCACGGCGGTCGCAGGATCACGGTCGCCACATACGAAAACATCAGCGGCCGCGTAAGACCTCTCAGGCCAGGTATGTAAGGTCATGTGCGACTCAGCCAACAAGGCTATTGCGGAGACGCCGTGACCGCGACAATGTTTATGAACATGAAGGTGTAGTAATGTCGCCCTCGCTGCACGAATGGCTTTTCGGATTGCGTCTTCCGCAAGGGCCGGATCGTCGAGGTTCTTCGCTCCCCATAGCTCGATGAGCATATGGGTCGCACCTGTGGATAGAGCCGGTGGGGCGTCCTTCTCGTTATCCATAGTCATTTAGAAATCTCCATTGAATTATCGGCCAATAGGCTGAGCTATTCGGATTCAGGTGACGAGGTGATCAGGCGCTTGGATCGGCGGTGCCGGCACTTGGATGACCTCAATGCCGTCCTTGAGACTGGCTACTGCGAGGTTCGATAACTCATTTGTACCTTTGAGCTGCCATCAGATCCTTGATGTGGCGATCGCCACCTATGGGCCTATCAACGCGGCGTCACGCTGAACTTCTCCTGCCGGGCAAGCCGACCGACAACGCGTTCATCGAGGCCTTCAACGGCCGCTTCCGGGCCGAATCCCTCAACACTCACTGGTTCCTCAGCCTTGCGGACGCCCAAGAAAAAGTGGAGACTTGGCGCAGATACTACAACGAAGAACGGCCCCATGGCGCGATCGGCAACAGACCGCCGATTTTGCTGCAAAATCACGTCGGCGCATCCAGCCCGCCAACGTGATCAACGCAAAAAACTCCAGTTCTGGATGATCCAAAGTTCGGTCTCGCTACACTTCAGCCGGACTCCAACTCCATCTGGAGGAAATACGCAGCGGCAGGTCAATTGCGGCCTACTATACATTTCGTATCATATACAACACCGCCTCTCTGGCGATATCGAAGCACCATTTGCGAACCAAAGGGGTGGGACTCAAGACTCGCTTAAGGTGTTCGCAGATAGCGATTGCCGCCTTGATATGCGGTCGAGAATAGTTCGATCCCCGGTCGAGATTTGCTTTGTACCAAGCCATGCCGCAAAGGCGCGGCCCTTACGAGGGCAGTTCCGATAAAGGCTACTATCGCGCTTGAGATGATTGGTCCGATCCTGACATTTAGCTGCCGGGGGTCCTGCTGCTACTTGTCGAACTCGCGGCCCCCGCTCAAGCATGCACTGAATTTGATTGAGGCCAAGGTTCGCTGCGGCATCACTCTAACCGGCCGCGGCTTCTGTGGAGTCGACGGCGACAATCGAGGCAGCGTCGCCGCAAGCGCACGCGTGCACGTCTCACAATATTACCTACACGCGATTGTTGGAATCGCATCTCGTGTAAGTGAGAACATGGTGCATCAAATCGTGACGGGCTAAGCTCTCGCTGGTAGAAATGAGCCATTTCTTTATGTTGACGAACGATTCAACGTTGAATGGCACGACCCTTGCTAGAGATCACTCTGTAACGCGAGCCTACCCCCATGAAAGCCCGACGTCAGCACCATCCATTTGCATCTAGGCACTTCGCACTTGCTTGGAACGAAACAGGCTGCGTTTGCGATCGCGAAAAGCTCGGCGAATTCAGAAAAGGTCGCAATCACTGGCGTGGCATCGCACCACGCACGGTTTAGCGCAGATTTTAGAGGCCTTTCCAATCTAGCGTCACCCGTCGTTTCACGACTAAATTACTCGGGCTGGCGTAGAAACCAAAGTCGGAGAATGTCATGAGCGAGACAGCTTTAATCGACAAAGTCGTTCCGCGGAGCGATATCATCAAATGCACAGCGCGCATTGGCGCCGAAGTTAGAAATATCAAGCTGTCGGGCGATTTGCCGGACCATACCTTCGCTGCGATTAATAGCCTGCTGCTTGAGCACAAGGTGATCTTCTTCCGCAACCAGGCTCATCTCGATGACGCCGAGCAGGAACGCTTTGCTCTTCGGTTTGGGACGCTTGTGCCGCCCTTGCTAGGTGCTGCCGAGGGAACGACGTCGATCCTTGATATTGATTCTGCATGCGGGGGTGTTCGGGCTGACGCTTGGCACATTGATGCATCCTGCGTGGACGCGTATCCTAAGGTCTTGGTGTTGCGAGGGGTAGTGATTCCACCAGTCGGCGGTGACACTGTTTGGTCAAACACGGCGGCCGCTTATGACGACTTGCCGCCGACCCTGCAGCGGCTTGCCGACGATCTCTGGGCCGTTCACAGCAGCGCGTTCGACTTCGCCGTAGCCGTCCGCCCCAGCCAGGCCGACAAAAATCGTCATGAGAAGTTCCTTGCCAGAACGATGTTCGAGACCGAGCACCCCGTAGTACGGGTCCACCCTGAGACCGGCGAGCGCGCACTGGTGCTCGGCTGTTATGTGACGCGCTTTGTTGATATCTCGAAATACGACGGACAAAGGTTGTTCGATCTATTCGAGGCGCATATAGCCGCGCCGGAAAATACCGTACGTTGGAGCTGGAAGCAGGGCGACGTCGCTATCTGGGACAACCGCGCCACTATGCATTATGCGGTCAGGGACTACGGCGATGAGCGTCGCGTCGTTCGCCGCGCGTCGATCAATGGTGAGGTGCCGGTCAGCGTCGACGGCCGGTGCAGTGTAGCGAAGGTTAAAGTCGTCAAGGAGCCGCCCGCGAATTTCGCCTAGCGAGAGAGTGAGTACATGCAGGCGATGGGTTCAGCTGCACCACTAGCGGCGCCAGCTAAAAGCCGCCCAGAGGCCGATGACAGCTCTCGTTCCGTTAGAAACTGGTGTTTCGTATGCCTGCGCAAAGTGAGAGATCATCCGATCCAAGCGAAATGAGCAAGTCCTGAGTCTTTTGTCCGATTCGCGCTGGCCAATGCAGATTTCCAGCTGTTAACTTACCAGCTTTCAAGTCGAGTAATACCGCCGCGCGCGCTGAATGGATTTGGCCTTAATGCGTGAGATAGTCTTTGCTTGACGTGAGATTGGATTTTGACGCCGGCGGAGTCCATGGCAGGCTATTTTACGACCAAGGCCGTCGGTCGTCCATTCCTTGGTGCCGAGATCAGTTTCGATGAGCAGCGAACTGCCGCCAATCGCAGCAGGGTTGTCGCAGGAGCTTCGTGACTTCCGAACAAAGGTTGCGCCTATCACGTATGTCTATCCAGAAGCTGTTGGTGGAAGTCCATCGCTGGGTCATCGAAGACTGCTTCGACACCGCGAAGAACGAGTTCGGCCTTGATCACAACGATTCTCGTTCCTGGCATGACTACCGTCATGTCTCACTAGTCGTCCTTGCCTTCGATGGCTGTCATCTGGGCTAACGCCAAAGCATTGATTGAACAAAGGGGCCGCGGGCCAAACCGAAGTATCGTTGTTGATCACCTAATCGATCTAGGAAATCCGCCACATCGCCAGAAGGGGCCATCCCACATATCCAAATCCTCGCAACCATTTATTAGCCCACCGGCTCCGGTGATGAGAATGCTGACGGAGACGAGGCATAAACACTTGAGACTAATTTGTTCAACAACATGTCTTTTGCTCAAGGGATTCGCGCTTGCCGATCTGCAAGACGCCGCGCATCTTGCGAATCACCCCTTGTTCTTCAAATCGGATTAGCATCTCCGTAACCCTGGCGCGGCGCAATCCCAAGACGGAGGAAAGGTAGTCGCGCGTAACTGGTAAACCGACGCAAGTGATCTGCGCCCCGAGCGCAGCGTTTCCTACGGGAGTGAATGGTGGCCAAAGTCATCCGCAAGCTTTGGGCCGGTGCAATCGAATTGACGATGACGGTAGCCCATTCGAAATTCGAGGCTTTAACTCTATAGGAAAAGTCGCCTCCCGCTTGGCTTTTGGTCAGCCGATCACTGCATCAGTCAGCGCTGCGCTTGGGCGCTGCTACCCGATAACGACAGAGACGTCGCCGTCGGCTTGTATCCTCCTGTAGCTCTGAGGCTTGGGCGTATGCCGTCGAAACAGGTCTGAAAGATGGTTATCGCGGACACATATCTTGCCAAAGACCCGGCCTCAAGTTCGACGCTTTGAAGACCAGAGACTTCCTGCCCACCATTCGCGACCTCGTTGCCTTAGCAGCTCGGGCTGCCTGCGGATGCGGTTAGAAGCGTATGGAGCTCCCTCCAAGAGGGCGCCTGCTGCGCTCGGCACAGGTTGCTTCCTAGGCAACGTCGCGTGTTAGATACCCGCGGCTCTGACGGTCAGCTCCGCACATCGGTGCGGTTACCAGTCCGGCCCCTCAGCTTGAGGCGTTGCTTTTATAAGCGACGGCTGCAGGTAAAAACGCCGGGCTGCGCGCCAAGGCTGCCTTACCCCTTCTTAAGTCGCTTAATCGTGCCGGAAAATGTGAACAACGTACGCTCTCCGGACGTCAATTGACCTCGCACGAAAATCAGCGAGCCACCAGCGCGGATGATTTCGCCCGCACCCACAATCAGATCGCCTTCGCGCGCGGCATCGATAAACGAACCGGAGAAATCAATGGTAACGCCGGGACCTTGAAGCACGGGCTTCGCGATCACGAACAGGCAAGAATCGCCAAATGCCATCAGGCACCCACCACTCACGTTCTTGCCGTCATTGAGGTGCTTATTCTCGACCCGGAAGGCGGCGCGGAAACTGCCGTCCGGTTCCTGCCGATAAAAGTAAGGCCCGCAATGAATCTCAAAATTGTCGAAGCCCTTGTAGGGCTGCCAACCCGTGAGTTCGTTCTCGGGTCCGGCGTGAAGGTCCGCGCGCTCAGAAGTCGCCGCTTTCGTGGAGTCGCGCAAGGAGTAGCCCTCAGTTGCTGATTGTTGTACGGCATGGCCGATAAGCTACCCAAAGCCTACCTCCGCCGTGAACGAAAAAATCGCTAAAAACCGTCCTGTGGCGCATATATCCGGCGAATTTGCCTTGGTTTGTGGCCGACGTCGCGCGAGTACCAATGCGTGCGTTCCGGCGGCTGTCCCAGCCGCACCCATTCAAGGAGCTGCCCGCTACCCTTAGTCATTCAGCGCGACAGTGTCGCCCGGCCGCCCTCATGTCGATTTCGTAAGAACGCGAGCGGTGCCGCTATTATCGTTGGCTTCAGCTGATTCTTTATGACCGCAATCAAGATCATGAACGCTTGATATCCCAGTGGGGCCGAGTTCGTGCTGCTGGTAGACGATCATGAAAAGTTCGCGCGGCGTTTCTCGCCCAATCCGGTGAGCAGTTCCGTAATGGTGCTACGGCACATTCCGTTCAACGGCTGGATATCGAAGCGCAGGGCGCCCGGCATGGTCTTCAAGCTGATGAAAGCCGCGCAGAAAATGGCACTCCAACGTCGCAATCAGAAAATGAATCTCGGGGTGAAATCACGCTAATGGGCTCGAAGTGGTCATCAAACCGATCGCAGTTCGCAATCGCCGCTGTCTGACTGATGACGCCGTCACAAAAAAGTTCTGCCAAGCCGCCGCATACGCGATCGTCGCAAGGCAAAGGTGGTATAATGGTGTTGCGGCGAGCATACCAGGGCGATCGCATGCCCGTCTTGAGCGAGTTGCTTTAGTCGACCTAGCTCGCCGACAGGCTTTGCAAGGGATCGCAGCTCAACACATGCTCAATGACGCGAGTTGATGCCCTGCTCACTGAAATCATCCGTCGGTTCGACAGACGTCTGTTTATCGTGCCTCTCTTCAGGCCCCAAGAGCTTCGAGAATGCTGTGGGTCTCGAAAGCTATGGCGACCCCGCTCCGT